>NZ_JNJS01000002.1:0-509073 GCF_000701765.1 Pseudobutyrivibrio sp. LB2011 | reverse complement strand
AGGTTTGTTTCACTGTTCAGTTATCAATCTTCGTTTATTTGTTTTGCTCTGTGTGACTTGCTGTCCCTCAGTGCTCGATTATAATATCACCTGTAACTTCACTTGTAAAGCCTTTTTTGAGGATTTTATTAAAGTAAATCTATTCGCCAAAAATCACCTTTTTGTTTGAATTGTGTCAATTGTTTAAACATTTATCAAAACCCACTAAAAAAGCGGCTTTCACAAGCCGCTTTACCATTTTTGTTTTCTTATTATCAACTGTTCTAAAACAATCCAAATATTTTTTTCGTATATTCTTCTGTCTCAATGTTTTGCAAGGTATATCCAGTTTCAGCAATTGCAGCTGTAAGCTCGTCTTTATCTGGCTCTGTTTCAGATATAAATGTACTTACACCTTTTGCATATGAACTCTTTACCTTTTTTGCATCAGGAACCACTTTTCTAATCACATCATTAATATGAGCCTCACACATGCCGCACATCATTCCTTCAATCTTTAAAGTAACTTTTAACATTAATACTTCCTCCTATAATTAATCTATCTAAGAATTTCATCAATAGTCGATACTGTACTAAAGCTACCTGCATGTTCCCCTTATCCTTCTCCCATCTTTATTTATGATATTACCATATTTTAAGAAAATTAGACTTTATTCTCTCCTACATGATAAAATATCAGCAACAATTAAATATGTAATAGGAGGATTTCTAAATGAAAGATATCGTTTTAGGAAAAACTGGCATAAAAGTTCCTCAAAATGGATTTGGTGCATTGCCTATTCAACGTGTTAGCATTGAAGAAGCAGTTAGAATTCTTAGAAAAGCTTACGACGGTGGTATGCGATTCTTCGATACTGCAAGAGCATACAGCGACAGCGAAATCAAATTAGGTGAAGCATTTGGAACAGGCTATGTTGAACGTGAAGATATTATTATTGCAACAAAAACTGCTGCAAAAACACCAGAAGAATTTTGGAAAGATTTAGATACTTCACTAACAAACCTAAAGACCGACTATATCGATATATATCAGTTACATATGATGCCACAGTGTTTTAAACCAGGAGATGGCACCGGGCTTTACGAATGCTTAGTAGAAGCTAAGCGTCAAGGTAAGATTAGACATATTGGCGGTACAGCTCACAAGCTTGGAGTAGCAAAAGAAATCATTGAATCTGGTTTATACGAGACATTACAGTATCCAATGAGCTATTTAGCAACAGACAAAGAAGTCGAGTTAATCCATCTATGTAACAAGCATGAAATGGGATTTATTTCTATGAAAGGTCTAGCTGGCGGACTAATCACCAATTCAAAAGCTGCTATGGCCTTCATATCTCAATTCGATGGAGCCGTTCCAATTTGGGGTATTCAACGTGAATCTGAATTAGATGAGTGGCTTGCCTTTATGGATAGCACTCCTACCATGGATGACAGTATCAAAGCTTTTATCGATAAAGAGCGAAAAGAACTTATGGGTGATTTCTGCAGAGGCTGTGGCTATTGCATGCCTTGTACTGTGGGAATTCAGATAAACCAGTGCAATCGTATGTCTCTTATGCTTAGACGTGCGCCAAGTGCAAGTTGGTTAAATGAGTACTGGCAGGCAGAAATGGAAAAGATAAATGATTGTGTTGAATGTGGCAAATGCATGACACATTGCCCATACGAATTACAGATTCCAACACTTTTAAGAAAGAACCTCGAAGATTATCATGAAGTTCTTGCAGGAAATAGAAAAGTTCAATAACACTAAAGGCAGCCTAGCATCGCTAGACTGCCTTTTATTAAACACATGTATTAAAGATTCTCACCATTTGATTCGATTACGTTCTTGTACCAATCAAAAGATTTCTTCTTTCTACGAGCAAGAGTGCCTGTTCCATCGTCGTATTTTTCTACATAAATGAAACCGTATCTCTTTGCCATTTCACCTGTTGATGCACTAACCAAATCAATACATCCCCATGGTGTGTAGCCCATCAAATCTACACCGTCCTCTACTGCCTTTTTCATTTCTGAAATATGCTTTCTGAGGTAATCAATTCTATAGTCGTCGTTTATTGAACCATCAGCCTCAATCTCGTCCTTTGCTCCAAGTCCATTTTCAACAACCATAAGAGGAATACGATATCTGTCATAGATTTCATTAAGAGAATATCTAAGTCCTTGTGGGTCAATCTGCCATCCCCAATCTGATGATTCAAGGTATGGGTTCTTTCCGCCTGCAATAAGGTTTCCTTCGCCCTTATTTGCCTCTGGATCACCACTGATTACATTTGACATGTAGTAGCTGAATGTATAGAAGTCAACAGTACCCTGCTTAAGAATTTCTGCATCTCCTGGCTCCATTTTGATTGTGATGCCATGCTTGTCCCAAATGCTCTGAGCATATGCTGGATATTCACCACGAACCTGAACATCTGAACAATACCAGTTTACTTCTCTCATATGCTCCTGATTTGCAATAATATCAGCAGGATTGCATGTTGCTGGGTATGATGTTACGAAGCAAATCATGTTACCTAACTTGTACTCAGGATAATTGTCATGGGCATACTTAACTGCAAGTGCTGATGCAACAAACTGATGATGAAGTGCCTGGAATCTCTCCTGTGGCTTATTTGGAACTTCTGTAACAGGACCTGAATATCCCTTGATAGTACCTGTAGATAAAACTGCACCAAGTGGCATTGTACCTGCATTGATTTCGTTGAAAGTTAGCCAATACTTTACCTTTCCTTTATATCTTGCAAAGATAGCCTTGCAATAATTCATAAAGTACTCGATAAGCTCTCTGCCCTCCCATCCGTTGTATTTCTCAACAAGAGCATATGGCAACTCATAATGAGAAATAGTTACAAGTGGCTCAATACCATGCTTTTTGCAGCAATCAAAAACCTTGTCATAGAAAGCAAGACCTGCCTCGTTTGGCTCTGATTCCATTCCTGTAGGGAAAATTCTAGTCCAGTTAATTGATGTACGGAACACCTTGAATCCCATTTCAGCAAAGAGTGCAATATCTTCTTCATAGTGATGATAAAAATCTATTGCCTCATGTGAAGGATAGAGAGTACCCTCTTCGATTTTAGTAGTTACACGCTTTGGAGTTGTGTGGCTTCCATTTGTGCACATATCTGACACAGATGCTCCTTTACCATCTACGTCCCATGCCCCCTCAAACTGGTTTGCGGCTACTGCGCCTCCCCATAAGAAATCTTCTCTAAATGTACTCATTTTAAAGCCTCGCTTTCTAAATATTTCATAAGCCGGGTTGAAGTTAATCCTTCAACCCATTTTTATAACTATAGTAATGTAATAAGTGTATCACCTACTGCAGCTGAAGCAGCATCTGTAGGAATAACGTCATCATACTTTGGTGTATTTGTAATGATAACTGGTGTATCAACAGAGTATCCTTCTGAAGTAATATAATCAATATCAAATTCTAATAAAAGGTCACCCTTCTTAACTTTATCTCCCTGCTTAACCTTTGGTTCAAAGCCTTTACCCTCAAGCTTAACAGTATCCATACCTACATGGATGATAATTTCTGCACCCTTGTCAGTTGTAATACCGATTGCATGACCTGTTGCAAAGAATGCTGTAATTGTACCATCTGCTGGAGCGTAAACCTTTCCTTCTGATGGAGCAATTGCAATACCCTTGCCCATTGCACCTGAAGAGAATGCTGCATCAGCGATGTCTGATAACTGCTTTAATTCACCTTTGATTGGAGCTACAAGTGTCTCAGCCTGTGCTGAACCTTCAACCTTTACTTCCTTCTTTGCTGGAGCGTCATCCTTGTAGAAAATAAGCTCTGAAAGGAATCCTGCAACTACACATGCTAAAGTAACAACGATTGAGATAATCATACCTCTTGTATCATTTGTAGAAGTATTTACATATGCTGGGTATGCGAATACACCCATACCTGCCATCTGGTATGCCTTTACACCCATTGTACAAAGAACTGCACCTGCAACGCCTGCGATAACACATGTACGGAAGAATGGAGCCTTCTTTGGAAGTGTAAGACCGTAAATAGCTGGCTCAGTAACACCTGCAAGACCAGAAACGAATGCAGCTGGTGCAAGTGACTTAATCTTTTTATCCTTTGTCTTGAGCCAGATACCAAGAACAGCACCTGTCTGAGCAAATGTTGTACCAAGCATAGCTACAAGAATGATATCCTCACCTGATGTTGAAAGGTTTGATAATGCGATTGGTACAAGTGACCAATGAAGACCAAACATAACAAGTATCTGCCAGAAGAAACCAACAACTGCACCCATAAGGATTGGGCTTAATGCATTTAATGTATTGAAGAACAATGCAAGTACGTTAGCAATTGCAGATGCAACTGGTCCAATGATAAAGATTGTTAATACGAATGTTACAAACAATGTGATAAGTGGAACACCGAATAACTTGATTGTATCTGGAACAATTTTCTTAACACACTTGTTTTCAAACCATGCAGCAAATGCTACTGCAAGGATAACAGGAATAACTGATGATGTATAGTTTCCTGAAGGTGGCATTGAAACTGGGATTCCAAATAAGTTTGAAATATCATAATCTCCGCCTGTCAAGTATGGATAAACCATAGCAAGACCAATGAGTAAGCCTTCCATCTCTGGAAGCTTGAACTTCTTTGCTGCTGTCATACCAAGAATTGGTGGTAAGAAGTAGAATGCTGCGTCGCCAAGTGAGTAAAGGAAGTTGTATGTTCCGCCTGCTGCAGACATAACCCCAATTGCTGTAAGAAGAGCAAGTACACCCTTTAAAATACCGCATGCACAAAGCACTCCAAGGAATGGTGTGAACACGCTAGTAATGATGCTAATGAAAGCATTAAATGGATTTTGCTTTCCTGTTGATTCGATTTCATTTCCACCTGCTAATGCAGATTTGCTTTCAAGATGTCCTACGCTGATAACTGCGTCGAATACCTGTGGTACATGATTTCCAATAACTACCATGTACTGACCGCCAGACTGAATTACTGTAACGATTCCGTCTGTCTCTTTTAAAATGTCTGTGTTTGCTTTGCTTTCGTCTTTAAGTGAAAATCTGAGTCTTGTTACACAATGTGTAATACTTTGAATGTTGTCTTTTCCGCCCACATTCTGGATAATGATGCGAGCCAAGCCATCATATTTGCTTGCCATAATTTGTTTCTCCTTTTTCTCTTATATACTATACAGCCCCTGCGCACTGGACTGAATATTACCTAATAAAAAAACCCGCACGACAAAGCTATAGCCTGATTGACTATATGATTATCGTACGGGTCTAGCCGACTCTAACGCCGTAACCATCCCTGGTTAATCTCTATCTGTTATTCGAGCAATGTGTACTGTAAGGTACAACATTTCTTCGTCTGTAAGCTTTTCTGGATATTTTGATTCCATATAGCTTTTAATACGTGTGGCACAATTGTATGCCTCTGGGAATCTCTCCATAATTATTTCGAAGATTCCTGGATCCTGAGGTTCGTAATAAGCATTACGCTCAGCTCTCTGCAAAAAATATTTCAGATGAGTGATGAATCTTTCATATGAGAAGGAATCTTCATCCAAATCTTTCTTGTATGTATATTTAACTATGCTGATGATGTCATCGATGATTTCCGGAGCTTCCATAGTGTGATGGATGTTTCCATCTAATTCCGCATTTACGATATGAAGTGCAAAGAAGCCAGCCTCATCTTCTGGAAGTTCAACTCCAAGCTTGTCCTTTATAATTTCAAGGGCATGACATCCTAGGTTGTATTCAACTTTATAGTAGTTTTTGATTTCCCACAAAAGCTTGTTTTTTAAAAATGTACCGCTTTTGCTTCGTTCTATAGCAAATCCCAAATGGTCTGTGAGAGTGATGTAAATGTTGTTGCAAAGTCTTTTGCCAAGATTCTCAGATGCATATTTTATTATTTCATCTGCAACCTGAATCTCTTCGTACGGCATTTCAGAAACCAGCTTTAAGAACTGTTCATTTGCTTTTTCCATTACAAAGGTCTTTTCGATTTTGCTTTCCTCAAGCTCATCTCCTGGACGCTTCTGAAAACAAATTCCACAGCCTGTATATATTATTTCATTTCCGTTTTCATCTGATGCCAATGCAGCATTGTTGTTAAGAACTTTTTTAATTTTCATAAATACTCTCTTATAAACAAAAAATGACCGAACCTACCCCACCAAAAATAAAAGTCATACACACGACTCTGGGATATGATTCAGTCTTGCCTGTACGAACATCGAACAGTAACAATCCGAAATTTGTTATGCAACTACTTTACATGGAAATCCCTCTCCTGTAAAGAGCTGCACACAAATTTTGGAGTTTTGCAAAAAAGTGCTTTTGCCTTTTTGTACAAATTCACAATTAAAACACAATTTTATTTAAGGATGGCATTAGCAATGTCGTGTCTCATATATTTATTTTCAAAATCAATCCACTCTGTTGCTTCATATGCTTTTGCTCTAGCCTCTACTAAATCTTTGCCGAGAGCTGTGATACCAAGCACACGTCCACCGTTAGTAACGATTTCTCCCTTGTCATTTTTAGCTGTTCCAGCATGGAAGCAATAATAATCCTTGTTGTTGAACTTTTCGAAACCTGTGATAGGGAATCCCTTTTCGTACTTTACAGGATAACCATCTGATGCAAGAACTACACATACAGCTGCCTCATCTGAAAACTTAAGATCAATCTGATCAAGCTTTCCATCAATACAAGCTTCCATAACATCGATAATATCATTCTGAAGACGTGGAAGGACAACCTGAGCTTCTGGGTCGCCAAATCTAGCATTATACTCAAGAACCTTTGGTCCCTCTTCTGTGAGCATAAGACCAAAGAAAATTACGCCCTTAAACTCTCTTCCCTCAGCCTTCATAGCGTCAACTGTAGTCTGGAAAATATTCTTCTGGCAGAAATCCTCAATTTCCTTTGTGAAGAATGGGGATGGAGAGAAATTACCCATTCCACCAGTGTTAAGCCCTGTATCACCATCGCCTGCACGCTTGTGGTCCTGGGCTGAAGACATGATTTTTACTGTATTACCATCAACAAATGAAAGCACAGAAACCTCACGACCTGTCATGAATTCCTCTACTACCATTGTATTGCCGGCATCACCGAATTTCTTGTCCTGCATGATTTCTGCAACACCTGCAACCGCATCCTCATGTGTCTCACAAATAAGAACACCCTTGCCGAGAGCAAGTCCATCTGCCTTAAGTACGATTGGATATTTGCAAGTTTCAAGGTACTTTAAAGCCGCCTCAGGATCTGTGAAGTTCTCATAACCCGCTGTTGGGATATTATATTTTTTCATTAAATCCTTTGAGAAAGCCTTTGAGCCTTCAAGGATAGCAGCATTCTTTCTAGGACCAAAGCAACGAAGGCCAGCTTCCTCAAACTTATCTACAACTCCACCTACAAGTGGGTCATCCATGCCAATTATTGTCAAATCAATAGCATTTTCTTTTGCGAAAGCTACAAGCTTATCAAACTCCATCGCTTTAATATCTACGCACTCTGCAAGCTCCGCAATACCAGCATTACCTGGTGCACAGTAAATCTTCTCAACCTTAGAGCTTTTAGAAACAGCAAGCGCAATTGCATGCTCTCTTCCACCGCTACCTACAATTAATACTTTCATTCTTATTCTCCTATTTTTACCTTTCCATCAACCACAGATACACATCCACGGGCAATTAAATCGATTGCGCGTGGCATAATTATCCACTCAGCCTGCTCCATTACTCGGCGCTGAAGTGTTTCTGGAGTATCATCCTCCATTACCTCTACAGCCTTCTGGAGAATGATTGGGCCAGTATCTGTACCTTCATCCACAAAGTGGCATGTTGCTCCAGTGACTTTTACACCACGTTCAAGAACCCCTTCATGAACCTTCAATCCATAAAAGCCTGTACCGCAAAAACTTGGAATCAAAGATGGATGAATATTAATGATTCTATTTCTGTACTGACGAATCATTTCCTCCGGTATTACTACTAAAAATCCTGCCAATACAACTAGATCTACATTATATGAATTCAATTTCTCCAAAAAAGACTTATTAAATGCTTCTCGATTCTCATAATCCTTAGGCGAAATACAAACCCCTTCGATTCCCGCCTTTGCAGCACGCTCTAAAGCATATGCATTTTTATTGTTAGATATAACAACAGCTATTTCAGTGTTATGAATCTCGCCTGAGTTAATCTTATCAATGATTGCCTGGAGGTTTGTGCCACCTCCAGATACGCAAACTGCTATTCTCATTAAACTAAATCTACTCCCTTTTCTCCGTCAACAATCTTACCAACAACATATGGTGTGTCCCCAGCAGAGCGCATAGCTTCCATTGTCTTATCAACATCAGCTGGATCAACTGCCACAATCATACCAAGTCCCATATTGTATGTGTTGTACATCATCTGCTCAGAAACATTACCCTTCTTAGCCATAAGCTTGAAGATTGCAGGAATTTCATAAGAATCCTTCTCTACTACAGCACGCTTTCCTTCTGGAAGCATACGTGGAATATTCTCGTAGAAGCCGCCACCTGTAATATGTGAGCAAGCCTTTACTCTAACACCTGCATCCTTTACTGCCTTAAGTGCCTTAACGTAAATACGTGTTGGAGCAATTAAAGCCTCTCCAAGAGTTGTACCAAGCTCATCATAATATGTATCAAGACTTTCCTTTGTCATATCGAAAATCTTACGAACAAGAGAGAAACCATTTGAATGAACACCTGTAGAAGCCATACCAATAAGTACATCTCCATCCTTAAGTGTTTCACCTGTAATAATATCCTTTTTATCAACAATACCTACTGCAAAACCAGCAAGATCATATTCCTCCTCAGGCATAAGACCTGGATGTTCTGCTGTTTCACCACCTACAAGGGCGCAGCCAGACTGCTTGCATCCTTCTGCTACACCGCTAACGATTGTAGCAATCTTTTCAGGGATGTTCTTTCCGCATGCAATATAATCAAGGAAGAAAAGTGGCTCTCCACCTGCACATGCAACGTCGTTAACACACATTGCAACAGCATCAATTCCGATTGTGTCATGCTTATCCATAAGGAATGCAAGCTTTACCTTTGTTCCACAACCGTCTGTGCCAGATAAAAGAACTGGCTCATCCATGTTCTTAATGGCGCTTAAATCAAATGCTCCTGAAAATCCGCCAAGGCCGCCAAGTACCTCTGGTCTCATAGTGCCCTTTACAAACTTCTTCATGAGCTCCACTGACTCATATCCTGCCTCGATATCTACTCCTGAACTCTTGTAATCCATGTTTCTCTCCTTTGTTTCTTGTTCAAAATTTTATAAATAAAAGGAAACCCTTAATTAAAAGAGTTTCCTTCTACATATCTACAAAAATGATTTATAACCCTCAGCTTGAAGCTGGCTGTCTTTTTTCTCAACTGATTCTTTCTGCTCTACGATAAAATCGTGGAGTTTGCTTGCAAGTGCAGAGTCCGCCATAGCAAGCATTTTAACTGCAAGAATACCTGCATTTGCACCACCGTTGATTGCAACTGTAGCTACAGGTACACCTGTAGGCATCTGAACAATGGAATAGAGCGAATCTACACCACCAAGGTCGCTAGTCTTCATTGGGATACCAACAACAGGCCCTTCGAATAATGCTGCACACATACCAGGCAAATGTGCTGCCTTGCCTGCTCCAGCGATAATAACCTGAACGCCTCTATCCTTTGCGCCCTTTGCATACTCAAAGAAAACATCTGGCTCACGATGAGCTGAGATAATTCTCATCTCGTAATCTACGCCAAATCTCTCAAGTACTTCTACAGCCTTTGCCATTACCGGCATATCACTGTCGCTACCCATAACTATACTTACCTTTGCCATTCCATTATCCTCCATATATCTCGCAAGTCACGGCAACAAGCCTTAGTATTTCTCCACTCGACTAGAACGTCTCGCTTGAGAGATCTAAGAGCTTGTGGCCTACTTGCTATTTTTACATATCTAATGCCTTGTTGAGCTCTTCGGTACCAGCAACTACAAAGCGACCTTCGCGTATGATTGGAAGCTCACGGCCATCTGCTGTAATAACTGTGATATCCCCTAACTCATAGTAAGGAATTGTAATATCTGTGTGGCAATTAAAATATGCCTTTGAAAAGTCCGTCTTACGAAGTAGTGAGCAAGAATTGTCTCTTGCGATACATTCCTTGCCATCTGGATTGTACATAGGTACATCCTCGGCGTGAGAATAGCATGTATCACCTACTGCAAAGTGTGGACCTGTTTTTTCTGCTATAAGGATTGGAAGCTTATCTGCAATGGAGTATTTCTGTCCCATTACAAAAGCTCTGGTATTTGTTCCGATAGCAAACTCTCCCATAGGAAGAGTGTCATGCTTATGCAGAACATTGTCGTAAATATATTTTTTATTTTCTTCTTCAGTTTCAAAATTGCTACATGTGTATGAAACAATCTTGCCATCTTCAAACTTCATTTCAAGATTGCGGTATCCAAGCTCATTAAGATATACCTGAGTGACATGAAGAACACCATTTGTTCCCTCAAGCTCTGGGCTTGTGAATACCTCACCAACTGGGATATTAACATCTGCAACACAGTTCTCGAAATTAGTCTGGTGCGCAGGGTCATCCAAGTGATGAAGCTTAACTGTAATATCAGTGTGATTGTCTCCACGACCTGTAATGTGAACCTTTTCACCTTGGTCTAATACGTCGATGATATGCTGCTGAATATTCTTGTATAACTCATAATCCATTGTGTTAACAGCAACTGTCTCGTTAAAGATTTCATTGAAATCCTTACCAATCTCAGGGATAGGATAAGCAATAATTGTAAAGCTACGCTCTTCTCCCTTGATGTATTGATTGTTTATCTGACCATTCTGGCTTGCATAGTAAACATTAAGCTCATTTTGCTTGTCAGAGTATACTGCATTTGCATCTCTATTAGCTGGTTCAAATGGAACCTCTCCAAATGTCTCGATGACAGCTGGGCCACCATATACTGCAGCAAGCTCCTTGTGCTTTTCAAGAGTGTTCTTTTGAACCTCAAGGAATCTGTCTGCCATGCCCTTATCCCAATAGTATGCTCTGTCATCCTTGTGATCATACTCGCACTGCTTGTTAGGTACGCTTGAGAAAAGGTTGCGAGATGATGTGCCACCAAATCTAACAGTAGCTGCAAGGCCTGCTTCGTCGAAAAGGCGAATTGCTTCACGAGTCATAAGCTCAAATCCAACCGGAGCATTGACACCAACTGTATCTTTGATAGAAATATCCTTGCCAGTTACCTCAAAGCCTTTGATGTAGCCCTGAACGTAAGTCTGTGCCATAGCCACAACATCTTCGTGTGGAAGGCTACGCAAGTGGGCTGCAATTCCAAGCTCATTTGGTCCGATATACATACCATATTTGTACATATATCTATCATCTGAAAGATCGTCCTCCATGATGATTCTTGTGTAGAAATCATATTCAGGATCAACCATTGATATAATCTGCTCTGATAAGAACATCTGGCAATAATCATGCTTGAATGAGTAAAGAGCATTTAAAATGCTTTCACGACGATATTTATCTTCGTCCTCGATTTGGCATTCTCCATAAAGCTGAAGAAGAAGCTCACAATAGATTGTAAACTTATCAACTCTACCTGCAAAAGCAGCTTCGATAATGCTTGCGATAGAATAGAATGCTGCCGAAAGAGGCCCACCTACTTCTTCACCAAGCTTTTCTACTGCATATGTAGGGCAAAGAAAGCTATTCTCATAATTATCTTTTTCGTAAATAGAAAAAATAGTTTTATTGTCCGCCTGACACTGCTCGAGACTGCGCTCAGCAAGTGTTCCATCGATAGCTTTATTCATGATTGGAAGAACCGTCATCACAAAATCTGCCACCTGATTAAAATATGCCTGAAGATTCTCAGGTAATTCTTTATCTTCTTTTATCTGAGATATGCGCTCTGTAGCAAGCTCAAAGCGTTCCATTATATCGTCAGACTCTTTGTAAAAAGTACTGCTCATATGCTAACCTCTAATCAATCCAATAATAAGTGTTGCAATCCAAACTATCATAATAACTGAGCTGATAGCAAGGCATACAATTCTGTATTTAAGCTCCGTCTTAGTCTTCATTTGGCCCACATTGTAAACAAATGCTCCAAAAGCTACGAGAAAGCCTAAAGTTCCAAGGCCGCCGCCAAGCCAGCGAGGTGTCTCGCCTGACATATAAACTGAGGCGGTAATAATGCCACCATATATAATTAGTGAAATCAACGAAACTCCTGCTGAATACATAGCTTCCATTGGCAATGCTTTTAATTGATTGCCATAGGAGCTTCGTCTGTGAAAACGACTACGTGCCATTTACTGAACTCCATATTCCTTATAATATGCATCGATACGTGCCTTCATATCGTCGTCGATAACGACCTTGCCCTGGCACTCTCTGTTGTAAAGATGCTCTACAACTTCATCCATTGAAACAATTGCGCCTGTTTTGAAACCGTATGTTTCTGCAACTTCATCAAGTGCTGTCTTTGATTTGTCTCCTGAAAGACCAACCTCCTGGCGATTTAAAGAAACCATAAGGCCAACAATTGTAACATCACCCTGAGCTCTAACGATTGGAACTGTTTCTTCCATGCTCTTGCCAGATGTTGTAACATCCTCAATCATAACAACTCTGTCGCCGTCAGAAATCTTGTAACCAAGAAGTGAACCCATATCTGCTCCATGGTCCTTTTCTTCTTTACGATTACTGCAGTATTTGATTTCCTTGCCATAAAGCTTGTAAAACGCTTCAGCTGTGATGACTGCAAGAGGAATACCCTTGTATGCTGGTCCAAAAAGAACATCAAAGTCCTCGCCGTAAGCATCGTGAATTGCCTTTGCATAATACTCGCCAAGGCGCATAAGCTGGCTACCTGTAACGTAGGCACCTGCATTCATAAAAAAAGGAGACTTACGCCCGCTCTTCAATGTAAAATCACCGAATTTGAGGACGTCAGACTCCACCATAAACTCTATAAATTGTGACTTGTAGCTTTCCATACATTAATCTCCTATCGAAAACCCAAATATTTTTCAAAAACCTCTCAGATTGTAACATACACAGCCATTCATTTCAATTATATGTTAGAATAAGTCCATGAGAAAAAAAGAACTTGCTTTATTAGTAATTGAACGATTAGAAAAGGAATATCCATATAGCGATTGCACACTGGATTACGATGATGCCTGGAAGCTTCTGGTGTCGGTACGTCTTGCAGCCCAATGCACAGATGCAAGGGTCAATGAAATAGTACCTCACCTATACGAAAAGTTTTCTACAATTGATTCGTTAGCAAATGCTGATGTAAATGAAGTAGAAGCAATTGTTCGTCCATGTGGCCTGGGTAAATCAAAGGCAAAGGATATCGTTGCTTGCATGAAAATGCTTCGAGACGTGTATGATTCAAAGGTTCCTGACACTATGGAAGAGCTTTTAGCACTACCTGGAGTTGGTAGAAAATCTGCAAATCTCATTTTGGGTGATGTATTCGGCAAACCTGCAATAGTAACTGATACACATGCAATTCGACTTTCTAACAGAATTGGTCTTGTAGATAATGAAAAGGATCCAACTAAGGTAGAGATGGCTCTCAGAAAGATTGTTCCACCAGAGTCTGGGAATGATTTATGCCATAGGCTTGTGGATCATGGCCGTGCAGTTTGTACTGCCAGAACAGCTCCTTACTGTGATAAGTGCTGCTTGGAAGATATTTGCAAAAAACGTATATAATATAAAGAAGCTTTGCTACAAAACTGTAACAAAGCTTCTTTTTTATAATTGAATAGTATATTGTTTTTCAACTGATGTATATCCTCTGTTATCTGCAACCTTAATCCAAACAACATAAGTTCCTGAAACATTAGGATTGTAATTTCCATTTATCTGAATTGAATAATTCCAATTATCAACTTCTGTACCATCACTGTATCTTGCGCCGATAAACTGCTTAAGAGCCTCAGCATCCATTCCAACATATCCGTGAATAATTCCATCACCCGAATCCTGCTTCAAGTACTGTGTAGGAACAAGGTTCATCCACGGATTATATGCAGCTTCTTCTGTAGGATCATAGCCAATAAGACCTGCATTTACATCAAGCTTAACAGCTGCTGGTCTTCCAAGTGGTCCTGGATTTGCAGCATCATCGTAAACAATTACAGGTGTGCCAGCCTTACAGTTGTCATAAATCCACTTTAAATCACCAACCGCCATACGAACACAGCCCTGAGATGCGCCCTGGCCTAGCATATTAAACTGAGTACCTCTGAGAGAGTTAACTGTAGGTGCAGCATATGGAACTGAATGGAAAAGGATATGTCCATTAAATCTAATAGCATAACGTCCATAGCTATTTCCAAAGAGCTCTCTCCACTCGTAATAATTAGATGTAGTAAAAGAACCTGTTGGTGTATCTTCAATATTTGCTCCAACTGAGCATAAATAAGCCTTTACTGGTATTGTGTACTGCCCCTGTGCATCAAGAGACATTACAGTAACAACATTAGCTACACGATTTACATATAAAGCATATGGGGTAGCAGCTTTTGCTTCAATAGAAGTGCTTCTGATACTAAAGAATAAAGATAAAACTAGTGTGATTGCGATAAAACTTTTTTTGTGTCTGAAAAACATATATAACCTCTCTAAAAAAACATACTTGAGGATTATATGAAGTTTTCAAAAACAAATCAAGCATAAATATTATTTTTTATGAAATTTTTGAATATTGGAAAATTTATAACAAAAAGATGCCTATAAAATGTGAAAGAGACGCCAGCGGAGCGTCTCTTTCAAAAGGGAGAATAATGTTATGAAAAAATTGTATCTCTCTCGAGATGAGTATATATTAACTGAAAATTTTGTTTAAGTCGTGTAAAAGTTGTGAATTGTCTGTGAATTCTCAAATCTTACTGAATACTCTCTACCTTAATTGTATTTGTGTTACCTACGTTACCATCGATTGGGCCACCTGTAAGAACTACGCGGTCTCCGCTCTTAAGGTTAAGCATCTGCTTAGCACGGCCAACTGCATGATAGAACATAACATCAAGTGATGTGAACTTATCAACGAGAACTGGTGTAACACCCCAGCTAAGTGCAAGCTTTCTCCAAACCTTTTTGTCTGTAGTCATAGCGATAACATCTACTGGACAACGGAAACGGCTAACACGCTTTGCTGTGTAACCAGACATTGTGCAAGCAACGATAGCCTTTGCCTCAACGTCGATAGCCATTGAACATGTAGAGTGGCAAACAGCATCTGGAATAGAAGCGATTGCGATGTCATCCTTGTGGAAACGACCATTGTAGTTGATGTCGTTCTCTGTAGTCTCTGCGATTTCTGCCATTGTAGCAACAGCCTGTACTGGGAACTTACCCTGAGCTGACTCGCCTGAAAGCATGATTGCAGAAGTTCCATCGTATACAGCGTTAGCAACGTCAGAGATTTCAGCACGTGTAGGACGTGGATTTGTAATCATAGACTCAAGCATCTCTGTAGCAGTAACAACTCTCTTACCAAGCTCACGAGCTCTTGTGATAAGCTGCTTCTGAACTGCTGGAAGGTTTACAAATGGGATTTCAACACCAAGGTCACCACGAGCAACCATGATACCGTTAGCAATTTCAAGAATCTCATCAACGTTATCAACACCTGGCTGATTCTCGATCTTAGCGATAACTTCAACATCCTTACCACCATTCTCATCAAGGAATGTTCTAAGCTCGATCATATCCTGCTTTGTTGAAACGAATGATGCAGCGATGAAATCGATGTCATTCTCAAGACCGAAAAGGATATCCTTCTTGTCCTGCTCTGAAAGGTATGGGCCTGACATAACCTTGTTAGGGAAGCTCATTGACTTCTTGTTGCTCATAGTACCGCCGGCTGTACACTTTGTAATAACATCGTGGCCTTTGATTTCTGTAACTTCGAAGAATACGATACCGTTGCAAACTGAAAGTACATCACCTACGTTAAGATCCTTGTGAAGGTTCTTGTGAGTAACTGATACTCTAGTCTGATCACCTTCTACATCGTCAGTAGTGAAGATGAATGTGTCACCTTCGTTAACTGTAACTGAGCCATCCTTAAATGTTTTGATACGATACTCTGGTCCCTTTGTATCAAGCAAGATAGCGATTGGCATGTTAAGCTTTTTGCGGACTTTCTTAACTAAATCCATCTTCATGCCCTGCTCCTCATGATCACCATGAGAGAAATTCATTCTTGCTACGTTCATTCCGGCCTTAGCCATAGCTGTAAGAGTCTCCTCATTCATGCTGGCTGGTCCGATTGTACAAATAATCTTTGTCTTTCTCATTCTACAAAACTCCTCTATTTAGACTAAAACTTAGTTAACCTAAAAAATAAAAAAATCCTATCTATAATAGCATTAATTAAATTTTAAGTAAACATTTATCCTAATCATTTCTTATTATATATTAAAAAAAGTGTCCTGTGAAACTAATAATCACAGAACACTGTTTTTTAACTATTTGTTCATATTTTATGCCATGAGCATACGGAACATGTCAATTACCTGCTCCTTTGTAGCCTCACGAGGGTTTCCTGGGTAGCAAGCATCATTAAGAGCATCTGTTGCAAGCTGGTCTAAATCCTCTTCCTTGATCTTATCAAGAGTTTTTGGAATACCTACATCCTCAGAAAGCTTCTTAACAGCTGCGATAGCTGCATCACGGTACTCATCCTGTGACATGTTATCAACGCCTTCTACTCCCATAGCTCGAGCAACCTCGCGAAGTCTCTCCCCAGTATACTCGCGATTGAATTCCATAGAAATTGGAAGGAACATAGCACATGCTACGCCGTGTGGTGTATCATAGTGTGCTGAAAGTGTGTGAGCCATTGCATGGTCAATACCTAGACCAACGTTTGAGAAGCCCATACCAGCAATGTACTGGCCAAGAGCCATGCCCTCACGGCCTTCCTTTTTGTTTTCAACAGCATCGCGAAGATTCTTTGAAATAAGACGAATAGCCTCGAGATGGAACATATCTGTCATCTCCCATGCTGCCTTTGTTGTATATCCTTCAATTGCATGTGTAAGAGCATCCATACCTGTAGCTGCAGTAAGTCCCTTTGGCATAGAAGACATCATCTCTGGGTCAACAACTGCAACGATTGGCATATCATTTGTATCTACACATACAAACTTTCTTTCCTTTTCAACGTCAGTAATAACGTAATTGATTGTAACCTCTGCTGCTGTACCTGCTGTTGTTGGAACTGCGATAATAGGTACGCATGGGTTCTTTGTAGGTGCAACACCTTCAAGTGAACGAACATCTGCAAACTCTGGGTTTGTAATGATGATACCAATTGCCTTTGATGTGTCCATTGATGATCCGCCACCGATAGCAACAATACAATCTGCACCAGAAGTCTTAAATGCTTCTACACCATTCTTTACATTTTCGATTGTTGGATTTGGTTTAATATCTGAGTATACGCCATAAGGAATACCTGCTTTATCAAGTAAATCTGTAACCTTAGCTGTAACTCCAAATTTAATAAGATCTGGATCTGAAGCAACAAATGCTTTCTTGAAGCCATGAGCCTTAATCTCATTTACTACTTCCTGGATTGCACCAGCACCATGATAAGATGTTGGATTTAAAGAAATTCTGTTAGCCATAACAATACACTCCTTTTTTGTAACAAACATTGTGTTAAAAAAATAACACACCCTACGATTGATATTTTATCATCATAGGGTGTGTCAATATAAGTTACAGATATACGTATGTGTAACATTTTCATAAAATTCACAAATCGCTAAAATAAAGGCTTTCTAAACCAAATCAATCTCTTTGAATAGCTTGTGTAACATATCTGGCATTGCATCTATCATTAAATCAGCCAGCTCTTCCTCCGACTCTTTCATGCCCTTCATAAGCCACTGAACGGTCATGTAAATAGAAGCCTGACAATACATCTCAAGAAGCTTTCTCATATGTTTATCAAGATTATCACCAGTCTTCTCTCTTATCAAATCACAGTAGAACTCGTAAATCATGATAAAGTCATGATCCTTGAGATTGTTCTGGTCGTCCCCCTTAAAGCCTGCTGTAAAGAATAATCTCTCCTGCTTTATGTATGCAAACTTTTTAATAAGACCTTCACGAATAGTTTCGCCCTGTCCCATCTCCTTAAAGGACTGCTCCAAAAGCCTGTCGAAGTACCAATTTATAAGGTCATATTTGTCGATAAAGTTGCGGTAGAAGCTTTGTCTGGAAACACCACATACGTCCACAATCTGTTTGACTGTGATGTTTTCAACTGATGTTGTTTTCATGCAGGTTTTCATAGCTTCTGCCAGCTTGTATTTGATGTCTGATTTCATAATAAAACCTCCCGCAATCATTCTAAATGACTAAGGGAGGTTTTACAATTATATATGTACTTATGCCAATAGCTTTCGAAACTCCTTTAGCCCTGCCACTTCACCTGCAGCCACCAACTGAGCACCGATGTTGCCAAGGGCTGTAGCCTCTGATGGGCCAGCTATTACAGTTTTTCCAGTTGTTTCTGCTGTGAGTTTATTCAAGTAGCCAGCTTTTGAGCCTCCACCAACTACGTTGATAATATTAAAATACTTGCCTGTAATCTTTTCTACCTCATAGCAGGCCATTTTATAACATACCGCCAGAGACTGGTAAATAACCTTAGCCAGCTCTCCTGGTGTTTCAGGAATCTTCTGTCCTTGATTTTTGCAGTATTCTTTTACTGCATCAATCATGGAAGCAGGTGCTAAGAAGACTTCAGCATTTGCATCTACTATAGAATCTATATCTGCCTGCTCTGCTAAATTACAAAGCTCAGCAAATGAATATTCCTGGCCTGCTGCAATCAGCTCATTTCTTACCGACTGAATCATCCAAAGTCCCATGATGTTTTTAAGGAAACGGAAACGTCCTTCATAACCACCTTCGTTGGTGAAGTTGGCTTCCATTGCCTCTTTTGTGCATATGGCCTTCATGTTCTCACTACCTAAAAGTGACCATGTACCTGATGAAATATAAAGTACATTGTCGGATGTGTTAGGGACTGCAAATACAGCTGATGCTGTGTCATGAGTAGGTGGAAGCACAACCTTGCAGTCGAATCCCACTTCTGCCTTAACTGAATCAGAAAATATGCCAATGCATGCGCCTGGCTGCTTAATCTCTTCGAATAAATCCTTATTGAAACCTAGCATCTCAATAAGTTCATAGTCCCAGCTCTTAGATTCTGGATTGAGGAGCTGTGTTGTAGAACAATTGGTGTATTCATTCGACTTAACACCAGTCAATAAATAGTGCAGATAATCTGGAACCATCAAGAAGCTATTGGCATTCTCAAGATAGCCCGCCTTTTTATCTGCCATAAGCTGATATATGGTATTGAAAATAGCCTTTTGAATTCCAGTGCGCTCATATAGCTTATCCTCAGGAATGATTTTATAAACCTCTTCGTCCATTCCAGCTGTTCTGCTATCGCGATATCCAAAACATGGGCGAACCACATTATCATTTTCATCTAAAAGAACATAGTCCACTGCCCATGTATCAATGCCCATTGAGGTTGGGATTTTTCCAAGCTCCTTGCATTTCTTTAAGCCAATAATTATCTGTCTAAAAAGCTCATCAATATCCCATCTCTTATGACCATCCACCTCAATCATTCCATTGGAAAAGCGATGGATTTCCTCTAAAACCACTTTGCCATCTTCAAGATGGGCAAGCATATGCCTGCCCGAAGATGCCCCAATATCTACCGCTAAATAGTAATTTGCCATTATCTTTCTCCAATAACATTGCTCTTCTTTTCGTATAAGCATTCTTCATTAATCTGAACGCCAAATGGTGCATTTAATGCTCTAAACTCATCTGGCTGAATTGTCTGGCGCTTCTTATTTGTCATAGAAAGAACCTTTACAAGAACCTCTGCCGCCTTTTCTACTGTGTGCATAAGACCGAATGCAATATCAAAATCAGTACCGCATACAAACATTCCGTGATGAGCCCAAACAGCAACATCCTTTGTTGCCATGATTTCAGATGTTGCAACTGCAATATCTCTTCCGCCTGGAACCATCCAAGGTACTACTCCGATTCCCTGAGAGAATACGATTGGGCACTCTGTAGCCATCTCCCAGATTTCTCTTGTGAAGATTTCATCCTCAAGCGGAAGAACATATGTAAGAGCAATAACATTTGTTGGATGACAGTGATATACAACGCGAATCTCAGCATCTCTCTTCTTGCAAACCTCAAGGTTCATAAGGTGTGATGGAAGTTCTGATGTTGGTCTGCCACCATTTACGAATCCCCATACGATTCTGTATTTGCTACCAGTCTCATCTACTTCAATAATTCCTATAGAATCTGTTGGATCGATAATTACATTTCTAAAATACTTTCCAGAACCTGTAACAAGGAAATACTCTCCTGCTAAATCCTTAACTTCTGTTCCGATTTCTCTCCAATCCCCTGCTACAAACTCTTCCTTTACGCTTTCTACTTCCTCAGGCTTAATTCTATAAGAAAGGTTTCCGCCATTGCGCTCATGCCAGCCCTGCTCCCAGCCGTCATTTGCCATTCTCATAAAACCTTCTACAAACTTTGCTTCTAATACTTTCATTTCTATTTCTCCTTTATCTAACTACTACTTCAACTGGTACGTTAAATACCTTTGCAACTTTTTTGATTGTTTCAATATGGTGACCAACTGCTGCACCAAAATGATGTGTAGGACCAGTCTCGCTCCATCTGGTTACAAACTCTGCAGCGCTGCAGCTGAATCTTGTACGCATCATTGTGTCGCCGTTCTGAAGAATCTTTCCTTCTTCGTTAACACCCTCAGCAACTACGAACTTGAAGTGACCTTCGCCATCCTGCGTGATACCAAGGTAAGTGATAGGTCCTGTAGGTGGATAGAACTGTGTAAGATATCCGCCGCCTGTCTTGCCATGGAATACATCCATCATCTTCATTGTTGGCTTCTTGGCCTGAGAGATGGCTGCATCTCCAGATCCTGAATGTCCAATAAGTGTCACATCATCGTTGAAATCGATAGTGTACATTTCTGCCAGCTGACCTGTACCAGAGATAGTCTTCAAAATGCTCATTGCCATAGCAACCTTCATATCTCCTTCAACCGCACAAGCAGTTCCCTGCTTTATCAACATAGAGAAGGCTGGAATAAGAAGGCTGTCCACCTTTCCAGCAATTCCCTTAGCAAATCCATCATAGTGAGATGCTACGAGACCAAGCTGCTCGTCCTTAACCCACTGTTCAAAGGCAACAACATACTTTGCCATTTCCCATACTTTATCTACATCGCCACCACCAACAATGTCGAATGTATCTAAGATGTCCTCAGCCTTTGCTTTAATAACGGCCTCGTCTGTAATGTCATCTGCAATAGCCCAAATCTTTTCCCAGTCAAACTGCTTTGTGTAAAGCCCCATTCTTCTGTAAAGATTTGACTCATCGATATATAAATCCATCATGCCTGGATATGGTCTTCCAATCTGGGCAATGTTTGTATCTCTGAATCTGCGACGGCAATTTGCTGCAAGGCACCACTCACCAATTTCTCTTGCAACATTTTCATCGCCACCTTCTACAACACCTGTGATTACAGCGCTGCGCTTACCATAGCGATTAAGATCTGCCACCATTTCACCAACTGCACCACATGCATATGCCTCTCCAAGCCACTCTGCTGTACCAGCTGTATCATAATCAAGTGCCTTAAGCTTCTGTACATTTACAAGGACTACAGGAACATCTAGATCCTTTACTGCTGGAAGCATGTTGTAGCTTGTTGCATATGTAAGAAGCTGCATGAAAACTAAATCTACATCTGCTGCTCTAAACTTATCTCCTGCGGCCTGTGACTGCTCCTTTGTTGTAACCACACCGCCATCGATTATTTCTACAGTGTCCGGAATTGACTTTTTAAAATCCTCAAACTGCTTTTCAAATTCTGGTACCAACGATGGAAACTGTGGTAAATATGCGCCAAGGGCGATAGAAAACACACCCACTCTTGCTTTTGTTTCTACTAACATCTTAACCCTCCTAGAACTTTATTTGCTCTTTATTTAAGCCTATAATATAATGATTTTATTGATGTAACTAGAACAGCAGATTATATATTATGGGACCTTATTTGACATTATGAGAAATGATATTTATGAACTTCTAAACCGAATAACAGACGAGGAGAAAATGATTCTAGAAGGGGATACCAGCATCAGAAAAGAGCTGTATACCTCTGAGGATGAATTTGTAATAGATTCAGGAAAGCTACTGGCTCAAGGCAAGCTAATCGACATTAGGCCTCACACCAGATTTGCATATTTCCCTACACACAGACACAACTATATAGAAATGGTTTGTATGCTAAAGGGCCATTTAACAACTCATTTTGTGGATGGTGAAACTTTAACTCTACATGAAGGGGATATTTTGCTTTTGAACAGACATGCCAGACACGATATTGAGCCATGTGACAAAGATGATATTGCTATTAACTTTATTATTCTTCCTGAATTCTTTTCCCGCACTCAAATATTCTATGATAGAAATGATATTTTGAGAGATTTTATCGTAGCATCCCTTTCAGAAAGAAAAAATTATAATGACTATCTTCTATATCATGCCAAGGGCATACTACCTGTTGAAAATTTATTAGAGAACTTAATCTGGACTCTCACCTATCACAAAAACGATATGAACACTATCGCTATGTCCACAATGGATTTGCTTCTGATGAATCTTTGTACTCTCTCATCAGATACTTTGACTGATATGAGCCGTGGTAGTAACTCAATCACAATTCAAGCCCTTGAATACATTGATACCCATTTTGACAATGGCACACTGGATGAACTGGCTCAGCTAACAGGGTATTCAACCGCATATCTTAGTAGAATTTTGAAACAAAATACCGGCCTGAATTTCAAGCAGCTTCTTCAGCAGCGTCGCCTTCAGGAAGCTGCATACTTTTTAGAAAACACTACCCTTACAACAGAAAAAATCATAAAAAAAATTGGCTACGAAAACTCTGCTTACTTTTACAGAATCTTCGAAGCCAAATATGGTCTATCGCCTAAAGAATATAGAATTAGATCAGGGCGATAAGACAGATTTTTTTAACCTATTATAATTCACAAATATAGCTTCCTTGAACTATTACCTCTTCACCATTAGGCTTTATCAATTTTCCAGATAAACCATCAGGCAATTTTACACTATAAAGACATTTATCATCCTCATAGTGCCAACCTACTTTAATAACTCCCTTTTCGGATTTATAAGAGACTTTTGCATATTGTAGCTGTTTGCTTGGTAGTGGATTTAATACTAACTCGTCAAATGTGTATTTTAGCCCACAAACGCCCTCTATCAGCCACTCACAAATTGCTCCGTAACTATAATGGTTTTGAGATGCTTTTCCATCCCATGTTTCCCAAACGGTTGTAGCGCCTTGATTTACCTCATATAGCCAACTTGGTTTTGTTTCCTGCAAAAGTAGCTTGTAAGCAGTTTCTACATAACCGTTATCGGCAAGCACTTTGCATAAAAAAGGTGTCGATAAAAAGCCTGTATTTAAATGAAAATCCATCTTTTCAACTAAGGCATTTAGTTTTTTAGCATTGATGCAAATATCTTTCTCATCTAAAAGCCCAAAAGCGATTGGCCTTACGTAGTCCTTTTGTCGATCCGATTCAATGACTCCATTTGAAATAAAGCGATGTTGATATGCCTTTTTTGCTCCATGACTTATCTTTAAAAATTCTTTTGCATCTTCATGCTTTCCAATGATATCCGCCATTTCAGCTAAGAGCCTCGCAGAGTAGCTTAAATAAGCAGTTGCGACTCCACTCTTACCTTTCATATCTACTCCACTTGCAAATTCTATATCTGGTTCAGCCCATTCTCCATAATCAAGTCCTGATGTAACGTCATAAAAACTGTCTAAACTGCCGCTAAGAAGTTTTTTTATACAGCCTTTTTTAGCTCTTTTTCTGAGAAACATGAGCCACTTTCTCATTGCCTCATAGTTTTCACGAATAATCGACTGCTCACCATATCTCTTATACAAAGTGTGTGTAACAATAATAATTGCATCTCCCCATCCAGCAGATGCAGATAAAAGCTTTCCAAAGAAACTTTCCTCATTGTTTCTTGGTACGATATTTCTAACAGCTCCAGATTTATATTGATTTGCTCTGCAACTTGCCAGCCATTTTTCATAAATCCGTCTACAATCCATTAAATATAGACCAGTATTCACGAAAATCCCTGCGTCACCAGTCCAACCTGCTCTTTCTCGAGTCGGACAATCCGTTGGTATATCGCAGAAATTTCCTTTCATGCTCCACATTGCATTTTTGAACAAAGTATTGAGCTTTTCATTGCTTGACTCAAAGCTTGCTGTTTCTTCCATATCTGAATACACAGCAATTGCCTCAAACACTGCATCCTCTAACGAAATATCTGTTTCTATCAAGCAATATCTGAATCCAAAGATAGAAAAATGAGGCTTGTAAGTATTTTTGCCATCATGAGCTGTATACTCAATTCTTTGAAAAATACCACCTTCTTTGTGACGTTCTCCAGGTTGAAAATTTTCAATAGTAAATTCACCATTTTCATCTAGAGTTTCACCATGAGTCAATATGATTTTTTGACCAGACTTTGCATTAAATGTCATCTGAACATATCCTGCAATATTTTGACCAAAATCTATGACCGTTTTTCCAGATGGAGTTTTTATTTGCTTTCCCTTAAATCTTTCCTTCTCAACAATATGAGGATTATCAGTAAATATTAGATTGTTAAAGGAATAGTTCTTCTCGTATACATGTGATTTGTTTTCTTGTACGGTTTTAGAACAATCAATTACTTCTCCCTGACACATATCCGCAGACACAATTTCAGAATGAGGATAAGTCTCCCATGTATTATCAGTCTTCACAATAATAGTGTCTTCTGAAGAAATCCACGCCAAAAGCCCTATATGGGTTCCAAAAAGATTTCTTGCGCCAGTAACACCTGCTGCACTTCGATACCAACCATCTCCAAGCAATACCTTAATAGTATTTTTACCTTCCCTCAAAAGACCTGCAACGTTATACCTTTGAAC
Source organism: Pseudobutyrivibrio sp. LB2011 (assembly GCF_000701765.1). Taxonomy (NCBI): domain Bacteria; kingdom Bacillati; phylum Bacillota; class Clostridia; order Lachnospirales; family Lachnospiraceae; genus Pseudobutyrivibrio; species Pseudobutyrivibrio sp. LB2011. Next base: position 483,814 of record NZ_JNJS01000002.1, on the reverse strand, counting down.
ATATAGTTCCTTTTCATATTCAGAAGTGCCTGGAGCAAAAACAAAGTCTCCTACTCTATGATTATTAATGTATGCCTCATAGCATCCATGAGCTGTGATAAATAGTTCCTCGTTACCATTTATAGTTTTTACATCAAAAGACTTTTCCACCCACTTTGGTCTTTGTCTTTTTTCTGTATCAATTTCCTTTTCTGGTTCTATCCAATGTACTAAGTTCGATTTTAGTATTCCGCTAATGTTCATTAGAATAATTCTCCTGCAAAAATGCTATACTTTTCTCCAAAGATTCAATGGGATTATTGTTGACCCAATTTCTATGGCTCTCAAGAATAATTGCATCAACATTTTTTATACAGTCCAAGCCAAGAATCCTTTTTAATGGCATATTACCATGCCCTAACTCTATTGAATCTGATTTAAGAATTGGAGTAATTGGAACTTTTTTTAATCTTGTCCCTCTATCGTTAATGTGATAAAGAACCAATCGCTCACCCAGTTGTTCCATCAATGGAATAAAATCAACACCAGCTTCTGCAGGCCAATATGAATCAAATTCTACCTTAACCAAATCAGGATCCGTATCCTTAAGTATCATTTCATATGCCGTATATTTATTATCAACCTTCAAAAATTCCACATTATGGTTGTGATATAGTAATTGCAAATCTGATTCATGTAGTCTCGCGCCTACTTTGTCCAATCTTTTTGCTAAAGACTTTACATCATCATAATTACCATAATCAAATCTGTACATTCCAGTTATTACTATTTTGTTTGTGTCTAATTCTCTCGCCTTTGAAATAACTTCATCAATTCTATTTTCCAAACTTCCTAAATCGGCATGAAGACTAGTAGCTTTAAGTCTACTTTCCTTTAGCATATCGGGCCAATATATATTGGCCCCCTTACCAACCGGCATACCTGCCATTTTTGTAAGTAATCGAACTATAAATGGTGTACTCTCAATCATAAATAGATTCAATTCTATTCCATCGTAACCAACCTGTTTTATTCGTTTCAAAGTACTTAACGTTGTCTTCTCATCTTTACATGCAGATCCAATCATTATCTGTTGCACAGCTAAATTATTCATTACTCTTATTTCACTTTCGCTTTCTGTTCTGCTATCTTTTCCTGAATCCTTACCATTTCTTCTTTAGATATAGGAGAAAGTTTCATTGCAAATAGATTACAAATCCAGCCAATAAGTGGTAATCCAATATAAATAAATATTGTCATATTTTTAATTGCAAGACTTGGTGTATCTGTTGGCTGTGGCATTGTAGATGTATAACCGATTAACGCTATTAGCGAAGTTGCCAAAACCGCTCCAAGTGATGAAAGAATTCTATCAAAAAAGTTATATGTTCCTGTAACAACTGCAGGCATATATTTTCCTGAACGGGCCATTTCATAATCAATCACATCCCCGCTCATAGAAGATGTAGCTGTTGTTACACACATCTTTGCGCCATTAACTAATAATGTAATTACAAAAAATACGGCAGTTGGAAGTATTTCAACAGTCACTTTTCTCATATCAACAATATACATAAATGCTGCCAATAATATGGAAAACGCCATACAAATTCCTGTCCAAAAATAAAGAGCTTCTTTGCTACCATGTTTACCTGCATATTTTGCTCCAAAAATTGCAAAAGCAATAGATGGCAACATCGCAACTACATTCAATATTGTTGATAATTGCATATTTCCAATCAATATACCAAATAGCATTGTGGTAATAATAGATTGACTAGCAGTCTGCTGTGCAAGCTTATCAGTAGCTCCTGCTACAATGTACATCTGCAAAGCCTTGTTTGATTTCAACAGCTTTATCATATCTTTTACTTTTACCTTTTCGCTTGCGCCCTGGCTATCTGTTCCAAAGTTTTCTGGCTTATCAGCCTCTGATATACCAATACAAGCAAGTATCGTAAATACGAATGATATAACAATTGTCACTGTCGCACATGCTGCAAGCATCTCTACTGTATATTCATTATTGTATCTAGGGAGTAAAACAACAGTAAAAAATACAGTCATTATCATTGGTGCGAAATAATTATATACCGTTCCCCACACACCAACGATTGGTCTTTGGTTTGGATCATTTGTCATAACAGGTCCGGCTATCATACCTGCAACATTGTTCATTGTGTATCCCACAATGTAAACTAAATACATCATTGTAAACAAAACAATTCCATGGCCTTTTCCTGAGCACCATATATAGAGCATAAAGATTGCCAAACTTTCTAAACCCCAACCTGCCAGCAAGAATAAACGAATTTTTCCATATTTTGTCATAGTCTTATCTATTAACATTGCTATAAATGGATTAATGAACCCGTCAAATATCCTTGTGGCAGTTAATAATACTCCTACAATCGCTGTTGCTATACCATATCCCACATTTGCCACATAACTAGCATAGGTTAAAAGCATATAAAAACACATTGCTCCACCTGAATTTATTGTGGTAAGTGCTATTTGCCAATTCTTTGCTTTTCTATAGATATCCTTTTTTTCTACGTTAGATGTTAAATTTTCTGTCATTATAAACCTCACTACTTTTCCATAAAGCTGCCAAGAACTTTAAGACTCTTTTTTGGTGTTCTTTCCATTGTATTTCTGTCAACTGCTATTAATCCAAAGGTCATTGAAAAGCCCTTTTGCCACTCAAAATTATCTAATAATGACCATGCAAAATAGCCCTTTAATTTAATGCCCTCGTTAATGCAATCATTAAGTCCTGTCAATGCTTCTTTTATAAACTCACATCTTCTTTCATCATCCGATGTTGCTATTCCATTTTCAGTAACGATAATATTGCCTTTGAATTCTTCAGCACATCTTCTAACAACATTTACTATTCCTGCAGGATAATCCTCATAGCCCATCTGTGTTTTAGTTCCTGTTTCAAACGAAGAATTTGCACCATTTTCGTCAAATATCTTTCTTGTATAACACTGAACTCCAAGGAAATCGTCCTTTTCAATATATGGAAGATAGTGTGTAAATTCATCATCCCATGCTTTTTTTGCGTTCTCTTCACCACCATCTACACATTGGATATCATGAAGAGAAAGGGTCAATCCAACCTGTATACTAGGATCAACTGATTTAATTGCATTTCGTGCAGCATTATGGGCTTTCATTACAAGCAAATCTCCTTCTTCACTAGCTTGTGAAACGAAATTTGCTACCTTTCTAGGATCATCTATATTAAATGCTTTTGCTGTTTCCATCATAGACATCATCATCTGTGATTGATTCTGAGAAAGATTTACTCCAACCTGTACTGAGCCTTCCTGATTTTGAATTTCTGACTGCTTAGACATTCTTTCCGTAATATCCTTAATTAAAAAGGCCATCTGAAGACGCATATTTGCTTCGTTAATTGTGCATACATATTTAACTTTACCTGCAACATGTTCTGTTACATATTTGGCATATCTTTCAAAATATCTAACCACATCTGGCGATTCCCAGCCCCCCTTAGTTATTAGCCATGCTGGTGACGAGAAATGATGATAGGTAACTACCGGTTCAATTCCGTTTGCAAGACAGTAGTCAATCACCTTAATATAGTGCTCCATTTCCTTTTCATTCCACTGACCTTCTACAGGCTCAATCCTTGCCCATTCGATGGAAAAACGATATGCATTAAGCCCTGCTTTCTTTAACAAATCGATATCTTCTTCATATCTGTTGTAATGATCTACTGCTGATCCTGATTTTTCTACAAAAACAGAATGTTCAAGATTCTCCATAATCCAATAATCGCTACCTACATTGTTTCCTTCTACCTGATGAGCCGCTGTTGCTGCACCTAACATAAAATCTTTGTTAAATAACATAAATACCTGTCCCCCTTTTGTATTATGGGTTAATTATATTTGACAGCGGGATATACAAATAATAAAATTGTACATATTTTATTAAAATAGTACACTGAACAGGAAGAATACATATGTCCCACAGATTACAGTTATTAGAATCATTACAATCTACCATCAATATTCCATTTTGCATATACAATACTCACACCGAAATCTCTTATTTCATTCCAGACATACCTATGCCTAGTTTGATGAAATATGTAGTCTCAAGATTTAATAATGAAGGGCACGATATAAATACCCCACTAATTATCATTGAAGAACCATCTATTTTTATTGCCATTTCAAAGCTATCCGATTATAGTTTTTTAATTCTTGGTCCCTGTTTGCCTCAAGAGCATAGTGATGAATTTATAAATCACTTTTTCTTTGGAAAGCCATATAGCAAGGACAAGGAAGCAATTAAGCTAAACATAAAACAAAGCAAGCTTATTTCCATAGAAGAATTAAAAAATGCACTTTGTTTAGCTTACTTTATAAACACTGCCAAAGAGCTGGACAAATCTAATATTTTAGTTGATGAAATAATTGCATCGAATGAGCCTTTACAAAATCTCCAATCTCTTCTAGAAGTTAATAATCTTGAAACCGAAGATAAGAATTACAGTAGCCCTGAATCCATTAATAACGACTTATACTCTTACTTCGCCATGGATGGAATTCCGGTCATGGAAGACTTATTTAAAAAGTTTTCAGAACCAAATCAGTATTCCTTTACGAAAATGTCCTTGGATCACGATCGCCAAACAAAATATGTTTTTATGGTAGTCGCCAACAAGATTTGTCAGGAAGCAATCCGTAGTGGTGTTGGAGAAGATGCTGTAAATGTGATTGCTGAAATAATATGTCAGAGAGTTGACTCAGCGCCAACTTATTTTGATGTGAGACCTTATTATGTAGAGCTTATTGCCGCCATCTCAGAAGTTGTAAATAACCATGCCACAGTTGAGAAAGGTTATTCACCTATGATTTCCAATTGTGTGTCTTATATAAATTCTCATGTGCAAAAAAAATTAAACTTATCTATACTGGCAGACATATGTAATGTTTCTGGGCGTTGGCTTTCGAAATGCTTTAGAAAAGAGGTTGGGGTTGCTATTCCTGATTACATTAATAACATAAAACTACAAAGAAGCACTCAATTGCTGCTTTATTCAAATGCAACTATAGAAGAAATATCAGATTTTTTTAGCTTTTCAAACCAAAGCTATTACTCGAAATTATTTAAAGAAAAATATTCCTGCACCCCATTGGAGTACAGGAATAATAAAAATCTAGATAACCCAGCTCACACCTAGTGTAAGCTGGGTCTTTTTTACCACTTTTTATAATTTCCACTTAGCGCCAGCATAGCAAACATGTAAAGACAATTGTCATAGTATCTTCTATCTCCAGTCCTAAGAGGAGTGTTCCAAAAATCTTCTACTGCTTTGAGGCTCCACTGATTGTCAGAAGCTAAGCTTGCCTGAGCAATGGTGGCAGTGAGTCCCACTGGATGAAGTGCTTTGCCTTCAATAGGTGTGCCGTCTATTGCGTAGATACCACGGTTGTTGTCTTCTGGCAGTGTATAGAAGAAGTTTTGTAGATTGTTTGCTGTATTTCTACTCCACTGTAAAAAGTCTTTGTCTACCGAATCATCTTTTGTCCATTCGTAATTCAAGCCGATATTTGCAATAGTTCTGTAGGCGTCACTGTAAAACCAATCATGTCTACCACCAAAATTACCATCATCAGGATATGGTATTCCATCGTAAAAGCTATACTCTGGAGAAAGTCCAGTTGATGGATGACAGGCTATCTTAAGGAAATCCCTGCTAGCCTGAGCCGCCTTCTTCCAAAACGCCTTATCCTCTGGATAGCAGTTTTCTGCAAACAACTCATAAAAATGAGGCAGATGATATGATGGATCTGTAAACTCCAAGCCTGGCACAAACTTGATTAAGCCTTCATCACTCCACATGTTGTGACCACCGTAAAGCTCTTCGTGATGAATACAGGTTTTCAGAAGTTCCTTAGCCATGTGGCTATAGTTATATATTCCAATCCCATCTCCCCATCTATGACTCGCAAAAATAAGGGCCATAGCGAAAAATTCTTCACCATCTGGAGCTGGGCCATCAGAATATTTCTCGCCATTGGTTCCAATGGACCATGCAAAATAGCCTTTGTTTTCCCCTTCACTTAAATGCATGTTTGTCATGGCCCAGTTCCAAAGCTGATCAAACTCCTTCTTCTTATCCATCTGAACACATATCATCATGCCATATGAAATGCCTTCAGTTCTGGTGTCGTTGTTTCCTGTATCAACAAGATACCCCATAGTCTGATCATCAGTTGTGTAAAAGAATTTGTCATTGCCATAGAAAATCTCATTAAATGTCTCTTCTACTCTGGCATTTATTTCTTCACCTGTTTTTCCTATTTCTAAAAATACATTTCTCATAATGCCTTTATTCCTTTACGCCTCCAAGTGTTAGTCCTGTTACGAAGTATTTCTGAAGGAATGGATAAATGCAAATGATAGGAAGCATTGTGATAATTGTCGCTGCTGCTCTAACGGATGTTGGAGTTACGGAGCCGTTAGAATTCTTCATAGACTCAGCAGACGAGCTTTGGTTGGTTACAGAGGAAAGGAGTTTCATTAATTCGTACTGCAATGTTGTTAAGTCATCACTCATTCTGTTATAGAGCATTGCATCGAACCAAGAGTTCCACTGACCAACAGCTACGAAAAGAGCGACAGTTGCATAAACAGGCTTGCACAGAGGTGATATTATCTTTAGGAAAATTGTTGTATAGCCGGCTCCGTCCAACTGTGCTGACTCTTCCAAACTATCTGGAATACCCTTCATGTAGGTTCTAATAACAAGCATGTTAAAAGCAGAAATCATTCCTGGTATTACATAGACTGCAAAACTGTTAGTTAAGCCAAGTGACTTATATAGGAGAAAGGTTGGAATAAGTCCGCCATTAACATACATTGTTATTACCCAAAATAAGGATACTTGTTTGGCAAATATAAAATCTTTTCTACTTACAATAAATGCTAAAATCGCATTTGATACTAAAGCTAAAAAAGTACCAATAATTGTTCTTGCAACAGTAATGAATGCTCCTGTAATCAGATTATCCTTCTGAAGTACAGTGGTGTAATTCTTCCAAGTAAATACACGTGGCCATAAATAAATTCCACCTCGCAGTGCATCAGTACCGTCGTTCAAGGAAATCGCTAAAGTATTCAATACTGGATAAAGGGTGATTACTACAAAAGCAATCATGAAAATTGTATTGAATATTCTAAAGGCCAAATCGGCACCAGAAATCTTCTTTCTCTTTTTCTTATTCATTGCCTAGCCCCCTTAGAATAATCTTTCTTCACCATGTCGTTTTGCAATTCGGTTACAAATTACAATCAACACTATACTTACTACACTCTTGAAAATACCTGCTGCAGTACCGATTGCATAATCGCCCTGGCTGATACCCCATTTCAATACGTAAATATCAATTGTCTGGGATACATTTACAACAAGGCCATTTCCAAGTAAGTACTGAATTTCAAATCCTGCATTCAACACATTTCCGATATTCATCAGAAGTAAAATCATGATTGTAGGTTTAATTCCTGGCAAAGTAACATGCTTTATTTTTGCCCATCTTCCAGCTCCATCGATTGCTGCTGCTTCATACAAAGAAGGATCGATAGCTGTGATAGCTGCCAAATAAATGATGGCATTCCATCCTGTTTCCTTCCATACATTTGCAAATGCAACGATAGGCCAGAAATATTTTTCGTGGGCAAAAAAGTTGATTGGCTGTTCCACTAAATTAAAGTTTAAAAGCAACTGATTAATAATTCCTGTTCCTGAAAGTGCATCATGAAGAATTCCTGTAACAATAATCCAAGAAAGGAAATGTGGAAGGTAAGAAATTGTTTGAACAACCTTTTTGCCACCTTGGCAGGCAATCTCATTTAGCAAGATTGCAAATAAGATTGCCATGAAAAATGTTACAGCCAAGTTGATAACACCCATTGCAAGGGTATTTCTAATTACTCTCAAAAATGTGACATCAGAGAACAAGCGAATAAATTTATCAAAGCCTATAAACTTGGAATGCAATAGTCCAGTTACTGGTTTGTAATCCTGAAATGCCATTACCCATCCTGCAAGAGGTAGATAATAGAATACAACTCCATATACAACTATTACTGCAGCCCATATCAAAAGTACCTTTTGATGTTTTAATTGTGTTAGGCTAATTGATTTTTTATTCATACTTAGCAGCCTCTTCTATTCTTCTATCAAGCTCTGTCTGCATCTCAGAGAGGAAATCCTCTGGATGACATGCATTGTATGCTTCCATGTACTCATCCCAAGCGGCATCGAAATCGTCAGCCATTACAACCTTTGGAAGATACTGGTGTTTTGTCTCACCCATAAGTGTCCAAGCTGTACCACCTGGTGTTGATGTTGTCATTGAATTTGAGTATGTGTACATTGGATACCATGGTCCTGGTGCTGGAGATGTACCAAGCATCTCTACGTATGTTTCTGCGCCATATGCTTCGAAGCACTCTCTTACTGTATCTGAAAGTCCATCATAGAACTCATCTTCCTGTCCTTCTGGCTTCATAGCATTCTTTCCATCACGGCTAGTTCCTAACCACTGTGGGAAGTATGAATATGGGCACATGTGAGCAGCCTTGTATGCTGCGTCTACAACATTTGTACGCATCTCTGGAGTTCTTGTGTACATTCCATCATCACCGATGTTGTAATCTACGCCTTCAACACCCCAGAATCTAAGGTCATGAACTTCCTGACCAAGAAGGTCGTTTACAAACTGAAGAGCTCCTTCAACATCAGCACAGTCTACTGTAATAGCAAGACCTGAAGATACGTTTAACTCTCCGCCTGAGTTGTGCCACTGATTCTTCATACCATCTTCAATTGTGATTGGAAGTGGAACGTACTGGCATCCCTGCTTATCAAGACCTGCTGTCTTAATAGCATCTTCTGCTGTGTATGCGAAATCCCACCACTGGTCAATCATACCAAGAACACGACCTGTAGAAAGCTTTGCAATATACTCATCATATGTCTGTGTGAATGATTCCTGATCTACGATACCCTTCTTGTACTCTTCATTTAACTTCTTGAAATACTTAACAGCTGTATCTGTTGTGTTGTAATCAATAATCTTTTGTGTTTCTGGGTCTACGATTACTGAACCATCATTTGGATAACCATCAAGGAACTCTGGTGCATTTTCCAAACAGAAATATCTCCAGTCATCACAAAGAATTGTGTAAGGAATATTCTCTGTACCATCTTCCATTGTTGGGTTAGCTTCGTTGTATGCTTCAATCAAATCGAAGTACTGATCCATTGTGTGAACTTCTGGATATCCTGCCCACTCAAGTACTCTTGTCTGAATCCAGAATGCTTCACCGTTTTGGATACATTCTCTTTCTTCACCATAGATGTTTGTGAACTGTGGAATCCAGTAAATATGTCCATCATCCTGACGAATTGCATCCCACTCCTGATCTGTGAAGAATTCCTTAATATTTGGATAGTTGTCAATATAATCATCAAGTGCAACTAATGCTCCAGCTTCATATAACTGAACAGAACCATCACCACCATCAATGAAGTCTGGATACTCGCCACCAGCGATAAATGTACCAACTGCTTCTTCAGCTGTCTGGCCTGTTAACCAAGACTCCTTAACCTTGCAGCCTGTCTTTTCAGCGATAATCTGCTGAATCTCGTTGTCATCATTAATTTCTGTACCTGGAACTGCAAAGAATGCTGTAAATTCTTTGATTCCATCTTCGTTAACTGCTCCACCATGTCCAGCTGTTTTGCCGCATCCAGCCAACATAGAGGTAAGCATTGTAGTAATTAATAATGCGCTTACTACTCTTTTTTTCATATAAACCCTCCTTTTATTCGGGAGCCTTTCTCCCTCTTTTATGATTTAATTGTAGGAAAATTTGATTTTGAATTCATCGGAGAAACTATAGATAAAAGGGGGAGAAACTTTATATTTCTCCCCCTTAAATTTTAGACGGCCATATTCTTTTTATACTTTGTAGGGGTACACCCCTTTGCCTCAATAAACTTATTTACAAAGTAGTCAACATCCTTGTAACCCACCATTTCAGCCACTTCGTAAATCTTCATATCGCTTTTACGAAGTAGCTTTGCAGCTTCATTTAGACGTTGTTCATTAAGATAATCCTTAAATGAACAACCATATTTTTTCCTAAAAACCTGACCTAGATATGCTGAATTTATATAATACTTTTCGCTTAACTCTCGAAGGGTTAAATTGCTGGCATAGTTTCTTTTGATTTCATCTTCTATCTGCCCGAGCACACCTTTTGATACGTTTTTACGAAGCTGAGTTATGTAATCTCCATAGGCATAAGCCATTTTGCAAAGATGGGTTCGTCCACCTCGTCTGATTCCTTCTTCCGAAGTACTTTCCAAAATCATTCTAAGAATTTCTTCCTGATTGACCTCGTTATCAAGCTCACTTGCCAAATGAATTAACTGAAACAGCAGATAATTAATATTTAGATTCATGGTAGATTCTGTGACACCAGTATTCTTCATTTCCTGATAAAACTCATCTACGCTCTTTCTTATCTCAACATGCTCTCCACCTTCAATTGCATCTATAAGGTTGTCCAGTTGTTTCTTGCAAATAAGAATGCCAGTATCATTAATTTTGTATTCATCTTCATAGTAATAGATGTTTTTCTTTTCTCTAAATCCCTGAAGGGAGCGAAGCATATTGGCTGTTCCATATGATTTAGAAATATTCCTTATACCTGACACTGTTTTTCCTACAAGCATGGTAATTTCAAGATTCGTATTTGCGATAAGGTAATCGTAGAACCTTTTCAAATATTCTTCCGTGGTAAGCTGTAGCTTTTGTCCCATTGAGTCTGTGTATATGAAGCCTATATCATAGGTTTTCTCGCTGTCAGAAACATCCATTATGCATAAAGCAAAATCGTTTTTTAGAAATTCATCCGCAGCTAAATAAAGCTTGTTTAGTTGTTCCTTCTTTTCTTCGTCTGAATAATCCTCAGACAAAGTAGCAACATCCAGCTGCACCTCCACATAACACATATCCTCATCCACATCGATTTTATCTGATATGCATTCAATATTTGTTCTATCGTATTTGCCCCTAAGAAGGGACATAATATTTCTATCAAGATAGGCCTTATCCTTCTTTGCCTTCTCTTGAATCTCAATAATTTTTTCCTTGTTCAAAGCAGCAATCTTTCTAAGAATGACTAGTAATTGCTCTTTTTCAACTGGCTTCAAAATATACTCTACGCATCCATGCTTTAATGCTTCCTGAGCATATCCAAACTCAGCATATCCGCTAAGAATCACATAGTATATTTCATCATTTATTTTTCGAACTTCCTTTAAAAGTTCTATTCCATCCATTAGTGGCATTTTTATGTCAGCTATGACAAGATCAACCGGCTGTTTCTCTATGAACTCAAGTGCTTCTTTTCCATTTACAGCAGTGTAGATTTCATAACCTTCCGCTTCCCAATCAACTAAAACCTTCAGACCTTGCAATATGAACGGCTCATCGTCCACTAACAAAACTTTTAACATTAAATCATCCCCTTTAAATACATCATCGGAATTGTAATTTGGAATAGGGTTCCTGTACCTATTTCTGAGTCCACATCAAACATGACGTTATCCTCTGATATCATCTTTAGTCTGACACATGCATTTACAATTCCAACTCTACCTTTCTCCTTTAGCATAGAAATTTCGGCATTACGCATATTCTCCAGCAGTTCATTTGCTATATCTTCTGGAATGCCACTTCCTGTATCCTCTATTTCTATAATTACATTTTCGTCCTTAACGTATATACGAACAAAAATCCAACCTGGTGTAGTTTTACTTTCAATACCGTGAACAACTGCATTTTCCACAAATGTTACAAGTGTTAGCTTTGGTATCAACAGCTTTCTACATTCATCCTCAATATCAATTTCAAAAGAAAGCCTGTCCCCAAATCTGTATTTTTGTAATTGCAAATATGCTTCTACAAAATTTAGCTCATTTTCAATTGCTATTATATCGTCGTTCCATTCGGTATATTGGCGCTGCAGCTTTGCTAAATGCTCCACCATTTTGGCTGTTTCCTCTTCCTTTTTAAGAAGAGAATGCATTCGGATGCTCTCCAAAGCATTAAACAAAAAGTGTGGATTTATCTGGCTATGAAGAGCTATTAGCTCTGCATTCTTTCTAGCTACCACTGCTTCCTGCTCTCGTAACCTATTTTTCAAATTCGTGTGCATCAAGCTGCTGACAAACACTGGCAAAGCGATATTTATTACAATCATGAACAACAACTGATACCACCGTTTTCTAAACAAATCCATAAAACTGTAATCAACATCTTTTATTTTGATTTCCAGTTCCTGTCCATAGACTGTGCAATCCTGAGAATACGCAATATTCTCTAACAGCGTCTTGTTAGCATATTCCTTGCTTACATTACTGTATTTACCATTAGACATTAACACTCTAGTATCGTCACATATGTATGCCTTATATGGATAATTCAGATTCTCGATATCATCAACACATTTTGAATAATCTATCTTTATCAGCAAGATATTGGGCGAATTATACTTGTAATAGTTCAATCGCTGAAAATAATAAATCGTCCTTTGCAGGGCTCCTGTTGGCTGTTTTGTCATTCCAAAGTAAAGCCCCTTGTTCAAATGGGATGTCAAAATATAGTCATACCAGTCTGTTCCAATAGCCTTGGTAATCTTCTGAAATTCCGCTCCGTTTGTGATGGTATTGTTGTCCAAATAAATACAATAATCCATACCTGACTGACCTGTTACAAGCTTTAAAAGTGTATCATCAAAGAATGTCTGGTAGGCGTTGTAATACTCAAGATTTGATGAGTATTCCTTATGTAAAAACCTATGTACGTAGAGGCTGCTGTATAAAGCATTTCCCAGCTTCGCAGCCTCGTCTACCTGATTAAAGAAAGTGTAATTGATGGCATTTGCTTCATTTTCCATCTGATGAAGAATGGAAGATTTTTCTGAATTATATATGGACTTGAAAACAAAACCATCTGAAATAATTATTGGAAGCACTACGCAAAGGATATACAAAAGGGCCATCTTCCTTTTTATTTCAAGCTTATTAAAAAACCTTTTCATATATCATGCCCTTAATTCTTTGTGTGACTAATCCATTTAAAGTTACATCTATTATCCGAATCAGCACCATTTGATGAAGTGTACATACCAACTGTGCAGCCAACAAATCCCCCTGCTTCCTCTGTTGTGTATGGAATCAAATCAACATCTTCCTTTACAGGCAACTGGCCATTTTCATCAACAATATAAATCTGGCACTTCTGTTCCTTTGCCCTTATTCCAATTTCAACCAATCCATCTGAAACTGGTATTGATTTTATAATTTCTTCTTTGCCAGAAATTACAGTTCTCACACGGAATTGATTTCCATTTACGCCTTTTACAATTTCCATAACCAAATGATTTTCATGGTTTTGGAACAACACAAGGCCACCGCATTCTTTTTCATTCTTAGGTGTAAAATCAATTCCGCAGCTAACAGCAAATGCATAATCCTTCTGACGAATTCCAAGATAAGAAGGGTTACAAATATCCTCGATTCTTTCTGGACCAGTGAAAAGGGTAAGGAATCCTGACTTTTCTGCAAGGGAATAGAAATCCTCACTTCTTCTTTCAATTCCAACTAATCTATCATCCAATTCTTTGCTGTCGAAATGAATAATGTCAGTATACGAGTTTTCCTGGTTGAATCTGTATTCCTCAAATGGAAGTTCAACCTGGTCTGTAAGCTTTCCAACCCCTTGGTTGATAACAGGCCATCCATCTTCCCATGTAACCTTGGCAAGGAATGTTTCTCGGCCCATGCTGCAGTGATTTTTACACTGTCTCGAGGCAAGCATTACTATATAGTAGTTACCGTCTTTGTCATCAACTAAATCTCCGTGACCTGCATAAATAACCGGATAGTTCTTGCCCAGATTTCTATGTGTAAATATAGGATTCCTTGGACAGCCTTCAAACCATTTAAAGAGTTCCTTTGATCTGGCAACTGATATGGCATGCTCTGGACCTGTGCCACCTTCTGCATGAATCAAATAGTAATAACCATCCTTCTTATAAAGATGAGGACCTTCTGGCCAAATAACATCCTTAACAGCTCCCTTCCATATAGCCATAGAAGGGCCAACAAGCTTCATAGAATCTAAATCCAGCTCCTGTACCCAGATTTCCCAATCCCCGTTGTATCTAACACCTTCTGGATTTGGTCTGGTTCCAACATAGTAGCAACGATCATCATCGTCAAAGAATAATGATGGATCAATACCTGGGCATTCTTTATCACCCAAATAGTATGGATCTGACCATGGTCCTGCTGGGTCCTTTGCTGTTACTAAGAAATTTCCTCCAGCATCCACATTTGTTGTAATCATGTAAAATGTGCCTTTGTGCTCTCTAATTGTTGGAGCAAAAATACCTCTAGATATTTCACCATGTAATGGAAGCTGACTTTCTCTATCAAGCACGTGTCCTATCTGCTCCCAGTGTGCCAAATCCTTGCTGTGGAAAATTGGCACGCCTGGAAAATATACAAAGCTTGAACAAACAATATAAAAATCATCACCCACTCTGCATATTGATGGGTCTGGATAAAAGCCCTTTAAAATCGGATTATTAGCAATTGTCATTATCTTCTCCCTAAACAAACTATCCTAGTATTCCACCTGAATAGTTTCCCCTTTCAAATCTATTTCAAATACATCACATTTATTTCCAGTAAGCTCTTCACTTCTACCATCAGGCTGACTTGTTCCAACAGCTATCTTAAACTTGCCTGGCTCTACAATAGCATTTCCCTTTTCATCGATGATTGCAAAATCTCTTGGAGCAAGCTCAAATGAAACTGTTTTTGTCTCCCCTGGTGTAAGTGAGACTCTCCTTACTTTTCTCAAAGACCACAATGGAACTCTTGTTGATGCTTCCACGTCCTTGATGTACAACTGAACCACTTCTTTTTGATTCATACTTCCTTGGTTTGTCACATCGATATTCACTGTAAAATGCTCATCCATGCTGCCTGAAAGCTTATCAATAGCTGCGTTGCCACATTTGACTTTCGAATAACCAAGTCCATATCCAAATGGATAAAGAGGAGTGCCCTTAAAATATCTATAGGTTCTATTCTCCATCGAATAGTCTTTGAAATCAGGCAAATCCTTATCTGATGCATAGAATGTGACTGGTAGCTTTCCACTTGGACTATCCTGTCCAAACAGTACCTGTGCAATAGCTTTTCCACCTCTTGCTCCAGGATACCAGCATTGCATTATGGCATTTACGTTTTCCTGTGCCCAAGACAAGTCAAGTGCTGAACCAGATAAAAGAAGAAGCACAACTGGCTTTCCTACTGCAGTTATTTTTTCCAGTAATTCCTGCTGTAACCCTGGAAGCTTAAGTCCCTTTTTGTCACCACTACCGAACTCATTTCCAGCGTCACCTTCTTCACCTTCTATTGTGGAATCCAATCCTAAGCACATAACCACTACATCTGAATGCTCTGCAACTGCCATAGCTTCTGCAAAATCATCTCTTGCTTCGCTAAGCACATGCATTCTATCCTTCCAAAGATGAGTTCCATCTGCATGGAATACTCTTACATCATCTCCAACAAATCTCTGGATACCTTCAAGTGGAGTGATATATTCAGATGAAATTCCTTCGTAATTTCCGACGAGCGCTATTCTTGAGTTTGAATTAGGACCAATGACTCCTATGGTCTTTAACTTGTCTTTATTCAGTGGCAAGACACCATCATTCTTTAATAAAACAAAGCTTTCCTTTGCTGCTTCATTAGCTAAATCCTTATGCTCTTTGCATTCCACCACTTCATATGGAATATCATCATACTTACTTTTTCTCTCTGGAAGTGTGCCCAGACGTAATCGAAGTTCAATCAATCTTTCGACTGCAGTGTTAATTTTCTCCTCTGAAACAAGTCCAGCTTTATATGCATAAATTAACTTTTCATATACACATCCGCAGTTCAAATCGCAGCCGTTATTCACAGCCAATGCTGCCGATTCCACTTCACAGCCTGTTACCTTATGGTTTTCATGGAAATCACGAATCGCCCAACAGTCAGAAACAACATGTCCTTCAAAGCCCCAGTCATCTCTCAGGATGTCCTTTAGTAAGCGTTTACTTCCACAGGCAGGCTCACCGTTTACTCGATTGTAGGCTCCCATAACGGACTCTACCTTGGCATCCTTCACCAGTCGCTTGAAAGCATACAGATATGTGTCATACAAATCCTGATCTGATACCCTGGCATCAAAATGATGTCTGTCTGCCTCCGGACCGGAATGAACTGCAAAATGCTTTGCGCAAGCAGCTGCCTTTGGATTATCCAGGTCTGGTCCCTGCAAACCTTTTACAAATGCCATTCCCAACTGTCCAGTAAGATATGGGTCCTCACCATATGTTTCATGGCCTCTGCCCCATCTTGGGTCTCTAAATATATTTACGTTTGGTGCCCAATATGTAAGTCCCTTATAAATATCTCTATCACCATGCTTGGTGAACTGATTATATTTTGCTCGACCTTCTGTAGAAGTAGCATCACCAATCTTTTCCACTAGCTCCTCATCAAAGGTTGCTCCCAGTCCAATTGCCTGAGGAAAAACTGTTGCATCTCCAGCTCTGGCCACCCCATGCAAAGCCTCATTCCACCAACAATATGCTGGTATCCCCAACCTATCTATAGCTGCTGCGTGATATAGCATCTGACTAGTCTTTTCTTCCATAGTCATTTGCGACACTAATTCTTTAGCACGCTTCATTGTTTCTTGATTCATTTTCATCTTCTCCTTTTGTTATCATTTCTAGCTGCGTATCGAACTCCTTACTGATGTAGTAAAGAGAGACAGTAGTGACAAGTATCCAAATCCCCAGCCCCCACTGGATATACCATGCACAAATAATATATGGTAAAAAAGTTACTATAAAAATCAGTACCATTCTTGGGATATTAAGTATTGCCATAACTATGGATGCCTTTACCAAATCCTTTGTAGTGGTCTGAAATCTTGCCATAAAAGGAAACATGCAATAAATAATTGACCATACCAAAAAAGTAATAACTGCCAGTACCACTCTCATAGGAATAGGCATTGATCTGGCCATTCCAAAGAAAAGGTTGTACCAATCAAAAGCTAAAATCAGTAATACCAACAACTCCGCAATCCATACTGGAGTAATCTGCTTGAAATTTAAGCAAAATGATTTAAAGAAGCTTTTTACTGCATTTGGTTCTTCACCCTTTGCTATCTTCATAGAAACATAGTATTTGGCAGTAAAAGACGCACCAATAGTGATTATTGGTATAGAACATAGAACACAAAGCAAATTTAATATAATTAAATCCGTCGCCTTTCCTAGAAATTCCATTACCTCGCTGTCCGGTCTTAGGATATTCATAACATTCTCTCCTTTTTTGCAAAAAAATAACTATTCAGCCTAATCTGATATACCCCAGATTATTCTGAATAGTTACATATTATCATTATAAAAAATATTGTGGCCCTTACTTTTTGTGCCTTTGATGTAAGATTTTTTACATATTATAAATCTCTAGATTTTTCGATACAGATTCGTTCTGCTTCGATAACTGCACTTCTGAATCCTGCTGCCTCAAGAGCTGCGACAGCCTCGATAGTAGTGCCACCTGGAGAGCAAACTGCATCCTTGAGAACTCCTGGATGCTCCCCAGTTTCAAGAACCATTTTAGCTGAACCAAGAACCGCCTGTGCTGCAAACTTGTAAGCTTGTGTGCGAGGCATTCCCTCTGCAACTGCTCCGTCAGCAAGTGCTTCGATGAACATATAAACATAGGCTGGTGAAGAACCGCTGATTCCAACTACTGCATCCTGAAGACGCTCTGGAATAATTTCTGCCTGTCCAAATGCTTCAAAAAGCTTTAATACAGTGGCTGCTTCGTCTTCTGAAACAAGCTCATTAGGACTAAGAGCGCTCATGCCTTCTCCAACAAGTGCTGGAGTATTTGGCATTACTCGGATAAGCTTGAGCTCCTTGCCAAACATTCCTGTAAGACGCTCCAATGACTGTCCAGCAGCAATACTAACAACAAGCTTATCACTGAAATCCATATCCTTGATGCCATCTACAACCTTAGCTAAAAACTGAGGCTTTACAGCAAGAAAGATGATGTCTGCAAATTCTACTGCGTCTCTGTTATTAGTGCTTGTGTGTACTCCAAACTCATCGCTGATTCTATCAAGCGCTGCCTGGAAAATATCTGTAGCCATAACATCAGTAGCTTCTACCATGCCTGAGGAAATGATTCCTCCCATCATGGCACTACCCATGTTACCTGTTCCAATAAAACCTATCTTCATAAAGAAACCTCCTATTCAGCCTTGGCCAAAATAAGCTTTTCAAGATATGCAATACGAGCACAAACTGTAAAGATTTTTGCTGCTTCCTCTAACTCCTCAATTGGTGGAAGAGATGGAGCAAATCTGATGATTGAATCGCCTGGATCCATGTGGTATGGGAATGGTGCACCAGCTGGTGTAAGCTTAACGCCTGCCTCTGCTGCCAAATCTACGATACGTGTAGCTGTTCCCTTTGGAGCCTCAAATGTGATGAAGTATCCACCCTTTGGAGAAATCCATGAACCACATCCTGGGCCTGTTAAATCCTCTTCCATTGTCTTGATAACAAGCTCAAACTTAGGACGAAGAATCTTTGCATGTCTTTCCATGTGCTTTGATACAGACTCAACATCCTGGAAATATCTAGCATGACGAAGCATGTTGATTTTGTCGAATCCAATTGTCTGAACTGTAAGTGTCTTCTTGAGCTCCTCACGGTTGTTGTGGTTGCATGCGATAGCTGCAATTCCACCACCTGCAAATGTGATTTTAGAAGTAGAAGCGAACTCAAATACGAGATTTGGATTGTCTGCTTCCTCGCACTCGTGAAGGATATTTAAAATCTTGCTCTTTTCTTTGTATAAGTGATGTACCGCATATGCGTTATCCCAGAATACTCTGAAATCCTTAGCTGCTGGCTTAAGATTTGCCATACGTCTAACAACTTCGTCTGAGTATACAATACCCTGAGGATTTGAGTACTTTGGAACGCACCAGATACCCTTGATTGTGTCATCTGCTGCAACAAGTCCCTCAACAACATCCATATCAGGACCATCCTCATTCATAGGGATGTTTATCATATCAAAACCAAAATGCTGTGTGATAGCAAAATGTCTGTCATAACCAGGAACTGGGCAAAGCCATTTAACTCTCTCAAGCTTGCACCATGGTGTGCAGCCATCAAAACCAAACATGTATCCACGAGCAACTGTATCAAACATGATGTTTAATGATGAGTTGCCGCATACAATTACCTGCTCTGGCTGGCAATCCATGATTTCTGCCATAAGATGCTGAGCTTCTACGATGCCTTCCAACTGTCCGTAATTTCTAGTCTCAACACCATTCATGCATTTCATAAGAGACTTTCCATCAAGGATGTCGAAAAGTGGCATAGAAAGATTGAGCTGCTCTACAGATGGCTTTCCACGGCTCATATCAAGCTTTAAGCCCTTTGCCTGCCAAGCAACATACTCTTTTCTAAGTAGCTCCTTCTCTGCTTCAAGTTCTTCGGGTGACATTTCACTGTACTTTTTCATTGTTGGTCCTCTTTCATTTACTTTATTTATTATTTCGTACTTTATCTAAGTACTCATTAATAACTTGTTCATAACCGAGATTTCCTGGTCTGTAAAAATCTCCCCTTTCAAGTCCCTCTGGAAGATATCTCTGGTGTGAGAAATGGTTAGGATAATCGTGAGCATATTCATAACCTATGCCATGTCCTAGCTTTCCAGCAGACTTATAGTGTGCATCCTGCAGATGTGTTGGAATTGGTCGCGTGTGGTTGTTTCTCACCTCCTGCATGGCTAAATCAATAGCTCCGTAGGCTGAATTTGATTTAGGTGCACATGCTACGTATGTAGCTGCGTGAGAAAGAATAATCTGACACTCTGGCATACCGATTCGTTCTGTTGCAAGGAATGCGCTGGTAGCAACTACCAGTGCCTGAGGATCAGCATTTCCTACATCCTCTGATGCACAAATACATATACGTCTTGCAATGAATTTGGGATCCTCTCCTGCGTAAAGCATTCGAGCCAAATAATAAACAGCCGCATCTGGATCTGAGCCTCTCATACTCTTTATAAAAGCAGAGATGGTGTCGTAATGATTATCGCCATCTTTGTCGTATTTGATAACTCTACGCTGAATGCATTCACTGGCAACATCTATGGTGATGTGGATTTTTCCATCATCGGATCTGTCTGTAGTGAGAACGCCAAGCTCAATAGCTGTAAGAGCGCTTCTGGCATCGCCATTGGCAATGTCTGCTAAAAACTCTAAAGCGTCATCATCGATAACAGCATCGTAGCTTCCAAGTCCCTTTTCTGAATCTGTTAAAGCTCTATTGATGAGTGTTTTAATATCCTCTATATCAAGTGGCTTTAGCTCGAAGATGATTGAACGGGAAAGCAACGCTCCGTTGACCTCGAAGTATGGATTCTCAGTGGTGGCCCCTATAAGAATGATGGTACCATCCTCAACGAATGGAAGCAGATAATCCTGCTGGCCCTTGTTGAATCTGTGAATCTCATCGATAAATAGAATTGTTTTTTTGCCGTATGCACCAAGTGTCTGTTTAGCTCCCTCAACAACTGCCTCCATGTCCTTTTTGCCGGATGTGGTGGCATTGATGGAAGTAAACTCTGCAGATGTGGTGTGGGCGATTACCTGTGCAAGTGTGGTCTTGCCTGTACCAGGTGGTCCATAAAATATAATAGAAGAAAGCTTGTCCGCCTTAATGGCTCTGTAAAGGAGCTTGTCCTTGCCAATGATGTGCTGCTGACCAACCACTTCATCAAGTGTGGTAGGACGAAGCCTAGCGGCAAGAGGCGATTCCTTTTTCTTTGCTTCCTGTCTCATGTAATCAAATAGATCCATGTAAAACCTTCCTTATCTTGATACTATCATACGCATCCATAATAGCACATTTGTTCTGTATAGGATAGAGTTTTCACATTCAAATCTATACAAAAAAAGTATCAAGAGGTCACTTTACTAAACTAAAGTAATCGCTCTTGATACTATACTATAATTTTTTCAGTATTACAATAAAAAATTTCCGTAGGGCGGACATTTGTCCGTCGCTGGCAATAATCAATTTAGTTTAGATCGTATTTTGTAATGTTGATAACTGCATCCTCATTTGTGTTGAAATAGATGCCATCGCAAGATACATCAGTTGGAAGCGATGCTGTCATAACGTACATTCCATCCTCGAAGAATACTTCCATGCTGTATCTGTCCATTACAATTCTAAGCTTGATTGTCTCGCTCTTCCATGGAATATGAGCTCTACGCTGATGCACTATTGCACGTCTTGAACCAGAAAACTTTCTGTCAATCTTTGCAATGTTTTCCTTTGGACGAAGAACGATATCTGTATGATACTTATCATCTGCTGCAATTGAGATAACGAATCTGTCATACATAGCCTGAATATCCTTAGGCTTAACTTCTAATTCTAGATCTAAACATCTGCCATTAATACCTTCTAATGAAACACCACCTGCAACGCTTTCGCTATCACTGTCTTTGATGTTCTTTGTAGCAGTAATATCGTAATTACGATACTCTACTTTATTAGAACGCATATCTTCTACTTCTTTAATTGGCCACTGGCATAATCTACCATCTCTGATAGAAAGCTCTCTTGGAAGTGACATCTGACCGAACCATGGCTCTGATCCATCATGGGCCCCCGTTGTATCCCAGTTCTGCATCCAGCCAATCATGACTCTTCTGCCATCTTCTGTGAGAATTGTCTGCATAGCGTAGAAATCAATTCCGTAATCAACTGCCTGAACATTTTCTTCTGTAAATGTATCTGTTGCAGAATCGAAATCACCAATTATGCAGAGGTTACCATTGCCGTTGTGGAATTCAAATCCTTCAGGAAGCATATCCTGTGGACTTGTTAAAAGAACACCTTTGCCTTCTAATTCAAAGAAATCTGGACATTCCCACATGAGACCATATCTGCGCTCATTCTTTGCAAATATTTTCTCGAACTCCCAATGAATGCAATCTGCACTCTTAAATAGAAGTAAATGTCCACTTCCATCTGGTGCTCTGTTGGCAACTAAACATCTGTAGCTGCCATCTTCTTTTTTCCAAATCTTTGGATCTCTAAAATCTGTTTTGCTTGACCCATCAGGGATAAGGTCTGAATTAATAACAGGATTATTTTCGTATTTCTCGTAATCTAATCCATCACCGACTGCTATACACTGTGTCTGGAACTCTTTCATCTGACCATTTTCAGCTGTTCTTTTCATAACGCCAGTGTAGATAAGAAGATGTCTGCCATCCTCTAGAGTAATGGCACTTCCTGAGAAGACGCCATCCTTGTCGTAGAACTCATCTGGAGCCAAAGCAACTGGAAGAAACTCCCAATGAAGCAAATCAGTACTTGTGGCATGGCCCCAATGCATTGGGCCCCAGTGTGCATCATATGGATGATACTGGTAGAATAAATGATACTTCCCTTCATAATAACTTAATCCATTAGGGTCATTCATCCAACCAACCCTAGGCGATAAATGAAACTTTGGTCTATTCTCCTCAGGTATTAATTTCTCATAGACCTCCTCGTATTTTCTCGCCGCTCTAAGTGTTTGACTGCTCATTGGTATTTCTAATTCCTTCCATGTTTTATTTCTTAATTAGCATAGAAATCATCAAAGTACTTCTGATAGATTTCCAAATATTGATCTAAGCCATAGCTATCAACCTGATCAAGGTATGACTGCCAAGTAGCATCTGTAATACCATCTCTGATAAACTCAGCCTTGCTTGAATTTAAGTATGATACTAAATCTGTCTGGATTGTTGAAAGCTGTTCTGTATCATCAGCTGACATAAATACCTTTGGATATACATACTTGCAGTTCATATCATCTGTGTAGTAGTCCTTAATCCAATCAAGACGATACTGAGCATCATCTGGGCATGTTACATAAACATCATAGTATTCATCTAATATTGCAAGTGGTCCACCTACGCACTCAGCCTCACGAACCTCAACAGGTGAAGCATCACCTAAAGCTGCATGCTTAAGCATTGGCTCGCCGTCTGCATTCTCGCTAAGCTCGAAGATATCGAAATCATCATCCTCGCCGTATGTACCCCAGTTGTTCTGTGGAGACTGGAATGGATCATACATCTGATCTAACCAAGCACATACTAATGCAGGGTTTGAACATACACTTGTTACTACGCAACGTCCTCTATCAAAACCAGAAGTGAATGAACCATTCTGTGGAGTAACGCTTACTGTATCTGCCTTAAGAGCTGCAAGTGGTACATAGTCCTGAATGTTGTCGATGTTTGCAACATCCCATGAGAAGCATACACCATATCTGTGTGATTTACCCTTTGCAACGTATGTTGACCAATCCTGTGTGAAGCACTCTGGATCGATTAAGCCTTCGCTGTAAAGCTTATGTAACCATTCTACACCATCTCTAAAACCATCTGTAGTTGCAGTACATACAACTTTTCCGTCATCATTTACTGCAATATGCTGACCCATATCTACATCACCGATACCATCGCCGAAACCATTAATCAAAAGGTTTGGATCCTGATCATTTACGATGCAAGACATAGGAATGATGTCACCATCAATGTTGAACTCTTTCTGAAGCTCACTTGAGTGCTCCTGGAAAGCTAAAAGAACCTGCTCAAACTCATCTACTGTTGTAGGTGTTTCAAGTCCAAGAAAATCTAACCACTTCTGGTTGATGAATGTCATGTTGTTACCAACAGTCTGGATAGCAGTCTTTTCTGAACCAAGCTGCTCAATCCAAGGCAATGCCCAAATGTGTCCGTTTTCATCTTCGCACATTGTTCGATATTCTGGATACTTCTCGAATACAGCGCTTAAGTTTGGCATGTACTCATCAATGTAATCCTCCACAGGAATGATAACGCCCTGATCAGCGTATCTTAAAAGGTCACTATCACTGAAGCCTGCGTTAAACACGAAATCTGTAAGTGTATTTACATTTGCCATGTTTAATGAAATCTTGTCACCCCACTGATCTGAAGAAATGGCTGTCCATTCAACATGTACATTTGTGTCATCCTCAAGTCTCTTGAAGATTGTACGATTGTTTGGCTCCTCCTCTGTTCCTACTGGATAGCTAGTCATACCTGTGATTGTTACCTTCTCATCCAAAGGAAATGATAGATTTGATACATCTACCTTGTCTGCATTGCTTGCGCTGTTACCCTTTGATCCACAGCCTGTGAATGCTGATGCTGCCATCGTCATTGCAAGAGCGGCTGCTGCGAATCTCTTTACATTTTTCTTCATTTTATCTCCTCCATTTAATATATATAATAGCTGCACGCTACTATTTACCCCTTAACTGAACCAACCATAATTCCAGCATCGAAATACTTCTGGAAGAATGGATACATAACTAAAAGTGGCAAGCTTGAAATAATGATTGTTGAGTATTTTAATAACTCTGCAAGTCTTGCTCTTTCTGCTGTTGACTGCATATCTGCAATCATTCCTGCATCTGGCTGATTCTGAATCAGAATAGCTCTAAGTACCAACTGTAATGGCTGCTTTGAAGCTGTGTTTAAATAAATCATTGCATCGAAGTAGCTGTTCCACATTCCGACGAACTGCCATAAGCAAAGCACCGCAATAACTGGTGTACATACTGGAAGTAGAATCTTGAAGAATAATGTGAGCTCATTTGCTCCATCAACTTCTGCTGCTTCTCTAAGCTCTCCTGGGATTCCTTTATAATATGTACGTGCAATAATCATGTTCCAAACTGAGAAAGCACCTGGAAGAATTACTGCCCACATACTATCAAGAAGACCAAGGTTGCTGATTAACAAATATGTAGGAATCAATCCACCGCCGAAGAACATTGTTATCATAAAGATAACGTTAAATACCTTTTTACCTTTGAAGTCATCCAATGACATTGGGTAGGCACATAGCATTGTAATGGCGACTGATAGGAAGGTAAACAACAACGAATAAATTACGGCATTTCTAAAGCCTACCCAAATCTGTGAATTGGAAATAACTCTTTCATATGCTGTTATTGTCCATTTATCTAAGTCAAATGTGATTCCTTGGTTTTGCAATGTAATTGGATCCATAAATGAAGCAATTACTATGTATACCATTGGCACGATTATGGCCAATACAAATAATCCTAAAAGTACATATCCAACTAATAAGAATGTTTTATCACCAGCTGAATACTTGGCAAATGTACTTTTCTTCTTTTTCTTATTCTCCATCGTATCCTCCCAATTACAGGCCCTGGCCGTCGTTCATTTTCTCAACAACTTTGTTTACTGATAAAAGTAGGATTAAGTTGATGACTGTATTGAACAAACCAACCGCTGTTGAATAACTGTAGTTTCCATCCAACAAACCTTTTTTGTATACGTAAGTAGCAATGATTTCTGAAGCACCTAAGTTCAAGTCTGTCTGTAAAGCATATGCCTTTTCAAAACCAATGCTCATTATGTTACCAGCCTGTAAAATGAACTGGATGATTACCATATCTTTAATGGCAGGCCATTCAACTGCCTTAATCTGCTGGAAGATGTTTGCTCCGTCAATCTGAGCTGCTTCCTTTAATTCCTGACTAGCATTTGCAAGTGATGCTGTGTACATGATTGATGCCCAACCAGCACCCTGCCAAATACCACTTATAATGTAGATAGGTCTGAACGCTTCTGGAAGTGTAAGGAAGTTGATTGTTGTATGGAACAACATATTAACTGGTCCTGTTACCGAAAGAAGAATTCTTACCATACCGCAAAGTACAATTACTGATATGAAGTTTGGCATGTATAAAACAAGCTGAATCTTTTGTTTGATCTTGCTGCTCTCTATTCTATTAAGAAGAAGCGCAAGAATGATTGGAACGGGGAAGCCCCATAACAATCCAAATACACTAAGCTTTAATGTATTAACCAGATATGACATGAAATCTGGGGATGATAGGAACTGGCTGAAATATTCAAACCCAACCCATTCACTTCCGAAGAAGCCTTTGAAAGGACTGTACTTTTCAAATGCAATCAAAATACCACCCATTGGCAAATACTTAAAAATGATTGTAAGTAAAAGCGCTGGTCCCAAGAAGAAAACATATAGTCTCCAATGATGTGTCACATACGTAATCGTATTGTGAAATTTGCCTTCCTTTTCCATTTATCCTCCTCATATACACCCAAAACATTTGTGTGCGTTTGCACAATTTGTGTATGAATTTACTATACCATTTTTTACATTTGTGTCAATGCGTTTTTGTTTATTTGTAACATTATTACAATACTCTACTTTTCTTTTTGTAAAAATGAACCATCTCAATTTTTACATTTGACAAATATATTTTTACATTTTATAATTCTATCAACGGATTTAGACAATAAATCCTACAGCGGATTTTTACATAAAATAAATAGGAGAATATAATGGCAAACAAAGTTACGATTCAAGATATTGCCGATGCACTTGGTGTCTCTAGAAACACCGTATCAAAGGCAATCAATAACACTGGCATACTTGCAGATGCCACACGTGAAAAGGTATTAGCGAAGGCTGTTGAAATGGGGTACAAGCAGTTTTCATACGCAAATTCAGTTTCCGATATCTTCGGAGGAAGCATAGTAAAGAAACCAGAGCACACTGGTGAAATAGCTCTTTTTACAGGAAGCTTTTTGGATAACTCCCATTTTGCTTCTACTATGCTTGATAAATTCCAGCACGAAATTACAGATTTAGGATATAGCATGTTGATGCATCGTGTTACTCCTGCCAATATTGCTGATATGGTTTTACCAGCCAGCTTTAACAGAGAGCGCACAAAGGGCATCATATGTGTAGAAATGTTCAATCAGAAGTACTGTGAAATGCTTTGTAGCCTTGGCATCCCAATGCTATTTGTGGATGCACCAGTTGAAAGCTACAGCAATCAGCTTGAAGCAGATGTGCTTATGATGGACAATTCAGCGGGCTTCTTTAACTTGATTTCTAATATGAAAGAACGCGGTGTTAAAAAGATTGGTTTCGTTGGCCAGGCTAATCACTGCCGCTCTTTCTTTGAACGATATATGGCTTTCAGAAATGCAATGTATTTAAATGGACTTCCAATAGATGAAAAGTTCTGTCTTACAGATATTCATCCACATGGCCCAGAATATTTTGCCAATCTGTTTAAAGTCATTTCAGCACTTGATGAGCTTCCAGAATTGCTTATCTGTGCCAACGATTTCATTGCAATAGACATAATCAACTGCCTCAAGGTTATGGGTCTTTCATATCCAAAGGATGTTATGGTTGCAGGCTTCGATGATTCAGCAGAATCAAAGGTTATGACACCAGCCTTAACCACCTGTCACATTCACTCACAGATTATGGGCTTTACTGCTGCCAATCTTTTGGTATCTCGTATCGAACAGCCTGATTTAAACTATCGCACTGTTTATACCGAGACAAACCTTATTTATAGAGAATCTACTAGGGATTAATTAGTAGGAGATTTTATGAGAAATTTACTTAATTACGACGGTCCGGTTCTGACCTTTCTTACCAAGATTGTCTACAGCGTCTGGCTAAATATACTTTGGTTTATTTGCTGTATACCAATTGTTACAATCGGAGCATCTACAACAGCTTTGTACTACTGCTGTCAAAAGATAGTAAAAGATGAAGAAGGCTATATTACCAAGGCATTCTTTAAAGCTTTTAAGGATGATTTTAAGAAAAGCACTATTATCGGATTGATTATGACCTTATTAGGATGTGTCATCGTCACAGACGGATACATTCTTTATCATCTTTGTTTTACTTCAAAGCTTTGGACTTTAATCAGCGCAGTACTTATCATCGCCTCTATCGCATATGCGATAGTATTGCTTTGGATTTATCCTTTACATGCACACTTCGAAAATACGATAGCTAATCTTTTCAAGAACTCAATTATGCTTGGCATGCGTTTTGTTTTTTGCACCGTCATAATGTTTGGCGTATTTCTTATTATGGGATACATCGTATATTATGTTTGTACACCATGTATCATCCTGGGTGTGGGTACATGTGCACTTATTAATTCCATGCTAATGAAAAATATATTGATTCAATGCGAGCTACAAAGCACTGAGAACTATGAAGAACAAAACTAATAAATTTTCACAATTAAACAAAAAACAAAAGCTGCAGTACATCTGGGATTACTACAAAATCCACATAATAGTCACTGCAGCTATTATTTGTATTCTTTTTTCTATCATAAGAACTGTTCATAAAAATCATGATATAGATTTATATGTGGCATATGTAAACATCGCCGCAGATGATAGTTTGCTTGAATCTATCGATGATGCGACAGGTCTTAACATTTCCAATTACACAAATCTACTTATCACTGAAGATCCAGCCAGCGACAATCTGGAGTATGCCTATGCATCTTCTATGAAGCTCATGTCTGCAATTAGTGCTGGCAAGCTTGATATCATTGTTGCTGATAGCTACGGCATCGAAATGGCTAATAACGCTGGATATCTTACAAATCCAAAGGATTATTTAGAGTCAAAAAATCCTGCTCTCGCAAACAAATTAGAGAACTATTACGTAGAGGATGAAAGCTGTGTTCCATATGCCATCGATTTATCTTACTCTAATATATTTGTTCAAGCAGGTTTTTCTGAACATCTTTATGTTGGCATCGTCGCCTCTGAGGAGGTTTCCCCAGAGGTTTCCGATTACCTGTTATCAATCAACTGATTTGATATTTACCACTAATCTGCCTCCATCCCAGGCATCGTTGCCTTCTGGATCTATGGCAAATAGTATTACATCGCCTTTCTTTACATCTATTGTTTTATCAAATGTAGCTTCTCTTTCTGAATCAAAGTTTCCAGCTGTTTGATTTTCAAAGTATATCTCCTGTCCGTTGACTCTGATTCTCATGCAGGTTCCTGTAGCATTTTCATCTTCACTATTTGCAAACTTCACATAGCTTCCTGAAATATTGATTGTTCCATCTTCTGCTACTACCCATTTGTACGCTGCATTTCTACCATTTCCTGGTTCAACAAAATCTGACTTAAGCTCTGGCTTGCCATCATTGTAGTATCTGTTTGCCCCTGAATCATAACCTAACTCGCTAAAGTTTGCTCCGTCCCAGTCGCACATTCCATAATACCATCCATCAGAGCCCTGCTCACCAAATGCAGATGCAAGATTAGTATTATTTGTTCTGCCATCTGTTTCAGGTTCATCTGATGGCTCTGGGTCTGTGTTTTCACCTGGATTTTCTGGCTCATCAGGATTATCTGGAGTGTCCGGAGTCTCTGGTTCATCGTCATTTCCTGTTCCATCAGAAATCTTGATTTCAAGACGTCCACCGTCATAACTATCGTTGCCCTCAGGGTTTACCGCAAATACGATTTCATCTCCTTCATGAACAACATATTCTTCATTGATATCTCTAGTGACTTCGCTTGAGAAGTTTCCTTGAACGCCAATAAACTTCTTTTCCTCACCATTGATAAAGATTCTGATAACTACGCCATCTGCTGCAGGATCATCGCTGCTAACAAACTTAGTATATTTTCCTGTTATCTTAATCTTTCCTGTTTCACCTGCAACCCATTTGTATGCAGCGTTCTTACCATTACCTGGTTCAACAAAATCTGCCTTAAGCTCTGGCTTACCATTGTTGTAGTATCTGTTGTTTTCTGTGTCCATTTCAAGCAATTCAAAGTTCTTGCCATCCCAGTCACACATTCCATAATACCAACCATCTGAACCCTGCTCACCGAATGCTTTCTTAAGGTCTGTATTATTTGTTCTACTTGATGCTGCTTCCTTTGCTTCGTATATACTAACTGAAAGCTTGCCGGCATCATATGCATTATTTCCTTTTGCTGAGATTACAAAGGATACCTTGTCTCCTCGGTGAATATCCTGCTTGGTGAACATGAAATCGATTTTGTTATCATTTCCATCTCCTGCAAATACTGCAACATCCTGCTCAGTTAAAAGCTTATCATTTATGTAAATCTGAATCTTTGTACCATCTGGATAGCTTGGATTTGAATCATTCTGACCAAACTTTACATAATCTCCTAAAATATCAATTTTGCCGTCTGAATAAGCTACCCACTGATAAATAGCTGCTCCATCTTTTCCTGGATGAACGTAATCTTTCTTGATTTCCAGACCTTCATTCTTTCCTGAAAGATATGCTGTACTATCATCATTCATATAGTGAAGAACCTTTGCATCCTTCAGTGATGTGCCATCTAAGAACCACCATCCATCTGTACCCTGCTCTATTGAATCTATAGCACCGAGCACTGTATTGTTTGTTCTCTTTTTGTCGCCTACTCCAACCTTTGTTGCATTAGCATCTTCAATGTCGATTTCAAGGCGTCCGCCGTCCCAGGCATTGTTCTTATTGCAGCCAATATCAAAAGTAATAACATCTCCAGCTTTAACACTAAGCTTTGAAATATTTATATCTGTCTTGTAACTTCTGTCCTCACCTCGTGGGCAGGCGCAGGTTTCATCAAAAATATCCTTACCATTCTTGTAAACCGTTACTACTGTTCCATCTGGCCATGATGCATTAGGATCTTCATGTCCAAACTTAACATAGGCTCCAGTTATATCAATTTCACCATCCACAGCAACAACCCACTTATACATTGCATGAGCATTGAGACGAGGCTGAACGAAATCCTTCTTAACCTCTAAGCCCTTAAGCTTTCTAGAAGTGTAGCCTGTACCGTCCTCTGTCTTCTGGCGAAGGACCTCTGCCTTATCTACACTCTTGCCTTCCCAGTAGTACCAACCATTGTTGCCCTGCTCACCGAAATCTAAAGCAAGGTTAGCGTAGTTGCTACCACTATTGTTTACCATATCAACAGTTTTTAAATCTGCATCTTCAATTACAAATGTGAAATTACCACCGTCATAGGCTGTATTTTCCTTGCCATCTACCATAAGTGTCAGGCAATCTCCTGCTTTTACATTTACACCTTCTACTGACAAATCCTTTGTTACTTCTTTGTCTGTAAGAGGTTCGAAATCCTGCTGTTTTAGGATTTCGTTATTCTTCTTGAGATATACTGTTACACCATCTGGCCAATCAGGATTTGCATCCTCATTTTTCAGCTTTGTATAGGTCAATGAAATATCTACTGGACCTGTCTGTGCTGCAACCCATTTTACATTTGCCGATCTGCCTTTATTGGCTGGCATAATGTAGTCTCTTTTTATTTCAATTCCATCATTAGTTGTGTACTTATCATTCTCCTTGTAGGTTTCAACATTCACTGCATAATCTGGATCAAGGTAATATCCTGACTGGAATACCCATCCATTGGTTCCCTGCTTTCCGAAGTCTTCCTGCATAGAAGCATTGTTTGTTCTAGAGCCTCCTGTATAAGTAACATCCTTATGGGTCTTTCCTGTAAGAGGTGATAATCCCTTGATTGAAAACTCATATTTTCCACCATCATAAGCATTGTTGTCCTTACCATTTACTACCATTGTGATGAAGTCGTCTTTTTTAACAGACACTTTTTCAACATTCAGAGATTTCGTTACCTCTTTTTTAGTATCTGCTTCAAACTCTTCCTGAACTAAAACTTCATCATTGTGATAGATGGTTACTCTAGTACCATCAGGCCAGCTTGGATTCTTATCTTCGTTTTTGAACTTGGTATAAGCTGCATCGATTTTGATATCACCAGTCTGAGCAACCTTCCACTTAATTACTGCAGATTTGCCCTTTCCTGTGTTTACAAAATCACGCTTGATTTCCAAATAGCTGCTATCAAAATATCTATCTTCTTCAGTTTCGAAGTTTTGCATGTTATATGAACCAGTTGGCTCATCACCAAATCCATCCTGATAGAACCATCCGTTTTTGCCCTGCTCGCCGAAATCATATTTTACATCTGCAAAGTTCTGTCTTGTCTCCGATTCATCTATCTGAACATCTGCTTCTGTAGTTGCTCCTGTTCTATCAATGATATTTATATCGAAGCATCCGCCGTCATATGATGAGTTGATTCCTGCATCAACTACAAAATATAGTTTATCTTCTGTAGTTACTTCTAAGTCCTTCTCTCTAAAGGAAATGCTGTTTTCTCCCTTAGCTGGAGCAGCCACCTTCTTGTTGAATAGTTTTTCACCATTCTTGTATACAGATACGACTACACCATCTGGCCATGTTGGATCACCATCGTTTTGCTCAAACTTGGTGTACTTTCCTCTGACCTCAATCTTTCCATCCACTGCTGGCTGCCAGCAAAGCATAGCCTCATCATTTATAGCCGGATGGATGAAATACTGGCTAATTGTAAGATTTGGAGATGTAACATTCATGTATGCTCCATCTTTTTCTGTGGAAACAAGCTTGGCATCCTTTACATTTTTGCCGTAAAGATAGGTCCAACCATTATTTCCCTGCTTTCCAAAATCCTCCTGAGAGTTTGCATTATTATTCTCTCTTGTGGTATCTACCGAAGCAGTTGGCCCTTTAGCGTTTACATCGTTGATTGCAACATAAAGCGAACCACCATCAAATGCATTGTTCATGTTAGGGTCAACGATAAAGTATAGGCTCTCCAATTCCTCCACAGATAAATCCTTGATTGTTTCCTCTACAACCTCTTCCTTATCTGTGCTTACATCTACTTCGTATCTGCCAATTGCTTCATCGCCCTTGTACACATAAAGTGTGACACCATCTGGATAAGAAGGATTCTTGTCCTTATTGGCATTCTTTACGTAAGTCAGCTGTACATTTACTTTACCTGTATCTGCAGCTCGCCACTCAAGAATTGGCGCCGTTCCTTCGGCAGTGTGTATAAAGTTTGATTTTATTTCCATGCCCGTTTTACCAAGCTGGAAATATTTCTCCCCGTCATAAGACTCAAGTCTTCTAGACTTTACTGGGTCCAGGGCTGAACCATATCTATAAAACCAACCGTTATTTCCCTGTTCTCCAAAATCTGCCACATTAAAGGCATTGTTTGTTCTGCTTGGATCATCCACAAATTCAGGCTCTACGTATTCGTCTGAAAAAAATGAATCCGGCCATCCGCCTCCTAAGGCTATTATCTCATCCTTAATTTCCATAGGATGATTCGTCATTACCACTGCAGCAACCGCAATAGCTGCCGTGGTTCCAGATGCAATCAGCGCCGTTTTTACCTTGTGAGCCAAGATAGCCTGAAGCACCTTGCTAAACCCCTTTTTTAACATTATTCTCCTCCTACTTGCTAATACTCATATTTTCGAATACCACATTAGAATTAACTGAGAAAATTCCCCATTCCATTCCCTGTGATAAATACATGCGAGTTGTAAAAGCCAGCTCATCGTTTACATACATGCAAACAACTCCATCAGAAATAACCATTGATACATGCAGCTCTTTCTCCTTTGACAAATCAAAATCAACATAGGATTGAGCGCTTATTTCCATTATGTTGCTGCCGTTGTAAAACTCGATTCTATTATTTGCCCCGTTGAAAATGATGTTGAGATTGCCCACATTTTCAGTGTTTGTATTGAAGCAAAAGCCAAACATGCCATCGGCATCAAAATCCTTGATGTCTGCCTTTAACAGGTAGCTTCCCATTAGATTCTTAAAGCCAACCATTTCATATTTGTCACCGCTAAAGGTATAGGTTGTACCGTCTGCTTTCACTGTCTCTGTCATTTTAAGTGGTTCCAAATCAAGTTCGTGTATCAGCTTCTTATTAATCTCTGGATTCAATACTGGTGATAATGTTCCATCATCATTTTGATTCAAAAGATGAGAGACCATATTTCCACCCCAGTCATATTCTCCTGTATCCTGGTGTTCCTTCTTGGTTCCATTCCAGCCAACTACATAAAGATTCTCACCATCTGTCTCCAGTCTTCCAGCATAGAAACCATTGCAATCAAATGAATCTCGTTCAGGCTTTTCAAATGGTCCATCCAATGAATCTGCTACACGATAATGAACAACTCTATTTGGCCATTGGTCCGAAAATGCTAAATAGTATTTTCCTTTATATTGAAGAAGAGATGGACACTCCATATTTGAATCGGTTCCCAAGTCATTCTCAAAAAAGACTCCCTCGTCAGTCCATTTGCTCAAATCTTTGGATGTGTATTTTACGATAACTCCCTTATTATCAAAACGAGTGGTTACAAGCATCTCATAGCATTTATCATCAACCGAATAATAAACATATGGATCTCTGAAATCATCTGTGGAGTACTTGCCCGCACCTGTAAACGTATCTGCTGGAATCTTTTCCCAGTTTTCTAAATCCGAACTTGTGGCATGCATCACAGCTTCCTTGGGTTCATATGTATCATTATGGCCTGTGTAAAAGGCATGATAGATTCCTTTGTCATCCTTGATTACGCTTCCTGTACCAAGTGCAATATCCTGACTTTCGACAGTATCTCCATAATTAATCACCACACCCTTGTCATCATACTCTGTAAAATTGCTGGTCTGAATCAAAGCCCATGGATGATAACCCTGTTTTCCATTTCGTTGATCAGCCAAATAGAAAACATTATATTTTCCATCATCATAAAAAGGCATTGTATCTCCAATAAATCCTTCTACCGAAGCTGGAAACAACTCATAATTATCATATTCTTCTCCCAAGTACTTCTCTTCCTCTGCCTCTACCTCTACTGTTTGATTGCCACATGCTACCATGTTTAACCCCATGATACCGGCCAAAATCACTACCGCTGCTTTTCTCATATTACCTCCCTAAGGTGCATTTGCACTATATCTTGCACCATAAATTTTACATTCATGGTGCATATAAATCAATAATGCTTTGCAAAAGTAACATATTTTTGTGCAAATGTAATCAAATGCACCATTCATTTTGTTAGAAATTACATACTAGACTATTTCAAAATGTTACAATTGACACATTTATCACCTTCAAGTATGATTGATATTAGATTAAATTTAGGAGACTATTATGAGTAAAAGGGTTACTTTACAAGAAATTGCAGACGCTCTTGGATTGTCACGAAATACGGTCTCAAGAGCTCTTAATAATACAGGAAATGTTTCAGAAGAAACAAGAAATCAGATATGCCAAACTGCCATTTCAATGGGATATAAGCAATTTAGTATGCCTGATTCAAGAGCCATGTACAATGGTACAGTGAGTGCAAATTTACCTGCTTCAGATGGAAAAACTGAAATTGCTTTGTTTACACATTCCTTCCCAGGCTACTCTCACTCTGGAACCAAGCTTTTAGAAGCATTCCAGCACAAAATCGATAGCCTTGGTTACAAATTAACTATCAACATTATCAGAGATTATGAAATAGACAATCTATGTTTTCCTAGCAATCTTAACATTGATAATATTGCCGGCATTCTATGTATAGAGCTTTTTTCCGAAAAGTACAGCGAGTTTTTGTGCAAACAAAATATCCCTCTTCTCTTTATAGATAGCCCTATATCTCATCGCTGTGAAATAAATGCAGATGTTTTATACATGGAAAATCTATCAAGCTCATATCACATGCTTGATACTCTGATAAAAAAAGACTGCAAGAATGTCTCTTTCGTAGGTGACCGTTTCCACTGCCAATCATTCTTTGAAAGATGGCAAGCATACGTGTCTGTTCTTGCAGATAGAGGAATTAATATAGATACAGCAAACTGCATATTAGAGGATGACAGTTGTCCATATTCAGATGTTTTATGGCTTAGCGAAAAAATAAAAGCCCTTAAAACGATGCCAGATTTGTTCTTCTGCGCAAACGACTTCTTGGCAATGTCGGTTTTAAAGGCTCTTAGATTATTAGGCAAGGATGCTCCTGCAGATGTAAAGGTGTGTGGCTTTGATGATGCCCCTGAGGCAGCCCTTTTAGAGCCAAGCCTCACAACCGTTAAAATCCATAGCAGTTCTATGGGTTACACAGCTGCAGAAATTCTTCTTTCTAGAATTGCAAATCCTCTTATGCCATATAAGAAAACATACATCGAAACTGATGTTATATATAGGGATTCCACTAAATAAGTGGAATCCCTTATTTTTATTTTATGTATTTTTTGAAGAAAGCAGCCTCATCTTGGTTGATTTGTTTGGCCTCTTCAAGATTCATATTAACATGGCACACATGTCCCATGTATTCCTGACCTTCCTCTCCATACAGCTTCCATTCTGTATCAATCCCCTTGTCCTTAAGGAAATTGTACATAGGCTCTGCATTGTCCTTCAGGAAATCATAGTAGGATGTCATAACATAGGCTGGTGGGAAGTTTTCAGTAATGTGACCTAACACATCAAGCTGTTTCTTTACTTCATCATCGTCTCTTCCAACATACATGTTGTACAAATCCTGAGTAAATTTTTCATTTCCCTTTCCACCTGCTTCAAGGCCAAATTTATACATTCCACAATTGAGAGCAATAGCCCTAACCTTTATTTCCTGTGGGGTGCTGAATGGAAATAGCTTTTCATACTTTGGATTTGTGAAGATAGCTGCATACTGGCTGCACATCTGCGCTCCAGCAGAATCGCCTACCAAAAATACATTATTAATATCGATATTGTATTGGGCTGCATTTTTCACCATCCACTGCATCACTTGATTGATTTCACTAAGCTGAGATGGGAACTTAGCCTTAGGTGCCAAATGGTAGTTGAAATTCACAACTGTGAATCCAAGGCCTGCAAGATATACACAATAGTGTTTGTAAATCTCCTTTGTGCCGTAGATATATCCACCGCCATGAATACTAACAATTGTTGGTTGAATTTCATTTGTGCCCTTCTTGAAATAAACATCTAAAAGGTTGTATTTATCGCTATTCCCAAGGTAGTTGATGTTTGTTTCAAGTTGAATATCATCTGGTATTGTCAATGTAGAATCCCTCTTTTTGTCCCCCTTTGCTGCCATATACTTAAACATGAATGTTTGAAATGACATAATACATTATCCTCCTGTGTGTTAACTAAACA
The DNA here is from genome assembly GCF_000701765.1 of Pseudobutyrivibrio sp. LB2011. Lineage (NCBI taxonomy): Bacteria > Bacillati > Bacillota > Clostridia > Lachnospirales > Lachnospiraceae > Pseudobutyrivibrio > Pseudobutyrivibrio sp. LB2011. The sequence goes on along the minus strand of NZ_JNJS01000002.1, from coordinate 446,597 downwards.
GCTTGGTTCCATCTGAATCAATTGTGATAGTTGAACCTTCGCTTATGTCTCCTGCAAGTATGATTTTAGCTGCCATAGTCTCCACATTTTTCTGAATGTATCTGCGAAGAGGACGAGCGCCATATACTGGATCGTAGCCCTGATCAATGACGAACTGCTTTGCTGCTGGAGTAAGTTCGATTTTTAGCTGTCTGTCTTCAAGTCTACCATTCAATTCAGCCATAATCAAATCTACTATTCCACCAATATTGCTCTTTGTAAGTGGCTTAAACATGATGATTTCGTCCAGTCGATTTAAAAACTCTGGTCTAAATGAATTTCTCAAATCATTCATTACCAAATCATTTGTCGCTTGGGTGATTTCACCAGTATTTTCATCGATTCCCTCAAGCAAATACTGAGAGCCGATGTTGCTGGTTAGAATAATGATTGTATTTTTGAAATCAACTGTACGGCCTTGTGAATCGGTGATTCGACCATCATCAAGTACCTGTAATAAAACATTGAATACATCAGGATGTGCTTTTTCCACTTCATCAAAAAGTACTACCGAATATGGCTTACGGCGAACTGCCTCTGTAAGCTGACCGCCCTCGTCATATCCTACATATCCTGGAGGTGCTCCTATAAGTCTGCTGACGCTAAACTTTTCCATGTACTCCGACATATCAAGACGAACCATGGCGTTTTCATCATCAAATAGTGCCTGAGCTAATGTCTTTGCAAGCTCTGTTTTACCAACACCTGTAGGGCCAAGGAAAAGGAATGATCCGATTGGCTTGCTTGGGTCCTTTATTCCCGCCTTTGAACGAATTATAGCTTCTGACACAAGCTTTACAGCCTCATCCTGTCCCATAACTCGTTTGTGCAATTCCTCATCAAGATGAAGTGTCTTGCTGCGCTCTGTTTCATTAAGCTTTGCTACAGGAATACCTGTCCATCTTGAAATGATTCTTGCAATTTCTTCCTCTGAAACATTTTCATGAACCAAGCCTGTGTCTCTAACTTTAAGCTTTTCTTCAGCTTCTGCAAGTCTTGCCTCAAGCTCTGGAAGTTTACCATATTGAAGCTTTGCAGCCTCCTCTAAATCGTATTTCTGCTGTGCAACCTTTATCTGACCTTGCACATCATCAAGCTCTTCTTTGATTTTTGCTACATCCTCAACAAGCTTTTTCTCGTTGTCCCATGCAGCCTTCTTTGTGTTGTATTCATCACGAAGCTCTGACAATTCTTTTTGTAAATCAGCAAGTCTATCTTGTGACAATCTGTCTGTTTCTTTCTTAAGAGCAGCTTCCTCAATTTCCAACTGCATAACTCTTCGATTCATCTCATCCATTTCAGCTGGCATGGAATCAAGCTCTGTTTTGATAAGTGCACAAGCCTCATCCACAAGGTCGATAGCCTTATCTGGAAGGAATCTATCGGAGATGTATCTGTTAGAAAGTGTTGCTGCACTAACTAATGCGCCATCGGTAATCTTTACTCCATGGAATACTTCGTAGCGTTCCTTAAGTCCTCTAAGGATAGAGATTGTGTCTTCAACTGTTGGCTCATCAACCATTACAGGTTGGAAACGTCTTTCAAGAGCAGCATCCTTTTCAATGTACTCGCGGTATTCATCAAGGGTTGTAGCACCGATACAATGAAGCTCACCACGAGCAAGCATTGGCTTTAGCATGTTTCCTGCATCAAGACCACCATTGCCATTTTTACCAGCGCCAATGATTGTATGAAGCTCATCTATAAAAAGAATGATTTCTCCATCAGAGTTTTTAATCTCATCAAGAACAGCTTTCAACCTTTCCTCAAACTCACCCTGGTATTTGGCACCTGCAATCATTGAGCCAATCTCAAGTGAAAATACCTTTTTGTTTTTAAGTGCTTCAGGTACATCACCTCTGACAATACGCTGAGCCAAGCCCTCTACAACTGCTGTCTTACCAACACCAGGCTCACCTATAAGTACTGGATTGTTCTTTGTCTTGCGGCTAAGAATTCTGATGACATTTCGGATTTCTTCATCACGACCGATAACAGGATCAAGCTTGTTATCTCTAGCTCTTTCTACCAAATCGTATCCATATTTTTCAAGTGTGTCGTAGGTTGCCTCTGGATTATCCGTATTTACGGTTTGATTTCCTCTGACAGTTGCAAGCACTGCAAGGAATGAATCCCTTGTAATATTAAATGCCTTGAAAATATTTTTGATAGGTGTGCTTGGCTTTTTAATCATAGCAAGCATCAAATGCTCAACAGAAACGTAGCTATCTCGCATTGATTTAGCTTCGTCCTCAGCATAAGTAAGAACATAATTGAGATGCTGACCTACTCGAAGGTCACCACCCTGCACCTTTACTCTGGCTTGAAGTGCCGCATCTACAGCATTTTTGAATTGTTCCACATCGATGTCCATCTTGCTAATCAATGATGGAATCAATCCATTTTCCTGACGTAGCAACGCCATCAATAAATGCTCCTGCTCTATCTCCTGATTGCCATAATCCATGGCTATTTTTTCGCATGCATTAATTGCTTCGATTGATTTTTGTGTAAATTTTTGGATGTTCATAATCTCACCTCCACCCGTTATTTATCTTGTAATTATGTTCTAACACAAAAATTAGCACTCGACAAGTCCGAGTGCTAATAATTAATAATTATTTTAGATTTCTTTAGTTTTGTCTATCATAAACGCGTAAGTCATAATGTGTTGAATACATGTCTTCCAGACTTTCTACATCTACATCCCCACTAATTAGAAGTCTATCGAAAGATTGCGATGTACGATGCTGACGATAATCTTCGTAACACATGTAAGCAAAAGTCTCTATTAGTGTGGCATTAGGCTTATAGATAGAATAAATATCTATAATATCTGGATTCAATAAATATGTCTTCGTACCAATCGAATATGAACGAACCGCAACAATAGGTCTTTCCTTGGTACTACTTTCATGTAAATATGCAGTCAGTTTATATGCATCAATATTGGCTCCACCAACTACACAGCTTCCTAATTCTTCGTATACTGGTGGCTGAGGATCAAAATCGTATTGTTTGACATTAAGCAGTTCAATCGCACTAGCAAGCTTTTGCAACTCATTAAATAAAGTCATATTGCCAATAGTGATGGCTGTATGCTTTGCATAGTCTGTCAAAGATACAAAATCATATTTTTCATTCTCATTAAAGCCTGTTGGCTTAACTGCCTCGATAGCAGCATCACTATAATAATAATCTGGGTAATTGTCTCGAATGTAAGTAAGAAAAGTTTTGAAGTCAAAGAAAGTACAGCGATGTAGGTCAATGTTTTCGATTTCGTCCCGCGTGACTTGCCGGACTTGCTCCTCATCGCTATTAGCTTCAATTTGATAATTTAAATGCGTTCTAAATAAAATATCTGTTGTTTCCATAATTTTAATCTCCCCCTTTTAGTATACTAGCACATATAGTACCTTCTGTACATAGTAATACTAGACCTTGTAGCAATTTTATTAAATTATACTAAAATTAAATATTGGGGTTTATACAAGTTTAATATTTTTTATATTAAATATTTCTATAACTAATTATCAAATTAACTTAAAATTAATTTTAATTTTCCTCTTTAAACTACTAAAGTATTGTGCTATAATTCGACGCAAGTACAATGAAGTGCTAACAATTAGGTAGAGCTTCATTGTTTTTTTTGCCAATATGCTTTAGTTCTCTAAAGAAGAAAAGCAAGCCTAAATTTAATAACCTAAGGAGGATGAACTTATGAAGAAAAAACTACTTGCTTTAGTTCTCGCAGCCACAATGGTTGCTGGGTTAGCAGGCTGTGGAAACTCTAGTGCAGATACAGCATCAACAGGCTCTGCATCTACTGCTTCTACATCAACTGACCTGAATGTAATGATTGAAACTGCTGTTGAATCACTTGATCCACAGCAGGCAACAGACGGTACTTCTTTCGAAGTAATCGCTGACTACACAGATGGCCTTATGCAGATGGATTCTGATGGAAATCCAATCAACGCTTTAGCAGAAAGCTATGATCTTTCAGATGACGGCCTTACTTACACATTCAAGATTCGCGATGATGCCAACTGGTCAAACGGTGAGCCTGTAACAGCACAGGATTTCGTATTTGCTTGGCAGCGTGCAGTAGATCCTGAAGTAGCATCTGAGTATTCTTACATGCTTTCAGACATCGGCCAGATTGTAAACGCAGCAGAAATCATTGCTGGTGAAAAGGATAAGTCAGAGCTTGGAGTTACAGCTGTTGACGACAAGACACTTGAGGTTCAGCTCAATGTTCCTGTTTCATATTTCCTTTCACTTATGTATTTCCCAACATTCTATCCTGTAAACGAAGCTTTCTTCAACGAATGCGGTGATACATTTGCAACAAGCCCTGAGACAGTTCTTGCAAACGGTGCTTTCGTACTTGATAGCTACGAGCCAGCTGCAACAGCATTCCATCTTACAAAGAATGAGGACTACTACGATGCAGCTTCTGTTTCACTTTCAGGTCTTTCATATCAGGTAATTCAGGATTCACAGACAGCTCTCATGAGCTATCAGACAGGTGATTTAGATATCACACTTGTAAACGGTGATCAGGTTGACCAGGTTGAAGACGATCCTGAGTTCCAGTCAATCGGTGCTGGTTACTTATGGTATGTAACTCCAAACATCAAGGAAGTTCCAGAGCTTGCAAACCTCAACATTAGACTTGCTCTTACAATGGCAATCAACAGAGAATCTGTTACAGCTGATGTTTTAAAGGATGGCTCACTTCCAACATACACAGCAATCCCACGTGACTTCTCTGCTGACTTCTCTGCAGATCAGGAACAGTTTAAGGATTACTGCCGTGACGATGCAGCTGCTGCAGCTGAGTACTGGCAGGCAGGTCTTGATGAACTTGGTATCACAGAGCTTACTCTTGAGCTTGTAGCTGATGAGGATGATGCACCTGCAAAGGTTGCTACAGTTCTTAAGGAAGAATGGGAAACAACTCTTCCAGGACTTACAGTAAACATCACAACAGAGCCAAAGAAGCAGCGTGTATCTGATCTTCAGGAAGGTAACTATGAACTTGGTCTTACAAGATGGGGACCTGACTACGATGATCCAATGACATATCTTGGAATGTGGTACACAGACAACCCTAACAACTACGGTTTCTGGTCTAATGCTGAGTACGATGCAATCCTTGATGAATGCACAACTGGTGACCTTTGCACAGAGATTGATGCTAGAAGAGACCGACTTTACGATGCAGAGCAGATTGTTATGGAAGAAGCAGTTATCTTCCCAATCTACACAGCAGCAAATGCACAGATGGTTTCATCTAATGTTTCAGGAATTGATTTCCACCCAGTTGCTCTTAACAGAGTTTACAAGAACACAACAAAGAACTAATAGAAATTAAATTCTTACTTTGGAGCTCAGAATTTATAGCTGAGCTCCCTAAGTAAAAATTTAAAAGGGAAGGATATGTAATATGAAAAAATACATACTAAAGAGGGTTCTTACATCTATTCTTACTCTCTTGGCAATCGTTCTAGTGCTATTCATTTTGATGCACTTGATGCCAGGTTCGCCATTCAATGACGAAAAACTTTCAGATGATCAGCGTACCGTCTTGTACGCGAAGTATGGACTGGATCAACCAATTGTAATTCAATTTGGACGATATGTAGTCAACATGCTAAGAGGAGACTTCGGAGTAAGCTACAATATTTCCAAAAACACTCCAATTTCTCAACTTATCCAATCAAGACTTCCAATTTCAATCAACATTGGTTTCTTCGCAGTAGCATTAGGCGCTATAGTGGGCCTGATTCTTGGTCTGATTGCAGCACTAAAGCGGGATACTATTTTGGATACTATCTGCACCATCATTTCAGTAATTGGTGTGTCAGTTCCATCCTACGTATTTGCGTTAGCTCTTTCATACAACCTTGGTTTCAAATGGAAGGTATTCCCAATGCTTTACAACACTGCAGATGCGCTGAATTCCAGCATTATGCCTTCAGTTGCATTATCGATGTTTACCATGGCAACAATTGCCAGATTCACCCGCAGTGAAATGATTGAAGTATTAGGCAGTGAATACATGCTTTTTGCAGAAAGTAAAGGACTAACAAGCAGTCAGATTATCATCAAGCATGCTCTAAGAAATGCTTTGATTCCTATCATCACTGTTCTTGCGCCACTTGTAGTTGACCTTATGACAGGTTCTCTGGTTGTAGAAAAGATTTTTGCTATTCCTGGTGTAGGAAGCTTGCTTGTAAATGCAATTCAATCAAATGATTATAACGTAGTAATCGCTTTAAGTTTTATCTACTCTGCTCTCTACATTTTCGTAATGCTGGTTGTGGATATTCTTTACGGCATAATCGATCCACGAATCAGACTTGGAAAGGAGGGCGACTAAGATGGATGCATACTTTGTTTTAAAAAAGCAAAATGAAGATATCAATATCGATTCCAACTATGCTTCACAAAGCTTTTGGAAGGAAGTCAGACATCGTTTCTTCCACAAGAAAAGCGCTGTGGTCGGACTTATCTTCATTATTCTTATTGTATTTTTCGCCATCGTTGGCCCAGGCATGACCGAGTATGATTACTCAACACAGGAGCTTACTCAAAAAAACTTTGCACCACGTGTTCCTGGCCTCGAAAACCTTGGCATTCTTGATGGAACAGAAACACTTAGCACCACAACAGGTAGCAAGGAAATCAATCAATATGAAGCTGGCGGCCATGATGATTTGTACTACTGGTTCGGTAGTGACATGTACGGTCGCGACCTTTGGACTCGCTGCTGGTCAGGTGCCCGAGTATCGCTTATCATCGCTGTTGCTGCTGCCCTTATCGATATGATTATCGGTATGAGCTACGGTCTTATCTCCGGCTTCTTTGGTGGTGCCGTTGATATGGTAATGCAGCGTTTGCTAGAGATTTGGAACGGTATTCCTCGACTTGTAATCGTAACTCTTCTGCTTCTTATCTTAAGACCAGGTATGATTACAATTATTTTTGCATTAATGCTTACTGAGTGGGTTGGTATGAGCCGAATCGCACGTGCAGAAATGCTTAAACTTAAAGAGCAGGAATTTGTTCTCGCATCAAGAACTCTGGGTGCCGGCAGCTTCTTCATTATCTTTAAAGAAGTTCTGCCAAATATTATTGGACCAATCATCACACAGGTAATGTTCTCAATTCCTACAGCTATTTTTACAGAAGCTTTCCTTAGCTTCGTAGGTCTTGGAATTCCTGTACCACAGTGCTCTCTTGGTTCACTGATTTCAGATGGATACGATTCATTTACAACCCATCCATATCAGATTATTCCACCAATTATCATAATGGCACTGTTGATGCTTAGCTTTAACTTACTTGGCGATGGCCTTCGTGAAGCCTTCGATCCAAAGATGAAAGAAATGTAGGAGGGAGATATGGCAGACGTAATTTTAAATGTAAAAAACCTGGACATTTCTTTCAAGACAAGTGCAGGTATGGTACACGCCATCCGTGGAATCGACTTTGATTTGGAGCGCGGTGAAACTGTAGCAATCGTTGGAGAATCTGGTTCTGGAAAATCAGTTACAATGAAAGCCGCTATGGGAATTCTTGCAAAAAATGCGGTTGTTAACAGTGGCCAAATTGATTTCACTTACACAAACGAAGATGGCGAATTAGGAACTGTGGACATCCTTGAGAAGGATAAAAAATGGCTTAGAAAACACATCAACGGAAAAAGAATCGCAATGGTATTCCAAGATCCAATGACATCATTGGACCCTACCATGAATATAGGTAAACAGCTTGTTGAGGGAATCCTTCTTCATACAAAACTAAGTAAAGACCTTGCTTATATGAAAGCCGTTTCTCTTTTAAAGGAAGTTGGTATTGAAGATGCTGAAAAGCGAATGAAACAATATCCTCATCAGCTTTCAGGTGGTATGCGCCAGCGTGTTGTTATTGCTATCGCATTATCTTGCGACCCTAATCTTTTAATCTGCGATGAGCCTACTACTGCTTTAGATGTTACAATCCAGGCAAAAATCATAGAGCTTATCAAAAAGGTACAAAAAGAAAGAGGCATCTCTGTTATTTACATCACTCACGACTTAGGTGTTGTTGCCAAGGTTGCTGACTACGTCAACGTAATGTACGCAGGAAAGATAATTGAAAAGGGCCTGACAAACGAAGTCTTCTACGATCCAAAACATCCATACACATGGGGACTTTTATCTGCTATGCCAGATTTGGAAACAGACGACAGGTTATACACAATTCCTGGTTCTCCACCAAATCTTTTACACGAAGTCAAAGGAGATGCATTCTCTCCTCGTAACAGATTTGCACTTGAAATTGACGACATTGAAGAACCACCAATGTTCCAGATTACAAAGAATCATTTCGCAGCCACATGGTTGCTTGACCCACGTGCTCCAAAGGTTGAAATGCCTTCAGAGCTTCGTGAAAGACTAGATAGAATGAAGAAGGAGGCAAGTAAATATGACAGCGAACTATAATGCAGAGCCTCTTTTGAAGGTTGAAAATTTAAAGCAGCATTTCAAAGTTAGCAACAACTATACCGTAAAAGCGGTAGAAGGTGTTTCATTTGAAATCTATCCTGGTGAAACCTATGGCCTGGTTGGAGAATCAGGCTCAGGTAAATCTACTATCGGCCGCTCTGTAATCAGATTGTACAATCCAACCGATGGAAAGATTACCTTTAACGATACTGACATCACTGGTCATCTTTCTAGAAGCGACAAGACCATGCTTCGTACACAGATGCAGATGATTTTCCAGGATCCTATGTCGTCTCTTAATCCTAGAAAAAAGGTTGAGGACATCATCGGTGAAGGATTAGACATTCATCACACCTACTCATCAAAAGCAGAACGTGATGAAAAGATTAAGGAGATTCTTGCAAAAGTAGGGCTTGCTCCAGAGCACGCTTCTAGATATCCTCATCAGTTTTCTGGTGGACAAAGACAGCGTGTAGGCATCGCCAGAGCTTTAATCATGAATCCAAAGCTGATTATTGCCGACGAATGTATTTCTGCTCTTGATGTTTCTATCCAAGCTCAGGTTGTAAACCTTATGAAAGATATCCAGGCCGAAACAGGTGCCGCTTATCTTTTCATTGCTCACGACCTTTCAATGGTAAAGTACATCTCCGACCGCATCGGCGTACTTCACCTAGGCCACTTGCTAGAAACTGGCACCACCGAGGAGATTTTTTCAAATCCTATCCATCCTTACACAAAAAGTCTTCTCTCTGCCATCCCAGAACCAAATCCTGTTGTTGAGAAAAATCGCGTAGCATTGACTTACGATTATAAAACTTCGGGTATCAATTATAATGAGGGAACGGAGCATTTAGTTGATGGAACTCACTATGTAAAATGTACCGACGCTGAGTTTGAAAAATGGAGTAAATAAAATAAAGGCCTCTCCTGATTTGGAGAGGCCTTTGAAAGTTCAAGTTATCCTTCGATAGCTATATATTTTGTTTCATCTTTCTGAGGAATTTCTTCCTTCTTAGGTACGCTTAAAGTAAGAACTCCATCCTTGAATGCTGCATGTATATCTTCCTGTGTGATGTTATCACCTACATAGAAGCTTCTGCTGCAAGAGCCAGTGTAGCGCTCACGGCGGATGTAGTTGCCATCATCATCCTGACTGTCGTTGTTCTGATTTGTTTCAGCTTTAATTGTAAGATATCCATCTTTCAACTCAGCTTTGATATCTTCCTTGGAGAATCCTGGAAGATTCATATCTACTTGATAACCGCTTTCGGTTTCTTTTACATCTGTAGTCATCATTCTTGAGAAGTCATTGTCAAAATTTCTTCCAAATCCTGTGACACGTGGTACTCCAAAGAAATCATCCATAAAATCATTTGATAAAATACTAGGCATTAACATAATACTTACCTCCTTTTATTTACGGGCTTCTTTGAGCCTGATTGTTAATGTGGTTAAAGAAGAACTTCTTTTGTTCCTCTTTGTGATTATGTTATAAACCTAAAATTAGCACTCGTCAAGTACGAGTGCTAATAATTTATAATTATTTAATATTTTGTTTATAATTTATCTGACATTTCCAAAACTCAACATCTTCAGTAATAATCATAAACCTGCCTCTTTAAACATATATCTTCCATTTTTGCAATCAATTATTTCTGATACCCATAATGCCTTAAGGAAGAAATCCTTAGTGTTGCATAACTTTTTAAGAGACTACTACCTAAACTAGATTTTGCTAGATTAGGCAGTAGCCTTTTTGGTATTTTGTGACAGATAAGATTGAAATACTTTTGTATGCTAAAAACTAATCAACTTAGCAATAGAAATGTCGTCTAGTTACGCCACACTGCCCTTGAAAACTACTGCCTATTTCTTATTTTTTATTCTAGGCAGTAGTCTCCTAGTGATGACTTGTGGCTTCGCCACAGTCCCAGTTTCAAACCTGCTTGACTAACATTAATCTGCCAAAAGTTATGAAGTCAAGGGAGCGTAGCTCCGAAGGCTTGCCCTTGACTGAAATAACTTGGCAGATATGATGTGTCTAGCAGTTTGAAACATAAAAGAGACCAGACGCAAGTCTGGTCTCGCATTATACAATTTGCAACTACATTTAATTACTATTTAATTCCTACAAACTCGTAGCCTGCTGCTTCTACTGCAGCCTTAAGATCTGCCTCAGCAACATCAGCTGAAGTCTTAAGTGTAACAAGGTTTGCCTCGTGGTTTGCTGTAGCCTCGTCTACTCCGTTGATTTTCTCAAGGGCTTCCTTTACGTGTGCTTCGCAGTGAGCGCACATCATTCCTTTTACTGTAATTTCCATTGTTGATTTGTCCTCCTTTATTTCTCCAGCTTTTGAATGCTGGCTGTTAACTAATAATTTTTCATGGCCAACTGAGCTCTTTAACGCCTTGTCTCTAGTGTGGTCGTGCATTTTAAATAGATTTAAACGCAATGCATTTGTTACAACGCAGAAGCTTGATAAGCTCATAGCTGCTGCACCAAACATTGGATTCAGAGTCCAGCCGAATGCATGTATATATGCGCCTGCTGCAAGTGGTATTCCAATAACATTGTAGAAGAATGCCCAGAATAGATTCTCATGAATATTTCTTAATGTTGCGCGGCTAAGTCTGATTGCTGCAACAACATCAGAAAGTCTGCTCTTCATAAGAACTACATCTGCTGCATCGATAGCAACATCTGTACCAGCGCCGATGGCAATTCCCATATCTGCCCTAGTAAGTGCCGGCGCATCATTGATTCCATCTCCTACCATGGCAACCTTGCCATACTGCTGCAATGCTCTGATTACTTCCTCTTTGCCATCTGGCTTTACGCCTGCAACGACTTCATCTACACCTGCCTCAGCTGCTATGGCTGCTGCAGTCTTTTCATTGTCACCAGTAAGCATTACCACGTGGATACCAAGATTCTTAAGATGTGCGATAGCCTCTGGCGAATCTTCCTTTATAACATCTGCAACTGAAATAATTCCTAGATACTTGCCATTCTTGGCAAAGAATAATGGAGTCTCTCCCTTTTCAGCTAATCTATCTGCAAGCTCTACTATTTCAGTACCGACATTAGCATGCTGCTTGATAAGCTCAAGGTTGCCTCCGTAGACTTCCTCTCCATCCAAAATAGCTGTGATTCCATTTCCAGATAAAACCTTAAAGTCTGTAACCTCAGCTGGCTCCATGCCATTTTCAAGGCCATTTTCTACAATGGCTTTAGCTAGCGGATGCTCTGATTTATTCTCTACTGCAAAGGCTACTCGAAGAAGATCCACATCATCCACATCCTCGGCCTCAAAGATTCCTACAACCTTTGGTTCACCTTTTGTGATTGTACCTGTTTTATCAAGTGCGACAATCTGAACCTTTCCTGTTTCTTCCAAAGATACAGCTGTCTTAAACATGATGCCATTCTTGGCGCCCATGCCATTTCCTACCATAATGGCAACCGGCGTAGCAAGGCCAAGAGCACATGGGCAACTGATTACAAGAACAGAAATTGCTCTAGCAAGAGCATAGCCCACAGGCTGTCCAACAAGCATCCACACTATAAAAGTAATTATCGCAATTACGATAACTGTTGGAACAAATACGCCTGAAACCTTGTCTGCGATTTTAGCAATTGGAGCCTTTGTAGCTGCCGCATCACTAACCATCTGAATAATCTGAGAAAGTGTTGTGTCCTTTCCAACTCTAGTGGCTTCGCATACCATATATCCACTTTCATTGCTTGTAGCTGCTGAAACTGAATCACCAACCGACTTATCTACAGGAATGCTTTCGCCTGTAAGTGCGGATTCATTTACTGCACTGCTACCATCCACAACGATTCCATCCACAGGGATGTTGTCCCCAGGCTTTACAACAAATCTGTCTCCGATTTTGACCTGTTCAATAGGGACTTCTGTCTCTACTCCATCCTTTAATACAACTGCTGTCTTGGCAGCAAGCTTCATCAAATCCTTCAGGGCATTGGTGGTTCTTCCCTTTGAAATAGATTCCAGCAGTTTGCCAACTGTAATCAGTGTAAGAATCATAGCCGCTGATTCGAAATAGAACTCCATCATATATTCCATGACTTTGTCCATATCACCATCAACCATAGCTGATGTCATTGCAAATAATGCAAATACACTGTATCCAAAGGATGCTGTTGCGCCAAGGGCTACTAGGGTATCCATATTAGGTGCACCATGCATGAGCCCTCTAAATCCGCTAACAAAAAACTTTTGATTAATAATCATAATCGCGATTGTAAGAAGCATTTCATACAATCCCATAGCGATATGATTTCCATCCAAAAAACCTGGCAGTGGCCAATCCCAAAGCATGTGTCCCATCGACACATACATGAGAGGAATCAGTAGTATCACTGAAGCGATTAATCTATTTCTAATCTTTGGAGTCTCGGTGTCTGCAAGCTCATTGTCATAATTTGGCACTGAAGCACTTGCTCCTGCAGAACCATCTGCCTTTAAGCTGGCACCATAGCCTGCATTCTCGATAGCCTTTATGATTTCAGCAGAGTCTGCATTTCCTTCGACTCCCATTGAATTCGTAAGAAGGCTAACTGCACAACTGTCCACACCAGGAACTGCGGATACAGCTTTTTCCACCCTAGCCTGACATGCCGCGCAGCTCATGCCTGTCACATTATATTGTTCCATATAACACCATCCTTATTTCATTAGTTTTTGAAGAACCGTTACAAGCTCGTCTACCACCTCTTCATCACCATTGCGGATGTTGTCTGCAACGCATGTCTTTACATGATTTGCAAGCAACACCTTGTTGAAGCTATTGAGAGCTGATGTAATGGCAGAAACCTGCATGAGAATATCTGTGCAATATGCATCCTTCTCAAGCATACTTTCCACCCCGCGAACCTGTCCCTCAATTCTTTTCAGGCGATTCATCAAATCCTTAAATTCTTTATCCTCGCGACTTTTGTGCTTGCCAGAGCAGCAGCATTCGCAAGTTTCCTCTATTAATTCTTCCTTATTTCCCATGATTAACTCCTTTTGTATACCCCCAAGGGGTATCCCCTTCGTTAAGACGATAATATACCCCCATAGGGTATTTGTCAACAATTAAATTTTATACAATGAAAAAGGACCACATCACCTACTGGCAATGCGGTCCCAAAATTATATTTATTTAGTTCTGTCCGTAATAAGCATTTGCTCCGTGCTTACGGTTGAAGTGCTTATCTCTGATGCAATCTGGAGCTGGCTCAACCTTTGGGTTAACCTGCTCTGTGAAGAGTGCCATCTTTGCGACCTCTTCAAGTACTACTGCGTTGTATACTGCCTGGTCTGCATCCTTGCCCCATGTGAATGGGCCGTGATTCTTGCAGATAACGCCTGGCACATACTTTGTATTAACGCCACGCTCTTCGAATGTTTCGATGATTACTTTTCCTGTGTTTACTTCGTATGCCTCATCGATTTCTTCTGGAGTAAGATTTCTTGTACATGGAATAGGTCCGCAGAAATAATCTGCGTGAGTTGTTCCATATAAAGGAATATCTCTTCCTGCCTGGGCCCAAGCTACTGCGTATGTAGAATGTGTATGAACCACACCTCCGATGTTTTCATACTTTTTATAAAGCTCAACATGTGTAGCAGTATCTGAACTAGGCTTATATTTGCCTTCTACTACCTCACCATCAAGATTTACAAGCACCATATCCTCAGGCTTAAGCTCATCATATTCTACACCTGATGGCTTAATTGCAAATATTCCAGACTCTCTGTCGATTCCAGAAACATTGCCCCAAGTATATGTAACCAAGCCGCGTTTTGGCAACTCCATATTAGCCTCATAAACCTGCTTTTTTAATTCTTCTAACATTATCTCCATTCCTCCACTGCGCATGCCTCAGCCTTAAGTGCCTTGCGGTAGTCAACCATCCACTCATCGTAACCCTTTACCATATCAGCATCTGGCTCCATTGTTGTAGACTCCTGACCTGCAAATACGTTTTCATCAAGGTAATCCTGTAACTTCTTGCTCTTGTCTTCGCGAAGAAGATAATTTGCAAGAACAGCCATACCCCAGGCACCACCTTCGCCTGCTGTAGCCATTACAGTGATAGGTGCATTGAGTGCTGCTGCAAGAACAGACTGGCCAACACCCTTTGTCTTGAAGAATCCGCCGTGGCCTGTAATAGACTTGATAGGCACATGCTCTTCCTTAAGAAGAATATCATTACCAAGCTTTAATACGCCAAGTGCTCCGTAAAGATTTGAGCGCATGAAGTTTGCAAGACTAAACTTGGCATCTGGCTGTCTTACCACCATTGGACGACCTTCGTTTACATTAACAACAGGCTCGCCACCGAAGTAGTTGAATGAAACAACGCCACCGCAATTTGCATCTTCTGTAAGAGCCTTGCGATAAAGTGTTCCATAAATATCGTTCATTGAAACATCCATTCCAAATGCATCTGCGAACTCTTTAAAGATTCCAACCCACGCATTTAAATCGGATGTACAGTTGTTGCAGTGAACCATTGCAACTGCTTCTCCAGTAGGAGTTGTAACCATATCGATTTCCTCGTAAGGCTTTGATAATGGCTTGTCCAAAACTACCATAGAGAATACTGATGTACCAGCAGAAACATTACCTGTACCTGCTGAAACTGCATTTGTTGCAACCATACCTGTGCCTGCATCACCTTCTGGTGGAGCAAGTGGACAGCCTGGCTCAAGTTCTCCTGTTGGATCAAGGAGCTTTGCACCTTCCTCTGTAAGAGATCCTGCATCATCACCTGCCACAAGAACAGCTGGCATTAAGTCTTCTACCTTTGTTGTAACACCATGTGCTGCTGCAAGCTTGTTGAATTTTTCAAGCATTGCTGTGTCATACTGGCATGTTTTTGAATCGATAGGGAACATACCAGATGCTTCACCAACACCTGCTACCTTCTTGCCTGTCATCTTGAAATGAACGTAGCAAGCAAGTGTCATGAAGTATGCAACATCTTTTACATGTGGCTCCTTGTTAAGAATGCACTGATAATAATGTGAAATACTCCAGCGCTGAGGCATGTTGAAGTTGAGCTCTTTGCTAAGCTCTGCTGCAGCCTCTCCTGTGATAGTATTTCTCCATGTTCTAAATGGAACCAAAAGATTATCATTCTTATCAAATGCAAGATAGCCATGCATCATAGCTGAAAATCCGATGGCACCAATCTTTGTAAGCTTAACATCATATTTGTCGTTTACATCTTTTTTAAGCTTTGCATAGCAATCCTGAAGTCCAGCCCACACTTCCTCAAGAGGATATGTCCAGATACCATTATCTAAATGATTCTCCCATTCATGATCCCCCTGAGCCAAAACCTTATTCTCCTCATCAACGAGTACGGCTTTGATTCTTGTCGAGCCAAACTCAATACCAAGGGCTGTCTTCTTGCCCTCAGCAATTATCTCATTAATATTCATGTGTAAATTCCCCCAATATATCTCGCTGGTTACGGCTACAAGCCTACTGATTTCTCCGCTCGGTGACATACCTCGCTTGAGAAATAGTAGAGCTTGATGCCTACCAGCTATTTATACTTTATGAAAAATTACTCTCCAAAGACCGCTACGTAGTCCTTCTGGAATTTCTCTATGCCAGCAGTTGTAAGTGGATGATTAATCATCTGCTCGATAACATGGTATGGTACTGTTGCGATGTGAGCACCTGCAAGAGCGCAGTCTGTAACGTGAATTGGGTTACGAACTGATGCAGCGATGATTTCTGTGTCATATCCATAGATATCAAAGATTTCTGCGATGTCGCGGATAAGGTCGATACCTGGCATGTTGATATCATCCAATCTTCCAAGGAATGGAGATACATAAGAAGCACCTGCATTAGCTGCAAGAATTGCCTGGTTTGCAGAAAAGATTAATGTAACGTTTGTCTTGATGCCCTCAGCTGAAAGAACCTTTACAGCCTTAAGTCCTTCTGCAGTCATAGGAATCTTTACTACCATGTTTGGATGCATTGCTGCAATCTCACGGCCCTCTTTAATCATACCTTCTGCATCAACAGTTGTTGCCTTTACCTCGCCTGAGATAGGTCCATCTACGATAGATGCGATTTCCTTAAGGATTTCTTCCTGGCTACGTCCACCTTCCTTAGCAATCAAAGATGGGTTTGTGGTAACTCCACAGATTACTCCAAGATCGTTAGCCTTCTTAATGTCCTCAATTTTTCCAGTGTCAACAAATAACTTCATTTTATTTCTCCTTCTTTCTATGCTGGCAATTTTGCCAATTTCTTCTAGTTTTTAACTACTAAAAGTTTAATGCTTTTAACCTTTGCCTTCAATCAAATTTATGACTTTCTAATGGCAATTTATTTACCGTATACAAGATTTCCAAGTGCAAGATCACGCTTGAAATCACGAATCTTTGTATCCTTATCAATGTATACTGCTTCGATTCCCATTGCTGCAGCCCAGTCGCCCATCTGCTCTGCTGTCAAATCATAAGAGAATGCTGTATGGTGTGCACCACCTGCAAGTAACCAAGCTTCTGTACCTGTGTAGAAATCTGGCTGTGGTGTCCAGAAGTTGATAGCTGTTGGAAGCTTTGGAAGTGGCTTCTCAACCTTCTTGCAATCAACATCCTGAATGATAAGACGGAATCTATTTCCAAGGTCGATAAGAGATGTTGCAATACCCTTTCCTTCCTTTGACTGGAACACAAGACGAGCTGGATCTTCTCTGTCGCCCATTGAAAGAGGCTGAACCTTAATCTGAATAGGACCATCAGCAAGTGTTGGGCAAACCTCAAGCATGTGAGCCTGGATAATTCCTTCCTTACCTTTTACAAGATTGTATGTGTAATCCTCAAGCATTGAAGTACCCTTAGCATCCTTCATGCCTGTTGTCATAATCTTCATAAGGCGAACCATAGCAGCAACCTTCCAGTCACCTTCTGCGCCAAAGCCATATCCTTTTTCCATAAGTCTCTGGATTGCAAGACCTGGAAGCTGCTGAAGTGCGCCAAGATCACCAAAGTGAGTTACAATTGCCTGATAGTTCTTCTCCTCAAGAAATCTTTCAAAACCAAGTTCAATCTGTGCCTGAACAGCAACATGCTTTTTGAATTCCTCTGGGTCTCTACCTTCAAGGCAGATATCATATTTGCTGTAATACTCATCGACAAGAGCATTTGTATCAGACTGAGAAACAGCTGCAACTGCCTCAGCAATTTCATTTACAGGATAAGCATCAACTTCCCATCCGAACTTAAGCTGAGCTTCTACCTTATCACCTTCTGTTACAGCAACATTTCTCATGTTGTCAGCAACTCTCATTACACGAATGTGGCTTGACTCAACAACACCAACTGCTGTACGCATCCAAGAAGCAAGCTTTTCCTGAACCTCAGCATCCTGCCAATATCCAACAATTGTCTTTCTCTCAATACCCATTCTTGAAAGGATGTGAGCGTACTCTCTATCTCCGTGAGCTGCCTGATTCTCATTCATGAAATCCATATCCATTGTCTCGTATGGAATCTCACGATTATACTGTGTATGAAGATGGCAAAGTGGCTTTCTGAATTCCTGATGTCCAAGTATCCAAGACTTTGCTGGTGAGAATGTATGCATCCATGTGATTACACCTGCACATGTCGGATCATTGTTTGCCTCATTAAATGTACGTCTGATTACCTCGTTTGTAATCATTGTAGGTTTCCATACTACCTCAAAAGGAAGACGTCCCGACTTGTTTAATGTCTCAACAATCTCCTTTGAGTGTGCTGCAACGTGCTCTAAGCACTCATCTCCGTACAAATCCTGAGAACCTGTGCAGAACCAAAACTTGTAGTTAAGCTGTGTTTTCATAAGATTTACCCTCCTCCTAAATCGTTTACCTTATATAAATAAAATACAACTTGTCCAACAATTGGCACAAGTTGTATTTCTTTAATTAAAAATATTATATTTTAGCCATTTATAAGGAGTGTACAAGTTGCATTACTACTGTACAAGTTCCGCCTTTTCTCCACTTCCTTCAATTTCAAGGCTCCAATACATGCTTTTAAACTCTGTAGGAGTGCATCCCTTTTGAAGCTTAAACATTCTAATAAAAGAAGAAATAGACATAAATCCGCAGTTAAGGGCCACATCTGTAACGGAATTTCCCGGTTCTATCAAAAGCTCTGATGCTTTAGCAATACGCTTTTGATTTACGTATTTATAGAAGCTGGTACCTGTAAACTGCTTGAACAGTCTTTCAAAATAGAACTTACTAAAGCCGCTCATATCCGCAACCTCATCCAGCTTCAAATCTTCTGAACAATGGCTATCTATATAATCACAGATTTCCACAAACTTGTTGGCATAATCCTCCTTTGAGGAAATACTTGTATCATTTGTTTTAGTGGACTTGCTTGAATAGTTTTGTCCTATGAGCTTTAGCATCTCCAAAATCTTACTATATATACTAAGTTCTGAAAAAGATGTGCCTGCCATATACTCTTCTTTTATTTCTACAAGCATCTTTACCAGCTGCTCATGTATGCTTGGATATTCCTCCGGCGTGATGATTGCATATGGTGACATAAAAGAAATCAAAACCTCGAATTCTCTAAGGAATCTCAGGTATGTAGTGTTTGGTTGAAAGATGATTCTACGACCGGTTTCAGGTGCTTTTATGGCGTGTACACAACCTGGACAAATAATACAGATATCCTTCTCCCTCAAATACACCTCTGAATTTGAAAACTGCATTGTATATCCATTTTCCACTGGCATTACTATTTCAATAGCAGGATGCCAATGCTTTGGATAATCCTCATATTCTCTATTGTCATAAAGCTTTAGCGTGGTGCTTTGCTTATAATGGACAGTCTCAAATATGCCATCTAAAGTCTCTATCATTTGTAAATTCCCCCTATAGCAACAATTAGCAATAATTCTTGTTTTCAATTTTTGCTCTAATTGTCAAAAAAATCAAGACATTTTTTATTGAATTCAATTTATATTTCTCTGTTTTTGTGCATAATGCACATTTCTACAAAGCCTCATTCAGAAATCATATACAAATCACCGATAGCTAACCAACCTACTACAGCAAGATTTGATAATCAAGAAACAACAATTTATAAGAATGTGAATAATCTGTGTGCTACATTTAGGTTAACAACAACGAAGCAGTTTATTTGGGGTTTTTATAACAAACTGCTATCTAAGAAAAAAAGGAGAAAGGTATGAGAAAAAAATTATTATCAGCAATCTTATCAACAATGATGGTCGCTTCTTTATTTGCAGGTTGTGGCCAGTCAGGAAGCTCTAGCTCATCAACATCTGCTGATGGAGTAGAGGAAATCACTTGGATGTTCTGGGATGACTTAAATGCAACTGAGGATCTTATCTCTCTCGGTTACAAAGATGTTATCGACAGATTCAACGCCGATTACGAAGGTCAGTATCACGTAAATGTAGTTACAACAAACCTTGAAGAGTACTACGCAAAGCTAAATGCTCTTGTAGCTGCAGGCGATACACCTGATGTATTCATTGTCAGCCCTGGTCCAAACCTTACAGATTATGTAGAGCCAGGCGTTGCTGCTCCACTTGATGATTATCTTGCACAGGATGGTTGGAAAGATACATTCACAAGCGACGCAGTATTTACACAGCAGACGTACGATGGAAAGATTTACGCAGTACCTCTTAACACAGCTGCAGCTTGCTGCTTCTACAACACAGAGATGTTCGAAGAAGCTGGTGTAGAAGTTCCTACAAACTGGGATGAAATGCTCGCAGCATGTGACAAGCTTCAGTCAGCAGGTTACACACCAATCTCAATCTCAGCTGGTACAGCGTGGTGCCTTTCAATGGTAGCTGGTTACCTTTGCGAAGAGGAAGGTGTTGACCTTGCAGCTCTTGCAGATGGTAGTGCTTCTTGGGAAGATGGAAAGCTCGAGTCAGCTGCTACAAAGCTTGTTGAACTTTCTAAGTACTTCCAGCCAACAGCTGCTGGTGATACAAACGATGTAGCTACAGCAAACTTCTACAATGAAGAAGCTGCTATTCTTATCCAGGGTTCATGGGCAATCGCACAGATCAATGGTTCAAACCCAGACTTCGAGTCTAAGTGTGGTGTATTCCAGTTCCCAGGTTGTGACAGATTAATTGCTAAGTCTGATTCACTTGCTATGAGCTCAACAACAGAGCATCCAGAAGCTTGTGCTGCTCTTATGAAGTACTTCACAGACGACACAGCTCAGAAGTACACAGCAGAAGTTGGTGGAAAGATTCCTGTAACAAACGTTGAGTACGATGCATCTAAGGCTCCTGCACAGCTTGCATACGTTATGGATGTATTCCAGAACGCAAAGGGAACATTCGGTTTCTACAACGAGTCAATGCCTACAACTGAGACAGGTTCTCACTTCGATGACACAATGGTTTCTGTATTCCTTGGCGAAATAACCCCTGCTGAGGCAGCTACAGACATGGAAGAATATTACGAGGCAAACTGTAGATAAAAACTAAACTTCTTCTTCATAATCTCATTCTTTTTGGGGCACTTTAATGTGCCCCAATTTTAAAAAAGAAACCAATTCAGACTAACTAATTAATAAGGATATTGTTATGGATAAACTATTAAGAAATAAAAAAGCCATATTCATCTTTATGGCGCCAGCATTTATACTTTTTACATTTGTTCTATTTATACCTATTTGTCAGTCAATCTATTATTCATTCTGTGACTACAATGCACTCACTCCTCCTAAATTCATAGGACTTGAGAATTATAAAAACCTTTTACAAGATAAGACTTTAGCAATTGCATTAAAGAACTCATTGTTCTTTCTAATCTTCTCTTGTGTAACACAGCTAATTATGGGTCTGTTTCTTGCAGCCCTTCTCACAAATATAGACAAAGGAAGAAACTTATTCAAAAACATCATTTATTTACCATGCGTTCTTTCTTCTGCAGCATTAGGACTTTTGTGGATGTTCATCTTCAGTCCTAAGCTTGGTATCAACCAATTACTTGCAAAGCTTGGTATCGAAGGCCCTCTGTGGCTCATGGATATAAACGGATTCATAATCCTTCCTATGTGGGTAATCGCTTTCGTAGCCCTTTGGCAATATGTTGGTCAGTCTATGATGCTTTACATGGCCCAGATATCAGGCATTAGTAAGTCTCTTTACGAGGCTAGTTACATTGACGGATGCAACAAGGTCAAAAGTTTTCGTTACATCACACTCCCCCTCATCAGACCTATGGTTGCAACCGCAATGTCACTTAATGCTATTGGTTCATTAAAGTTCTTTGATCTGATCTTCAACATGACTGAAGGCGGACCAAACCACAAAACTGAAGTTCTTGCAACACATCTTTATCAGCAAGGCTTCAAATACTTTAAATACGGTTATGCAAGTGCCATCGGTGTGCTCTTACTAATCCTGTGTCTGCTTGTAACAGCTTTCATTAATAAAGTTGTAAAAACCGAGCAGTACGAAATGTAATAGGAGGGTTTAGTAATGAAAAAAATATCAATTCCTAAAATTATTATTTATATATTTTTAGTACTCATGGCTGTGCTTTACCTTGCACCACTACTTTGGGTATTTAACGTATCTTTTAAAACAAATGCAGAAATATTTACAGCACCATTTGCTTTGCCACAGGCTCCTACCTTTGAAAACTTTTCATTTGCCTGGACAGCAGGAAAGCTAGGCATTGCCACATTAAACTCTTTCCTTGTGTGTGTAATTACACTGGCATTAAGCATGATTATCGGCTCTATGGCAGCCTTTGGAATCGCAAGACTCCGTTGGAAATTTGCAAAGCTTTCACTTACATATTTCCTTCTTGGAATGATGATTCCTGTTCACTGTGTAATGATTCCTTTGTTCACTCGTTTTGCAAAGGTTCATCTTACAAACAGCCTAATGGGTTTGATATTGCCATACCTTACATTTGCACTTCCAGTTACTATCTTCATCATGGTTGGCTTCTTCGAAGGTATGCCAAATGAACTTATTGAAAGTGCTTGTATCGATGGTGCTACTATTTACCAGATTTTCTTTAAGGTTTGTCTTCCACTTGGAAAGACTGGCTTATTTGTAACAGGTCTTATGACTTTCATTGCAAACTGGAACGAACTTCTTTTAGCAATGGTATTTATATCTGATGATTTGAAGAAAACCCTGCCAGTTTCACTTTCAAAATTCGTAGGACCTTATAATACTAATTATTCCCAGATGTTTGCTGCAATCATTATCGCTATCGTTCCTACAATAATTGTGTACTGTGCATTCTCTAACCAAATTGTTGATGGATTGACCGCTGGTGCAGTTAAGGGCTAAAGGAGACAAAATGAAAAAACAAAACACACCCCTAGTGACACACATTTTTACAGCAGATCCATCTGCACATGTTTTCAACGACAGAATTTACATTTATCCATCCCATGATATTCCTCATGATGGTGAAGACAACGACAATGGTGATGAATACCAAATGCGTGATTATCATATCCTATCAATGGATGACAAAAGCGATGAGGTTATAGATCACGGCGAAGTTCTACATCAAGACCAGATTCCTTGGGTTAAGGAACAGCTTTGGGCACCTGATGTAGTTTACAAAAACGATACTTACTATTTAGTTTTCCCAGCAAGGGATAAGGATGGAATATTTAAACTTGGAATTGCAGAAAGCAAGAATCCAGAAGGCCCATTTACTCCAAGAAAAGAGCCAATTCCAGGAAGTTTTAGCATCGATCCATGTTCTTTCATGGATGACGATGGAAAGGTTTACATCTACTTTGGCGGTCTTTGGGGCGGCCAGCTTGAAAAATACAGAGAAGGCAGCTTTAATCCCAACGGAACAGAGCCCGAGAAAAATGAACCAGCTGTATGTCCAAAGGTTGCTGTAATGACCGATGATATGGAAGGCTTCGCTTCTACTCCTGCTGATGTTGTAATTCTTGATGAAAATGGAAAGCCACTTTTAGCCGGAGATGAAGACCGTAGATACTTCGAAGGTCCTTGGATGCACAAATACAATGGTAAATACTACTTCTCTTACTCTACAGGCACAACACATACCATTGCTTACGCAATCGGAGATAATCCACTTGGACCATTTAAATATGCAGGCAAAATTCTTGAGCCTGTTATCGGTTGGACAACTCACCACTCAATTGTTGAGTATCATGATAAATGGTATCTCTTCTATCATGATTGTGAGTATTCAAAAGGAATCAACCATCGCCGTTGCGTAAAATACTGCGAACTTACCTACAACGCAGACGGCACTATCCAGACAATAACTCCTCAATATAATTAATCAAAAAAGCTCCTAGCAACTTGGCTAGGAGCTTTTTTGTATCTTCTTTTAGTTTTTAAATGAATGAATAGGTGCTGGGATTCTTCCCTGACGATTTACAAAATCAGCACATGAGAATTTGTTAACTGGCATGATTGGAGCATATCCAAAGAGACCACCAAACTCTACTGTATCGCCTACGCCCTTTCCGATTACAGGAATAAGACGAGCTGCTGTTGTCTTTTGATTTACCATACCAAGAGCCATTTCATCAGCAATCATACCTGAGATTGTTGTGGCTGGAGTATCACCAGGGATTGCAATCATATCAAGACCTACAGAACATACGCATGTCATGGCCTCAAGCTTCTCTAGAGTGATTGCACCTGCCTCTACTGAGTTAATCATACCCTGATCCTCTGAAACAGGAATAAAGGCACCAGAAAGGCCTCCTACGTATGAGCTTGCCATTACGCCGCCCTTCTTAACCTGATCATTAAGCATAGCAAGAGCTGCTGTTGTACCAGGAGCACCTGCATACTCAAGACCAATTTCGCAAAGAATATCAGCAACGGAATCACCGATAGCTGGTGTTGGAGCAAGTGACAAATCGATAATACCAAATGGAATTCCAAGACGCTTGCTTGCTTCTTGTGCTACCAGCTGACCTACACGTGTAACCTTGAATGCTGTCTTTTTGATTGTCTCACAGAGAACCTCGAAGCTTTCACCTCTAACCTGCTCAAGAGCCTTCTTTACAACGCCTGGGCCAGAAACACCTACGTTGATAATAGCATCTGCTTCTGTTACGCCGTGGAAAGCACCTGCCATAAATGGGTTGTCATCAGGAGCGTTGCAGAATACTACAAGCTTCATACAATCAACTGAATCTCTGTCCTTTGAACGGTCAGCCACCTGAAGAAGAATATCTCCCATAAGTCTGACAGCATCCATATTAATACCAGTTTTTGTGGAAGCTAAATTAACTGAGCTACAAACTCTTTCTGTTTCGCAAAGAGCCTGTGGAATTGAACGAATAAGTAATTCATCAGCTGTTGTCATTCCCTTTGAAACAAGAGCTGAGTAACCACCGATAAGATTTGCACCAACTGCTGCTGCGGCCTTGTCCATTGTGTGAGCCAAAGTAACAAAGTCCTCTGGTTTCTTGCAAGCTGCACCGCCGATTAAAGCTATTGGTGTAACAGAAATACGTCTATTAACAATAGGAATACCGTAATCACTTTCAATTTCCTTTGCAACTTTATCTAAGTCCTTTGCAACTGTAGTGATACGGTTGTAAACCTTTTCATTAAGCTTATCTAAATCTGAATCTATGCATTCTAAGAGACTGATACCAATAGTAATAGTACGAACGTCGAGGGTCTGTTCCTCAACCATTTTGTTTGTCTCAAGTACTTCCTGTAGATTAACCATATTCCCTCCTATAATCTGTGCATTGCGTTGAAGATGTCTTCCTTCTGAGCTTTAATCTGAACTCCAATTTCATCTCCAAGCTTTTCCAAATCACACTGAATATCGCCAAAAGCACGTGAGCTTGAATTGATATCTACAATCATCATCATATTGAAGAAGCCTTGAACTATAGTTTGAGTAATATCCAACACATTAACACCGCTCTCTGCCAGATAAGTACAAATACGTGCAATAATACCTACTGTATCTTTGCCAACTACAGTAATAATAACCTTATTCTCCATCTTTTCCTCCTATAGTCCATTATCTACTAGTTATATAACCACCAATTGGGAAACCTCGCTGCGACTTGCAACTGTGATATTGAAATCATTCCCCTTGTATGGAGTGGTTTCATCCATGGTAACTTCGAGTCGGACAGTCTCGTAAGCTAAATCTGGATAATTATTTTCATGGCTTAAATGCCCTAAAAATACATGTTTAATGTTGTCATTTAAAACCTTGCTTAAAAGCTTACCGCTGGTTTCATTTGACAGATGACCATAATTTCCAAGAATTCTTTGTTTTAAATGATATGGATATGACCCCACTTCTAGCATGTGGATATCGTGATTGGCCTCTAAAAGCATAGCGTCCAAACCTGTGAGATTCTCCACAATATTGTTGTCATAATACCCTAAGTCAGTGCAGACTGCAACCTTAGATTTATCATTTTCTATACGATATGCAACTGGATCAGCCGCGTCATGGCTGATGTGGAATGGGTGAATTTTAAGACTACCTAAGACGAAGTCCTCATCGGGCTTGATAACATGAAAAAGAGTGTCATCGATAGCCCCAAGACTCTTCATAGAACGTATTGCTCTGATGGTACCAGCTGTAGCATAAATTGGGATGTGATATTTACGAGAAATAACACCAAGCCCAGAAACATGATCTGAGTGTTCGTGGGTCACAAGAAGACCAGCCATATCTGCTGTGGTGTAATCGTACTGATTCATACCTGCTTCTATGCGTTTTCCAGAAATACCAGCGTCAATCATTACGTGGGTGCTGCTGTCACCCACGCAAATGCAATTACCGCTGCTACCACTTGCAATACTAAAAAAATCCATTACTAAAATACTTCCTTACTAACTTTCGCTCCATCTAATTTCGACTTCATCGCCGGCGTTAAGATCCTTAGCATAGCCGCATGGCTGACCATTAACCTTTGTGATAAGCTGTCTTCCGCCGCCTGTACTTGGGTCGAAATTGATGAGATTGTATACATCCACAAAGATGTAATCCCTTTTACCTGCCAAGACCATGTTCTTGCCATTGACCTTGATAGGGATTTCAACGGTTTCTATTTTCATTCTTGTTCGAGCATCCTCTGCTGGTGCCTCAGGTGCTGCTGGAGCTTCGTAATCCTCTGGCAAGCCTTCTGATTCATCAACAAGATAATCTGCTCTGTATGCGATTTGATTTGTAGTTGTCCACTCGATTGCAAAGTTTTCGTATACAAGGGATTCCTTGCTAGATGGACGGTTGTTTACAAGGATTTCGTACCTGTCATCGATTGTAACATCCATAAACTCTGCCAACTGGCCAACTGTGTAGAATGGTCGAGTCTCGATGACATCTCCATCCTTGACTGAATATGTAGGTGGTTCCATTGAACCATTAACCTCAACAAACTTTGGACACTTAACTCTATGTCCGCAAACATTGAAATAGAGATACTCTGTAGTAAACTCTGCTAAATCAGCAATTGTACCGCGTCCACCTTCTCCAACTGTAGAAGGAACAACTGTAACATCTGCATTGAACTCAAGTGGTGTGTTGATTCCAACTGATTTGCCATTCATAGTAACAACTGCAGATTCGCCCTCTGTACCACGAATCATGCGTGATACACCATTGACTGTGAAATTGATTTCACGGCCACGTCTTGGGAACAACTGGTCAGCAGAGAAGCCTGCCTGCATAGCTGCATCGACAATTGTAAGCTGTCCATTATCATAAAGCTTCATCATTTCACCGTTGAAGTGAATCATAATGAAGTTGTTCTTTGTCTCGTAGTAATTCAAACAGATACCGATTGGTGTAACAAGAAGTGAATCCTTTGTAATATCCTCCTGCTCGAATACGATGTTTTTCATTACTTCCTCGCCACGAAGAGCAACACGCTCTGGCACGATTTTAAGATCAGCTGCTAACGCTTCTGTAAAGCCGTGGATTTTACCGCCACCGCCAACAACAAACGCTGCAGATACTGATTTGCCACCGTTAAGCTCTTTAATCTTTTCTGCAACCTCAGAAGCGATTTTCTTCATAACAGGATCTGTGAGCTTCCAAACATCCTCTGATTTGATGGTATGGCTAAGACCCATAATATCCTCGTATGTGATTTCTCCACCTTCGGTAGAAGCACGCTTGATTTGTTCTGCTGTAGCAAAATCTACAAGGTATTCATGTACCAAAACTTCTGTAAGCTCATCACCAGCCATAGGAATCATGCCATATGCGATGATGCTGCCGTCTCTGGTGACACAGATATCGGATGTACCTGCACCAACATCGATAAGGGCAATATTAAGCATTCTGAAGCTCTGTGGGATTGCAACATTGATAGCTGCAATAGGCTCCAATGTAAGGTTGGCAACTGAAAGATCAGCCTTGCCAACAGCTGAATAAAGACCATCAACTACATCCTCTGGAAGGAATGTTACGATGATGTCCTCTCCGATTGTATCGGCCTTGTGGTCCTCAAGGGATGTGAAAACATCTCCGTTTAAGTAATATTTAACAGTAGAATAACCTACACAGAAGAACTTGTATTTATTGTCCTCGTCGCCTTTGATTTCCTTACCAGCCTGCTCGATACCCATCATATCAAGTGTATGTAAGTCCTCTCCGGTAACAACTGTTTCCTCCGGAAATTCCAACTCTACGTGAGTAGTGATTGTACGAAGCACACGACCAGCGGCAGCGATACATACTTCTGATAAAGCAAGGCCTGTCTGTGCTTCAAGGTCCTTTTTCACCTCATCGCAAGTAGCTCCTACTCGACCAATGTCATGAATCTGACCATCAAGCATAGCTCTGGTGTCATGTTCTCTAAGATTTTGAGCGATAACATGGAATTCATCGCCATCAAGATATCCTACTGTACCAATGACATTTCTGGTACCAATATCAAGTCCAAATACAATATCTTTCTTCTCCATATAAGTTACTCTCCTCGGGAATTATTCGTGAATAATCTGGCGCAACTGAGCAAGTGTTTGCTCCTTTGTGCCACTGTTGTCTATGATTCTGTTGCAGTGAGCTCTGAAGCTCTCCTCACTGCGTTGTGTACTGATTGTTTTTGCGATTCTTTCTTTAGAATATCCGCGAGTCTCCATAAGGCGTTTTTCCCTTACTTCCTGGCTTGCATAGATATACCACATCTCATCCACAAGTTTACCATAACCGCATTCTATGAGCAATGCAGCTTCAAAGAAAAAATACTCTATATTGTGCTTTTCTTTCTCAGCTTCCACTTGATTTAGTACTTCTGTTTGTACTGCTGGATGAACTATTCCATTAACTGCCTCGCGAAGACTATTGTCAGCAAACATAAACTTTGCCATCTTAGGTCTATCGATTTCCCCCTGATGGTCCAAAATGCTCTCTGGCCATGGCAACGCCACCACCTTATCAAAGCATTCCTTACCAGGCCTCATTAAATCGGCAGCAACTAAATCTGCCAACAAGACCTTACAATTAAAGTTTTCCTCTAGTAAAGAGAGCACCGTGCTCTTACCAGCACCGATGCCCCCTGTGATTCCGATAAATTTCATTAATGTGCCTCTGCCCAATTCATTCCGATTTTCATATCGATTTCCAAATCAACTGCCAGTGAAGCAGCATGCTCCATCTCTTCTGCAACAAGCTTTTCAACCTGTGCCTGCTCGTCCTTGAATGTCTCAATAAGGAGCTCATCATGAACCTGAAGCAATAGCTTTGATTTGAGCTTTTCTTTTAATAATCTGTCATGAACATTTACCATGGCAATCTTGATAATATCTGCAGCTGTACCCTGAATAGGGGAGTTCATAGCCACTCTCTCACCAAACTGTCTTGTCATAAAGTTTGATGATTTAAGCTCTGGGATAGGACGACGTCTGCCGTACATAGTAGTAACGTAGCCCTTTTCATTGCCCTCAGCCTTTAATCCTTCCAAAAATGTATGCATCTTTGGATATGCCAAGAAGTAATTATCAATGTATTCCTGAGCCTCTTTTCTTCCAACTCCGATGTCCTTTGCAAGGCCGAATGCGCTGATTCCATAAACGATTCCAAAGTTTACAGCCTTGGCGCTGCGGCGCTGGATATCTGTAACCTCATCAAATGGTGTGTTGAATACAAGCGAAGCTGTTGAACGGTGAATGTCCTGTCCAGCCTTGAATGCCCCGATAAGATTGTCATCGCCAGACATATGAGCCAATACTCGAAGCTCTATCTGAGAATAGTCAGCATCGATGAATACGCAACCATCCTTTGGATAGAACACCTTGCGGATTTCACGGCCAAGTTCCATTCTAACTGGGATGTTTTGAAGGTTTGGCTCAGTAGAGCTGATACGGCCTGTAGCTGTAACTGTCTGCATAAATGTAGAACGAATTCTGCCGTCTGAATCTAAGCAATTTGCAAGGCCATCTGCATATGTGCTCTTAAGCTTTGCAAGCTGTCTGTACTCTAAAATATCGTTGATGATTGGATTTGCTGGAGCAAGCTCCTCAAGAATATCTGCAGCTGTAGAATAACCTGTTTTGGTCTTCTTACCGCCCTGGATTCCAAGCTTTTCAAACAAAATTACACCAAGCTGTTTAGGAGAATTGATATTGAACTCCTCGCCAGCCTGCTCATAAATGCTCTTTTCAAGCTCTGTGATACGCACTGCAAGCTTGCTTCCGTATGCTGATAAGGCCTCAGCGTCCATTGCAATACCTGCTATTTCCATATCAAACAATGTGTAAACTAAAGGAAGCTCAATATCCTCGTAGATATGAAGCATTCCTTGATCTTTAATTTCAGAAATAACCTTTTCGTATGATGCATAAGCTACATAAGCATTGTAACAAGCGTATGTTGTAATGTGCTCAAGCTCTGAATCGTCTTCTAAGGCTACCTCGAGCTTTTTCTTACCAAACAAATCAGCCACTGCAGGAATGATTACGCCAAGCATCTCGCTTGCCACGTCATCTGCTGTGTATGCATTCTTTGTAGGGTTTAGAAGATATGCTGCCACTGCAACATCGCAGGCAGTAGGGAAAATCTCAGCCTTACCACCATTAGCATCTACCTGTACTTTTTCCTCTGATGAGAAAAGCTGATAAATGATGTGCATTGCATTCTTTAAATCCCAGAAGCAAAGCTTTACGCCTGCCTTGCTGATTTCAACAAGCTTGTGACCCAAATAATCAGGAGTAATAAAGCCTGCGCAATCCACATAGACAGTTTCGTCACCGACAGAAAGGGCTACACCCTTTATGGATTTATCTGCACCAGCCATAATGCTTGCACCGATAAAGTCTTTTCCACTTTTGCTTAAATCTGCAAAGAAGTTTTCCACATCTGAAAGATCACTGATGTGCTTAAATGTCTCAGATGTTGTGTCCTGAACCTTTGAAGTATCAGTGTTTTCAAATCTTGGAAGAAGCTTTTTAAGCTCATAACGCTTGCAAAGAAGATATGCCTCCTCTGTGAATAAGTTTTCAAGCTTTGTAGAGCCTTCCTCAAGCTCGATTGGAGCGTGTACATTAATAGTAGCAAGCTCCTTTGATAAAACTGCTATGTCCCATTGAGCAATGAAATTATCAAGGACTTTTCCCTTTTTCATTTCATCCACATGGGCATGGCACTCTTCGATTGAGCCATACTGAGCAATCCACTTTTCGGCTGTCTTTGGACCAACGCCCTCAACGCCAGGAATATTATCGCTGGCATCACCCTGAAGTGCCTTTACATCTATAAACTGCTTTGGTGTAACACCGTATGTTTCCTTAACATCCGCAGCGTAATACTGCTCGATTTCAGTGCCACCCTTTTTTGTCTTTGGAATTGAAATCTTTACTTTGTCTGTAGCTAGCTGGAGAAGATCTCTATCTCCGGAAACGATAGTTACATCGAATCCCTTTTCCTCACCAATTCTAGAAAGAGTTCCAAGAATATCATCTGCTTCCCATCCCTCTAATGTGATTACAGGCACCCCCATGGCTTTAAGCATTTCCTGAATACGAGGAATCTGCTCTTTAAGCTCTGGAAGCATTGGCTTTCTAGTGCCCTTATATGCATCATACATTTTGTGGCGGAATGTTGGAGCTGAAACATCAAATGCAACAGCAAAATTGTCAGGCTTCTCATCATCTATAAACTTGAGCATCATATTCAGGAAGCCAAAAATGGCTCCTGTATGCTCGCCCTGACTATTTGTAAGATCTGGAACACCATAGAATGCACGGTTGGCAATACTATGGCCGTCAATCAATAATAATTTTCCCATTAAATGTCTCTTGTCTCCTTAGCAAGCCATGCGTATTCCTCGTCGGTTAAGTATGGCTTAAGTGTTTCACGAACAAATGCGTGATATTCGTTAAGAGTCTTCTTTTCTGCCTCTGTCATCATCTCTGGGATAACTGGATCAAGGTCGATTGGGCATACTGTAAGTGACTCAAAGTGACGGAAATCACCGTACTCTGTTGTCTCACCAGCTACACAAAGAAGCTCATTTTCAATTCTGATACCGAAGCCGTCTTCGATGTAAAGACCTGGCTCGTCTGTTGTAATCATTCCTGGCTGAAGCTCTGCAGCATTCTTACCCTGTGGAACTCTCCAACGGAAGTTGTTTGGTCCCTCGTGAACATTGAGGATGTGGCCAACACCGTGACCTGTACCGCAACGATAATCAAGTCCCATATCCCAAACTGGGCCACGTGAAAGTACATCAAGGTTTGCTCCTGTAACTCCCTTAGGGAAATTTGCAGCCATAAGTCTTAAGTGGCAACGAAGAACTACTGTGTAGTATTCCTTCATCTGCTGTGTAAGCTCACCAAGAGCTATTGTTCTAGTGATATCTGTAGTACCTTCAAGGTAGTGGGCTCCTGAATCAACAAGAAGGAATCCTTCTGGCTTAAGTGTTGCTTCTGAGCCTGGCTTAGCGCTGTAGTGCATCATCGCAGCGTTTGGACCATATGCTGAAATTGTATTAAATGATAAATCTACAAAGTGCTCCTGCTCGCGACGTCTTGCTTCAAAGTAATCTGAAGCTGTGATTTCTGTCATTGGCTCCTTTGTAATGTTTTCTTTGATATATTTGATAGCCTTTGTGCAAGCTACACCATCCTTGATATGGGCTAATCTTGTGTTCTTAATTTCTGTCTCGTTCTTAACTGCACGCATAAGCTCTGAAGGGTTCTTGCCATCGATAATCTTTGCTGATCCCTTTAATGCCTTAACGATGTTGTAGTTAACAATTTCCTGATCAAGAAGGATACGTCTGTCTGCCATATCAGCGCTCTGCATGTAGTGGTAAACCATGTCGTATGGATAAAGCTTAACGCTGTTGTCATTGAGGTAGCTCATAGCCTCCTCTGGCCAATTTGTTGTGTCTGTAAATAAGATTACGCTATCATCTGTAATAAGAAGGAATGAAAGGAAAACTGGTACGTTTGCAATATCATTTCCTCTGAGATTAAGAATATATGCGATATCATAAAGGCTTGTTACTAAATGAGCATCTGCCTTTTTCTTTTTCATCTTTTCGCGGATGCGGTAAATCTTTGCCTGCATGCTCTCACCTGAGAACTCATCCTCAAGTACCCATGTTGTAGCCTTTGGAAGCTCTGGTCTGTCTTCCCAGATAATATCAACTAAATCCTCTGTTGTAGCAAGCTCTCCGCCCTTGTCCTGAGCAATATCAAAATACTTTGCTGCATTCTTTGCTGATACGCATCTGCCATCAAATCCAAGACATCCTCCCTCAGGGAAGTTCTTCTCGATAAACTCTTCTACCTCTGGAACCTTTGGCTCACCCATTTTTTCAAGGATAACCTCTGAGCCTGCAATCTGCTTTGCAGCCTGTACAAAGTAGCGTCCATCTGTCCAAAGATGTGCCTCTGTCTTTGTGATGACTGCTGTTCCTGCTGAACCTGTAAAGCCTGTCATAAAGCTACGAGCCTTAAAGTGCTCTCCTACATATTCTGATGAATGGAAGTCATCTGTTGGAATCAGGTAAAGATCGATTCCTCTTTCATTCATTAATTCTCTAAGTTTTGCGATTTTCTCATTTGTTGTCATTATCTTTTTTTCTCCAAATTACTTTTTTCTTTATTGAGCTTTTGCTCTTTTTCTTTTATGTCTTCTGATGTTTCATCAGAGATTTTTTCATTTTCCTGCTTGCTTGTATCTATTGTTGTAAGCATATCGAAGAAGTACTGGCCCTGCTCAGAAAGCTCCTCTTCTTCCCAGTCAGCTGTTTTGTCACAGTCTGAACTAATCAAAGCAGAACCCTCTGCCTTATTTGAAAGATTCCAGATGCAAGATGAAAGCTGATACTCATCGATAATATCCTGCCATTTAGCAGCTTCCTTTGTATCAACTGAGCCATCACCATCTGCAGAAACAAAACCGTACTCTGAAATGAATACTGGAAGGCCTGCATCTAAAGCGTCTGTAAGTGTATTTCTAGCGCTGGATTTGTGTGTGCCAGCATAGAAATGATATGTGTACATGATGTTGTCGTAATCAAGTGGTGCTTCCTTAACTGAATCAAGGTCACTAGACCAGTTTGGTGTACCAACCAAAATAACTGCATCACTATCAACATTTCTGATTACAGGGATTACTTCGTTGGCATAATTGCAAATGTCTTCCCATGTAGTGTCACCGTTTGGCTCATTGCAAATCTCGTAGATAACATTTTCGTTGTCTTCGTATTTACGAACCATCTCTCCAAAGAACTGGATAGCCTGAGCTTTATATTCGTTTGGATTGCTGTCGTTTAAGATGTGCCAGTCAATGATGAC
This sequence comes from Pseudobutyrivibrio sp. LB2011, assembly GCF_000701765.1. NCBI lineage: Bacteria > Bacillati > Bacillota > Clostridia > Lachnospirales > Lachnospiraceae > Pseudobutyrivibrio > Pseudobutyrivibrio sp. LB2011. The sequence goes on along the minus strand of NZ_JNJS01000002.1, from coordinate 412,254 downwards.
ATACATATCGTTTTCTGTTGCAGCTTCAACTGCAGCATCGATGTTGTCCTTTAATGTATTTTGAACATCCTCTCCTGCCACGCAATAGCCATTGTAATCGCTTGTATACATAGCAAGGCGGATAACATTGATTCCCCAGTTATTTCTAAGAGATTCGATAGTCTCAGGTGTGACATATTCTGGATACCAGCTAAGTCCATGTGAGCTGACACCTGTAAGCACTGCTACATCCCCTGACTCGTCTACAAGCTTGCCATCCTCTACATGAAGGGCACCATAATAATCAAGTGAGACACCTGTAGTAGCTGCTGTAGTCTCTGGCTCTTCTGGCTCTTCTGGCTCTTCTTCAACAGGTTCTTCTGGCTCTTCTACCTTTTCTACCTCTTTTTGAAGCTCTTCCTCTTTAGCAGTAGCCTCCTTAACCTTTTCAGCTTCTGGCTCCTCAGCAACCTGCGGCTCCTCTTCCTGCTTTTCAGTTACTTCCCAAGGAAATACCACACTGCCCTTGGCATAGCTTACTCCAAATACTCCAGCGATAATTGCTATCGCAAGAATTAATATTAACAATACTGTTCTGAATTTCTGCTTTTTTGAAACCATACCATTCTCCTTGTTTTAAATTTAGTCGAAAGTTACAGCAGCCTCTCCATTGTGAGCATACTGAATGTAATCATAGAGGCGTGAACTGGTTAAAAGATCTGTAGCCTCAAGGTCAAAATCATAATCAGCAAAATCAACTTCTTCGATAAACTTATCTAACTCCTCATTGCTGAGTGAGTTTACATATTCTTTTATTTCTACAATTGTTTTTCCCGTTAAATCGTACATACATAACCTCTTTTCTATAAAACATTCTTCTTAAGATTATAGTACATTCTCCCCTTTTAAAAAAGAATGTTTTTGTTGTGAAACTCATTGTAGTCTGTTATCATATATGATAACATTATAGTATCGAATTGGTGGGTAGCTAATGAAGGAAAGATATTCAGATGGAATCATTTCATCTCAAGCCATAGCAGCCCGGCGTTCCATTGCAAAACAGCTTAAGGACGCCCGCAAGTCCCTGCATCTCACGCAGGAGGTTTTAGCTGATATGGCCGGCACGAAAAAATCAAATATCTCCCGCATGGAAAGCGGTAAATACAATCCCTCATTGGATTTTCTAGTGAAGGTTGCAAATTCTATGGGTAAAGAAATAAACATACACTTGGATTGATAGGAAATTGTTATGAGAAAGAAACCAAAGCTTGCCAAAAACATTGATAAAGACGTTGTCTTATGCGAAATCACAAACAGAATAGTATCTAATCGTACTTCTAATCTACTTCTTCATGAATCAGTACCTTTTTCAAAGAACTGGCACCGAGTGCCATTCTTCAAACGCAGATCTTACAATGGAGCCAGAAATGTCTGTGTTATTTCAATTAGTCGTACACAATATTCAAGAGCCCGCCGTGTCCTTGATCTTCTAGAAGACCGTGACTACAACAGACTCTTACTTAACATCATATAAAATAATGCCAGGTTCAGTTGAACCTGGCATTTTATTTAATCTCTATTTCTTATTAACTTATATATACCTATTATAATTCCTCGTATCAGGGCATATATCAAGAACATCAACATAAAGCCCCAAACGCCAAACACAATATCCTCAAACTCCATAGCGCCTGAGCCTGTAATCTTTTGCTCGATTTCGATGGCGAAGGTAAGAAGAAGGATTAACGTAAATACGTATATCCAACTTATTACAAGAACGTGACCTGTTTTGGCCAAAAGCGAGAAAATTGGCTGTACAACAAAAATCATAGCCATACCAATTGCGCCAATTACAAGGAAATGTAGCTCTTTATCTGTGAAATTTGCCTCATATGCATCGTTCAGAGAAAGAAGATACGTGTGCATGTCGTTAATAAAATCCAAAATAGCGTATAAAAAGGTGTTCATAGTATCTCTCCTTATGTTAGAATAATCCCTAGAAGCTTAATTATAAGCATACGTTCGGGAGGTAATCAAATGGGAAACATCATCGTCGCACAGTCGGGCGGACCAACTGTGGCAATCAATGCCAGTCTTGCTGGCGTCATCGAGGGAGCCTTGTCCTCTAAATATGATACAATTTACGGCTCCATCAACGGAATCACAGGAATTATAGACGATAACATTATCAACTTATCCGAAGTTGTTAAATCTGATTCAAATTTTCTAAAAAAACTCAAAGTAACTCCAGCCATGTACCTTGGCTCATGTCGTTTCAAGCTTCCAAGCGTCACTTCAAACGACCCTATCTATAATACCCTATTTCAGCAATTTAAAAAATATGATATTGAAGCATTTTTCTACATCGGTGGAAATGACTCCATGGATACAGTAGACAAGCTTTCAGCATACGCAAAATCAATAGATTCTCCTATCAGATTTATTGGTGTGCCAAAGACTGTAGACAACGATTTGTGTGTAACAGATCACACTCCAGGTTTTGGCTCAGCTGCAAAATACATTGCTACAACCACTATGGAAGTTATCTACGATGCTAAAATCTATAACACTCCTAGTGTTACTATTATAGAAGTAATGGGACGAGATGCCGGATGGCTTACAGCTGCCACATCTCTTGCAAGAAACAATTGTTGCTGTGGACCAGATTTAATCTATCTTCCAGAGGTTCCATTTGACACAGAGGTATTTGTAAATGATTTATCTAAGCTTTTAAAGGAAAAGACAAATATCGTTGTAGCTGTATCTGAGGGAATTCGTGATGCAAAGGGCGAATATATCTCTGCATCTACAGGCCAATTAGACAACTTTGGTCACGCTCAGCTTTCAGGTGCTGGCAAAACCCTTGAATACATTGTAAAAGACAAACTCGGTGTAAAGGTTCGCTCAATCGAAGTAAATGTTCTTCAAAGAGCTGCCGCTCATATGAGCTCACTTACTGATTTAAAGGAATCTGTAGAGCTTGGTAAACACGGCGTTCAGTTTGCAGAAGAAGGTGTAACAGGTGCCATGGTAGTTCTTAACCGCACAAGCAATGCACCATACACTGTGGACTACAGCCACGCTACTATCAGTGACATTGCCAACGAAGCAAAGGAAGTTCCTCAGGAATGGATTAACGATAGCCACAACTGGGTTACAAACGAAATGATTGAGTATCTCAAGCCTCTCGTAATTGGCGAGCCTGAGCTTGAATATGCAAATGGACTTCCTGTTTACGTAACAAGATAATTTTGCACATTTCACAAAATTTACACTTACATTTTGTTGAAAATCATGTTATCATTGCTGACGCAACTAAAGATAATATGGTTTAATTGGAAACGACACATCCTCCGGATGATAACGAACAACACATGTAATTTTATGTATTATTCATTATCAGAAGGAGGATTTATTATGCCTAAAAACAAATTTCAAGACGTAGTATTAACTATAATTATGGCCACTGTTATGGTTTACGGAATGGTGGTTTACAACGTTGCATTAAACACAGGTGGAGTAACAGGTCAGACATTCCTTTTAGCCCTCCATGAGCTTCCTATAATGGTGCCTATCGCATTCATTCTTGAGTTTTTCATCGTTGGTAAGCTTGCACGTGCCCTTGCATTTTCTGTAATGAAACCTACTGACAGACCTCAGTTCATTACATATGCTATTTCAATTTGCATTTGCTGCATCATGTGCCCAACAATGAGCCTTGTAGCTACTATTCTTTTCAAGGACACTCACACATTTGGAACATGGATTCAGACATGGGCTATGAACTTCCCAATGGCACTTCTTTATCAGTTGTTCTATTGTGGACCATTTGTAAGACTTATTTTCAGAACTATTTTTAGAGAGAAAAATACAGAAAACGAGCTTTCAGCAGAAGCTGTAGCAGAATAAAAATATGTATTAAAAAACCAGCTTGTAGATTCCTACAGCTGGTTATTTTTATACGTTCATGCCCGCATTTTTTTGTCTCTGTTTTCTTTCTTTAATCATTTGCTTGTACTGAGCCAAGCTCATCATTTTCTTTGGGCGCTTTGTATATTTGATTTTTAATTCCTCTGGCTTATACATCTTCATGATGCCAGTGTATGTGATAAGTGTGCCATCAGACTTTGTAACACATCGTCTGTTTATATGGATATGATAGTTTGAAACTGAGCCGTTAATAATAAGCTCTGCAATGCCTTTATCATCGGTGATTTCACCGCTATTAACCTTTGCCTGAAAGGTATATATATCCATAATAATACTGGCTTTATCTTGAATTTTCTTTTGAGCCTCTTTTGCAGCCTGGATAGTCTCCTGGTCTGGGGCTTCTATTGTAAATCTATTATTCATTTCCTATTCCTCAAAAAAACCTCAGACATTCTATCATAATTTTATCGCAATTTGAAGATACTCAATTGATTTTACTCTAATACAGAATTAAGTATAGTTATATACTGGTACTCTCCTTCTGAGTAAGTTGAAAAATCACCGGAAATAACAATCTCGTCGCCATTTTCTGGATAATCTGAAGTTTCATACTGGCTTTCATCAAGAACAAACTCTAATCCTTGTGAACAACACTGGGTGGCATCCTGAACAATACATGCATAGTATGTTTTGCCTGTTTCTGGATCCTGATACACATTACAGATTCCATCCATTTTTATTGTTTTGCCTTCATATTCTTCAGGTGCCATCATCATGTTAAACACCTCAGAATAAACCATTGTTGAGGAAAGCACTGTTAAGTCCAGATCCACACTAGTATCTGCTTCAACAGTCTCATCTTCTAATGGCAGTTCGTTTTCCAGGCTTTCTGAATCTTCTACTTCTACCTCTGGCTCTTCGGCTACCTGTTCTTCTGCAATCTCAGTCTCCTGAACTGACGCAGCCTCTGTCGAACCACAACCTACAAGCACCAAAGCCATAAGTAGACCTAATAAAATATTAACTTTTTTATACATAAATTATCCTTTAATCCTTCCAATTAAATAGCAAGCACCAAAAAGGATGCAGTCAACTGCTACAATTGTGGAGCCCACTGGTGTACCTGCAAGTATGGATATAAGAATTCCTACAAGTGCGCAAATCATTGATGATACTGCTGAAAAGATTGTCACACTTCTAAAGCTCTTTAAAATGCTCATAGCTGACAATGCCGGGAAAATTACCAAAGCAGATATAAGTAACGAGCCCACCAAATTCATTGCAAGAACAATGATTACAGCAATTACTGTGGCAATAAGCAGATTGTAAAGATTTACCTTTGTACCTACCGCATTAGCAAAATTCTCATCAAATGTAACTGCAAAAATCCTGTTGTAAAACAGTATGAAAATCAAAATCACTATAACAGCAAGAATTCCGCAAGCCCATACATCAGTCTTTGTAAGTGTAAGGATAGATGTTGAGCCAAAAAGTGTAGAACAAACATCTCCGGATATATTAGAAGATGTAGGGAACAGATTCATAATCAAGTAACCAAATGCAAGTGCTCCTACTGAAAGCATAGCTATTGCTGCATCGCCTTTGATTTTTGCGTTTTGGCCCTTTCTTAGCAAAAGGATAGCAAACAGAATTGTCAGCGGAAGCACAATAATCATCTTGTTTGTAAGCTGAAGAACTGTTGCTATAGCAAGTGCGCCAAATGCTACGTGTGATAATCCATCTCCAATAAATGAATATCTTTTAAGAACAAGTGTAACTCCAAGAAGAGATGAACATAGGGCGATAAGCACGCCTACAATTAACGCATATCTTACGAATGGGAATCCCATATACAAAATAAGTTTATCTAACATGACATTCCCTCCATATCATTAACATTTAAAATACGAGTTGCGTAGTCTTTTACAGCAACCATGTCGTGACTAATCATGATAATTGTAAGCCCCTCATCGTTAAGCTGCTTTATAAGCTGATACATTTCCTCTGTAACAATAGGGTCAAGACCAGCTACTGGCTCATCTAAAAGCAGTACTCGTTTTGTTGCACATAAAGCTCTAGCAAGAAGTACACGCTGTTGCTGCCCTCCCGAAAGCTCTCTATAGCATTTGTCCTTTAAATCTTCAATACCCATTCTTTTAATATTTTCCATAGCTAAGGCTTTATGCTCCTTAGTGTAGAAAAACTTTTTCTTTAGGCTATTCTGGCAACCTGAAAGAACAATCTCAAATACCGAAGCAGGAAAATCCCTTTGAACTACTGACTGCTGTGGTAAATAGCCGATTTCATTTTGAATAAGACCATCTCCAAACTCAATGCTACCGGAAATAGGACTTTGAAGTCCCAGCATAGTCTTCATCATTGTGGACTTTCCCGAGCCATTCTCCCCGATAATACAGAAATAATCTCCTGCATTAATCTCGAAATTAATATCTGAAAGAACTGCCTGACCTTCATAGCCAACGCATAAACTTCTTGCTGTTAAAAGTGCCATATTGCCTCCTAATTTAGCCCCTGACTAAGTATATCCAAATTTCCTTCCATCACTGAAAGATATGTCACCCCTGCATTTACGTCATCCATAGTTGTGGACTGTAGAGAATCAAGGGTAAGAATCTGAGCATCCTTAGCTGCTGTGTTTTCAATAATAGTCTTAGCTATTTTTTGATCTGAGTTTTCTATCGTAAATACGGTATTAAGATTAAGCTCATCAACCTTTCCTGCAAGGAATGTGACAGTTTCAAAGCTTGCCTCTGTCTCTGCTGAGCAACCAACAAATGCTGCATAATAATCAAGGCCATAATCATCTACCAAATATCTAAATGGGAAACGGTCTCCAAATAGAACTGTTTTTACTGAAGCTTCATCGATAGTAGCCTGATATTTTTCATCAAGGGCAGCAAGCTCATCGATGTAAGCAGATGCATTGGCAGCATAAGTATCTGCGTTGTCTGCATCTACTGTAGCAATAGCCTGTTCGATAGCATCAACAAGAACCTGGGCATTCTTAAGTGAGAGCCATACGTGCTCGTCGTATTCAACCTCTTCCTCTTCGCCTTCTTCAGCTTCTGCCTCTTCCTCTTCTTCAGCCATCATGCCTTCTACAACTTCCTCTTCCTTAACAGATTCTCCAAGAGATTCAAGAAGATTTACAACCTGCATATCCTTATTAGTAGCCTCTGAAAGTGCATCCCCGACCCACTCATCAGACTCGCCGCCAACATAAACAAACACATCGCAGGAAGCGATTTTCATGATGTCCTCGGCAGTTGGCTGATAGTTGTGAAGATCTACACCATTGTCAAGAAGCATTGTGATTTCTACGTTGTCATTATCACCCACGATTTCTCTTACCCAATCATATTCTGGGAAAATAGTGGTTACTACAGATATCTTATTCTCTGAAGTTGTATTATTTACTGATGAATTATTATCTGTACTTGCACCACATCCTGTAAAAGCCGAAACTCCAAGTGTTGTTGCTGCAAGCATAGCGATTATCTTATTAGTTTTCATTATTTATTTCTCCATTCTTAAAAAATTTTACCAAAACAGAACCTGCATTGTGTTAAATGCAGAGTGAAAGGCAGTATTTTTCAAGAATCCATTCTTACCTTTTGGGAAATCAGTGTAGTCTGAACAGACTTGAATGAATAACCCTGGAATAGATTTGTGTACAACATGAATGTAAATAGGGCTACTACAGCAACAGCTACGCCTGTGCCAAGTGTCCTGAGAGAACGCTCGCACTGAACCATCATTGCACATACAGGACAGTGACTGCTGTCTTTACAATGATGTGAAGCATGCTCTGTAAGATAAATACTAGAAAAGAGCATCATAAATAGAGTAGCTGCAAGAGCTACTACAGCAATTATTCTATTTCTATAACTGCTATATTCCATGATTTCTCCTTAATTTCAGCTAATTAGCTGACTCTAACTAAATATCACTGTCATGATACTTATATCCAGTTTCTTTGTCAATTTGCAAAACTCCACATTAAAAGGCCTAAATTGAAAGAAAAGTTTTGTTATTATTTCTTGACATATGAATGAGTGCTCAAATTAAAGAATTAGTTGTTAGAATATTCACACAACTACTGGAGTTTTATGATATTATACTAATAGGATTTTTTTGAGCGAAAACTAGAATTTAATGAGAGGAGGCTCTTTTATGTACGACTACATAGCAATAGAACGTAAATATGGTAGTGGTGGTCATGAGATTGCTGATAAGCTTGCAAAGAAGCTTGGATATCAGCTTTACGATCGAGGAGTTGTTGTTGAGACTTGCAAGCGAATGGGACTTCCTTATGATCAGGTTTCTGGAATGGACGAACAGACTCCTGTAAAAGCTATTTTTAAGGCTTCAGGAACTGACAATACTTCCATGGAAGAAAAAATCTATAATACTGAGGTAGAAATCATTAAAGAAGCTGCCGAAAAGCCTGGCTGCGTTTTTGTTGGTCGTTGCGCAAGCGAAATTCTAAAAGACAAACAATGCCTTAAGGTTTTCATTACCGCAGATGATTCTTACCGCATGAAACGTGCAATTAACGTGGAAAATATTGAAGCCGACAAGGCTGAAGATGTAATGAAACGTTTTGACAAAAAGCGTGAGAAATTCTTTACCACACATTCTGGATATAAATGGGGCTCCACAGACTACTTCGATATAGTTCTCAATGTAAGCGAACTAGATGAAGAAGCCTGTGTTGCAATGCTTGAAGCATTAGTTAAGTTTTAAATATGCATCAATTCCACATTTTAATCTATCAAGGCCATCCTGTAGGGTGGCCTTTGTGCATGCCACATTCATACGAAGGAAATTGGCGCCTGTGCCACCGTAAGCTGTACCAGCTGACAGGTAAAGACCTGTTTCTTTTCTGATAAAGGCAGCAAGCTTATCACTTGATACTCCTATAGTTGAAACATCAATCCACAAGAGATATGTAGCATCTCCGCGGACCACATGAAGCTGTGGAATGTTGGCATCCACATACTCTTCTACAATACGTCTGTTTTCAAAGAGATATTCTCTGAGTTCGTCTAGCCACTGCTCCCCCTTAGTGAAAGCAGCAACTGCCGCATGAGCTGCAAATACATTTGGCTCTGCAACTTCGTCTGTATTTATTCCTCGCCATACCTTGTGACGAAGGAATTTATTTGGAACAAAAATAGCTGCTGTCTGAATTCCAGGGATGCTGAATGTCTTTGTAGGAGCGATGCAAGTGATACTGATGTCCTTGCATGTTTCTGACACCGAAGCAAATGGAACATACTCCTTGCCTGGTGCTGTCAAGTCACAGTGGATTTCATCTGATACCACGGTAACCCCATACTTCTTTGCAAGCTCTCCTACCTTGGCCAAATCTTCCTTTGACCAAATCTTACTAACCGGGTTGTGAGGGTTGCAAAGAACCATAAGACTAGCCTGTGGATCAGACATTTTCTCTTCCAGATCCTCAAAATCCATTGAGTATACACCGTTTTCATACTTCAACGGATTTTCAAGGACTCTACATCCATTATTTACAATGCTATTGAAAAAGATATTGTATACAGGTGTCTGGATAATAACCTTTTCATTTGGAGTAGTAAGCTTACGCACAATTGATGAAAGTGCAGGGATTACCCCTGTACAAAACATCAACCAATCCTTTTCAATTTTAAGGCCATGACGGCGGTCCCACCATGAAATATAAGCCTGATACCAATCGTCATCCACATCAGTGTATCCAAACACACCATGTGCCACACGCTGCTGAAGTGCCTCTATTATTTCTGGGGCGGTCTGAAAGTCCATGTCTGCCACCCACATAGGAAGTTCATTTTCCTTCACATCCCATTTCATGGAATCTGAGCCACGTCTGTTTGTGTCTAAATCAAAATTATACTTTCCCATAATTGTCCTAAACCCTGTCATATTCAAAATCTTCGCTATGCTCGATTTTAAATATGAGCTCGCCATTCAACTATCTCCTCTTTCTTTCCAACTGCCTGGCATTTGATAATAGTCTTTTCAGGATCAACGAAATCCTTCTCTACAATTAATGTTTCAATCTCAGGTGCTGAAATAGTACCGCTGATTGGGTTAAATACGCTGTCAATCTTGTTTGTAATCTCTACATCGATATTATTTGCATACTCAAATGAAAGTGTTGTATTGATAAGCTTGCAATTCTTCATTGTAAGATTGTCGATGTAGCAAAGTCCCTGAAGACTCTCGATTGTACAATTTACAAAAGTAAGATTCTTAGCATTCCATCCAAGGTACTCACCGCAGATGTATGAATCATATACAGTAACATTCTCTGTATTCCAGAATGCATCCTTTGAAAGGATAACTGAATTTCTGATAGTAATATTCTTGCCACCATCGAATGAATAGTTACCATCAAGTCTGAGATTATCAATTTCGATGTTCTCAGAGTTCATAGCAAAGTAATGTCCCTTTGCTGTAACATCCTTAAGATTGATGTTCTTACACATCCAGAATGTCTCTTCTGCATTTGTAAGGTCTACATTATCAAGTGTTACTCCATCACATCTTCTGAAATTCTTTGGAGCTGTGATAAGAGAATTCTTAATTTCGATATTGTTTGTGTACCATACACCAGAACGAGCCATCTCGAACCAGTTACAGTTTTCTACCTTTACATTGTTTGAATACCAAATTGGATACTTCCACTTAAACTGAGAGTGGTATACCTCTATATTCTTGCTTTCCTTTAATGGTGACTCGCCCTCATCAAAGATTGAATCATAAATTACAGCATCCTCTGCTGCATAAAGAGCTCGCTCGCCCTTGAAAAATTCTTGTCTATATTCCTTCATATTGCTATAACCTCCGAATTCATACTTATAATACTTCCTAAAGTTAACTTTAGGTCAAGGTATGTTTTCAATTTTATTCACGACATATATTCTAACACCTAAATTTGATTTTGTAAAATTAAATAGCGCGTCTTGATGTTAAAATTCTGTTAAATATCATTATAAGATTGATAATTCCGTCGGTAAGTAACACAATTCCAAGAAATACCATATACCATCCCAAAGTATCCTTTGGCGCTACCAAAATGAATCCTCCCAATATAATGAGGATAGAAATTTCAGCTATAAGCTTTATCTTTTCGCCACGTCTTTCTTTCTTTTCTGTTCTCTCACAAAGATTTCTGAAAGCAATGGCATTGCGGTAGGCCCAAGCTAAAAATGATACGCCAATTACTGCACTACCTATTAAGAAAATGGCATCTTCTTTTACAAGAAGCATAGCGTATACACCAACCATTCCAAGACATATATATACTCTCGCAGATTCTTCCTGTAGATTCCATTTTGCCTTGTATAAGTGCCTGATAGTAACGGCTATCTCAAACACGATTACTGCAAACAGCGCCAAGCTAATGGCTGTCTGTAAAATATACTCTGGAATAATGAACAGAACTACACTACATAAAATCATGCCCACATATGGAAGCCAATCCTTCTTTTTAATCTCTTCCTTTATCTTTTTAGCCTTCTTTTCATCTGGCGCTTTGTCTAAAGCTGCTGTAATAGGCAGTTTCCAGAAAGTCTTTACAGTCTCTTTATCAAGAGCTAAAAGCTCAATCAAAATCTTTTCTATGGCGAAAGGTCCCTTCGCCACTACCTGACTGGTTGTTTTAATGCCTGCCTTATCGATAGCATTAAACAAATCGTTAACAAAGCTTGTTCGCTTAGTATTGTTAACACTTTCTATCCACTGATTAAGAACCTGATTTATAAAAACGCATCCCGGATCAAAGCCGTCGCTAACGAAAGGATTTCCATGAGCAACTGCCCAGGATGTAGGGTCATGCTGCATGACACCTTCATTTGTGCTCTTTACAATTACCTGTGGAATATCGTGTTCTTCAAACAGCTGTCCAAAGATAGAATACTCCGGAACATATCTGGTTGCTTTATCTTTTATTTTTGAAACACAGGATTTATCGCATACTTCCGGACAAAGTCCTGGGCCATCATTCAGATACACATGCTCTATCCACTTTTGATATTCGTCTGAAATATGTGTAGAAGCATAAAGCGCAAGATTGGCACCTTTGCTGTGACCTGCCACTATTACCTGATGTTTTTCATCGAAGGCTTCTTCCAAATAAGCTAAGGCTTTCTTTTGTGCCTCAGTCTCAGTAAAGCTTATCATGAAATCTTCCTTCCAGCCTGCCATGGTATCGTCCGTTCCACGATATGCAACGAATCTGATTTCATCTGTCAAATCAAAGGTCATAGCAGAAAACTGGGCTGATATTGATTCATCCAATACATCCTCATGCTTTACTAAAAGCATTTCTCCGTATCTTTTAGAATCGGCAGCTAAAGTAACGATTTCTTCTTTGCCATAGAATGTGCCCTGGATTCCAGTTTTGGCCATCACTTCATAAACAACATCCCTAAATGGTCTAGGCTTGTCGAGCTTTACATCCTCAAGTATCAGATATGCAAGCTTACACAGGATAAAGTTGTCCACCTCTTTAAGTGGCTTCTCCTGAAATGAGTAGTCTTTGTACCATTTTATATAATCGATTACGTTATCCATATTATGCTCCACAGATTATAAAAAAATAATAGTCACTATAAAAATAGTAACTATTACTTTTCCCAAATACAATAAAGCAAATATTAAATTTTTGAAAACTTTTTGTTACTTCAAGCTTTCATCAAAATCCATATAGACTTCTTTATTCAAAGGTGTGTAAACCATGTATGTTTCTTTACCATAGATAAGTGATGCTGGGATTTCCCATGGCTTGCCATAGTAATAACAGTCGGCCACCAGCTTTCCATCTGCAATAATCTGTGCCACATCAAATTCCATATTAATAGAAACTAGTCCTTCTGGACTATCCACAGATAGCTTTTTGCATTGCAACTCTTTTCCACCACATACTGAAAACTCCTCTGGATAATCCAGCTCAGGTGTATAAACACTGTCCTCAATTTTAAGATTTGTGTGGCATATTCCCTTGTTGATATTTCTTTCAACATAGACTTTTCCATCCACTTTTCGCAAATATAGAGCCACTTCCCATGGGATAGTGACTATAGTTAAATCTCCTACCTGGTTATGGCTTACATGGGTAGAATCATCCACCGCAATCACCTTTCCATCCACAGAATACTCAGGCTTTACACCAGGCACTGCTGCAAAGAACAGAGTATTATCGTCTTTGCAAAGCAATTGAGCTGTGGCATAGTCTATATTATGATTTGAAAATGATAGATTAAATGGCAGAATAAATGCCACATCACCTTTTACATCAAACTGTGGGAACTTTACACTTCCAGTGTCTATCACTACATCCTTAATATCATTTAGCTTCAAGCTTCTCTGATGATGATTTATAAACACAAAACCACTGTGTCCATCAGTACGCATAGCATATCTTAGGCTATCTGCATCATCAGCTTCCACAAAAGTCTGGCTTCCTACATGCTCCATTGGTGCCAGAATATCACCAAAATCATTTATAAACATATGGAGCAAATTACAAAGTCTATATTGATCCCTGACCTGGCCATACTGACCAATGCAAGTCATGAAATCGTAATTCAAGATTGCATAATCATTAGGATATCCAGTAGCCTTGCTTTCATGCAATGTGGAAAGCGCACCAAGTTTGTTAGTGCCCCCATGATACATGTAGTAACCTACCAGATTATTTCCGCATCCTAGCTTTACCAGGCTAAGTGCATAGGCATCCATTGGCGCCACATACGGCCTACGTATATACGAAGTAGGAAGTCCACTGCCCAGCTCACAAGTAGCAAATGGATAATCCTCATAAGGAAGTCTCCAGCCCTCGTCATCTGTTTCATTAATCAAATCTACACCTATGGCAGCATCATTTCTGATGGTATTAAATGTGAAGTGATGTGATGGAGAAAGTGGCTTTGTATGATCTAGCCATGGAGCATCCACATATCCACCAAACACTGGCAGAAATTCCTTTACTGGAAACTTTGCTCCGTACAATCTATCCCATCCTGTCACAGTCCAAATAGGCACATCAAAACCAATTGAAACAGCTATTTCCTTGAGCTTTCCTAAGTGTTCGCACTGATCTACAAGCTCATTTTCAATCTGAATACCTATAATAGGGCCACCGTCTTTGAAGAAAAGCCCCTGCACCTGCTCATAAATCTTTGAATACCAGCCTCTGACACATTCCAAATATCCAGCGTCATTTGTTCTCAGCTTGTAGCCCTTTTTCAAAAGCCAATCAGGGAAACCACCATTTCTAACCTCTCCATGGGCCCATGGTCCAATCCTTAGCATCACAGTAAGACCTAGTTTTTGGCACAGCTCTACAAAATATCGCAGATTTCTGTCTCCAGTAAAATCATACTGTCCTTCTATCTCCTCGTGATATATCCAAAACACATAGAAAGCCACTGTTGTGATTCCGCCAGCCTTCATCTTGGCCAGCTCCATCTCCCAGTCACTACGAGGATATCGCACAAAGTGAAACTCCCCCATTATTCCAATCCAAGGCTTGCCATCCTTCTCAAGGTACAAGCTATTTACCTGATAGCTACTTCCATCTGCTCTAACCTGCCCCAAATTGAGATGATTACGTTTTATCTCAGCCTTCTTGTACTCTTTAAAACCGTATTCCATTTTCCTTCTCCCTATTTTTAAACTAAACCTATAATAACAAAAAAAATACTCTTATGGATGCCATAAGAGTATTTTTCATTTTAAAATCTTTGTTTAGTTTTCATCCACATATTTCTGGATATTGCTTGCGTTAGCATAACGCTTAACATCATCGCCGTTAACTACTACAAGAGTAGGCGCCTGCATAACGCCATATTTCTTTGTCATATCAACCTGTTCCTCAGCATCTACAAGGATGTAATCCTCATCCTCAAGGATCTCCTTTGCTCTAGCGCAGTTTGGACATGTCTTTGTAGTGAAGAGATATTTAACACCTGTTGTTGGCTCCTCTGAAACTACCTCAAGGTTGATTTCAGGCTGTTCAGCCTTTGCTGCCTGCTTTTCTCCAGCACGGCGGCATATAGAACCTGCAATATCGTAAAGCTTACGGTTCTTGTACTCCTGAGCCTTTCCTTCGTTCCAGTTCTGTACTGGACGATAGTAACCAGTGATACGGCTGTAAACCTCTGCTGTCTTGCCACAGTGTGGGCATGTGTAGTGCTCACCAGCGATGTAGCCATGATCCTTACATACTGAGTATGTTGGAGACAATGTGTAGTATGGAAGCTTGTAGTTTTCAGCAATCTTACGTACAAGATTTGCTGCTGATTCCCATGTAGGAAGCTTCTCGCCAATAAATGCATGGAATACTGTTCCAGATGTATAAAGTGTCTGGAGCTCATCCTGAACATCAAGAGCATCAAAAATGTCTGATGTGTACTCTACTGGCATGTGTGAGCTGTTTGTATAGAATGGTGTGTCGCCTTCTTTACCTGCTGTAATGATATCTGGGAACTGCTCTCTATCATGCTTTGCAAAACGGTATGTTGTAGACTCAGCTGGTGTAGCCTCAAGGTTGTAAAGGTCGCCGTACATCTCCTGATAATCAGAAAGACGCTCACGCATGTGATTAAGGACATCCTTTGCAAACTCCTGTGTCTTCTTGCTAGTCATATCTGCACGAAGCCAGTTTGCATTAAGACCTACTTCGTTCATACCGATAAGACCGATTGTAGAGAAGTGGTTGTTGAAAGTTCCAAGGTATCTCTTTGTGTATGGGTATAATCCCTCATCAAGAAGCTTTGTGATAACGCCACGCTTAATCTTAAGTGAACGCGCGCTGATATCCATAAGCTTATCTAATCTAGCATAGAAATCTGCCTCATCCTTTGCCTGGTATGCAATACGAGGAAGATTGATTGTAACTACACCTACAGAACCTGTGCTCTCGCCTGAACCAAAGAATCCACCTGACTTCTTGCGAAGCTCACGAAGATCAAGACGAAGACGGCAGCACATAGAACGAACATCGCTTGGCTCCATATCGGAATTGATGTAGTTGCTGAAGTATGGAGTACCATACTTTGCAGTCATTTCGAATAATAGTCTGTTGTTTTCTGTGTCAGACCAATCAAAATCACGAGTGATAGAGTATGTAGGGATTGGATACTGGAATCCACGACCGTTAGCGTCGCCTTCGATCATGATTTCAAGGAATGCCTTGTTAACCATGTCCATTTCCTTCTTGCAGTCCTTATACTTGAAATCCTGCTCTTTACCACCAACGATAGCTGGAAGCTCTGCCAAGTCGTTTGGTACTGTCCAATCAAGAGTGATATTTGAGAATGGTGCCTGTGTACCCCAACGTGATGGAGTGTTTACACCGTATATAAATGCCTCAAGGCACTTTTTAACTTCCTGATATGAAAGGTTATCAGCCTTAACAAATGGTGCAAGATATGTATCAAATGATGAGAATGCCTGAGCACCAGCCCACTCATTCTGCATGATACCAAGGAAGTTTACCATCTGGTTGCAAAGTACTGAAAGGTGCTTTGCTGGAGCAGATGTAATCTTTCCTGTGATTCCACCTAAGCCCTCCTGAATAAGCTGCTTAAGTGACCAACCTGCACAATAACCTGTAAGCATTGAAAGATCATGAATGTGGATATCTGCATTGCGGTGTGCCTGTGCAATTTCCTCATCATAAATCTCTGAAAGCCAGTAATTAGCTGTGATTGCACCAGAGTTTGAAAGAATAAGACCACCTACAGAATATGTAACTGTGGAATTCTCCTTAACTCTCCAGTCCTCAACCTTAACATAGCTATCTACAACGTTCTTGTAATCGAGAACTGTAGACTTCATGTTGCGCATCTTTTCACGCTGTTTTCTGTAAAGAATATATGCCTTAGCAACATCTGTATATCCAGTCTGCTCAAGTACGTTTTCTACTGAGTCCTGAATATCCTCCACCGAGATCTTGCTTTCTTTAATTTTGTTCTGGAAATCAGCCGATACTCTAAGCGACAATAATCCGATAATATCGTCGTTGTATTCCTTTCCAGTAGCTTCAAAAGCCTTTGCTATCGCATCGTTAATTTTGCCTAAATTGAATTCTGCGACTTGACCATCTCTTTTTACAACATCAAACAATTCTACTCACCAAATATTCCTTTCTCTAGTATCCTTATAATGTCAAAAAAAGGACTCCCCCTCCACCTTCTTTCAAGGCATTTTCGACTTGGTTATATGTTATCAAAATATAGGGTGATATTCAATTTAAAAAGACTAGATATTGTGCTTTTCGTCATAATTACCTAAATTGCTTCCAAGAATTTGATTATTTTCTAAGTAGAATCACGTTTCAACACACACAATATTTGGTATTTTAACACAAAATGGACACACCATATATAGTGTGCCCATTTTACGTATTTTATCTTGTCTCCAAGAATATTAACTCTTTTGATGCCTCTTCATCATTTGGATAACTCTCAAGATATTGTGTCAACACATCCTTAGCTTCTGAGTATCTTTCCAGCTTTTCAAGTGCTGCAACCTGTCCCTTCATAAGTTCAGACATATTGTCTATTGAATCCAGACTCAACCCTGCCTGATAGTATCCTAAGGCGTTTTCATAGTTGCCATTTGTCATCTCAATATCACCTAGTGCTGCAAGAGCGCTACTGGTAACTTCATCTGATGCAGCATACTCTTCTAACAGAGTCTGTGCTGAATCATAGTCCCCAGAATCCTGATATAGCTTTGCCAGATAAAGCTTTGCTTCTATTACATCTTTATCAACTGCTGCCTGAAGGTATTCCTGAGCATCAGCGGTTTGACCAAGCATGTAGTATATTCGGCCTTTGTAGTATTTTGCATTGGCTGATTTATCAGATACATCCAAAGCATTGTTTAAATAAACCAATCCCTGATCCGTGTAACCTAAAGAATTAAGGTTTTCATAAATCTGTATATATAATAGGTAATTCTTTTCATCAATGGCTACAGCAGCATCATAATCTGTGATGGCCTCTCCGATTTCCCCTTCTGTTGCATAAATGCTTCCTCTAAGGAAGTAGGCCTCGTAATTATCGCAGTCATATTTGATAAGGTAAGTGTAAGTCTTTACTGCATCGTCAAATGAACCTGCGGAGAACTGAGCTGCTGCTTTGTAATAGTTAATGTCTATCTCTAAATCAGTAACCTTACCAATGGATTTGGCAAGTGCCTGGTCGAAAAGGGTGATGGCTTCTTCATAGTTTCCTGCATCCATCTGCTCAATTCCCTGGTCTCTCAAGTCGATTTCAGACTGGCTATATTTACCACATCCTGCAAAGGATGCTGTCATTATTAAAGTTAGTAATACACATAGAATTCTTTTTCTCATAGCATCCATTTTAGCAAAGATGAACCCCTTTGGGTAGGTTATCCTTGCAACAACTTTTTACCATATGTATAATTCTAGTTATTAACTGACGAAATAATATTTTTGGTAAAAGGAGCATACATTATTGGATACACACCTGTTAATTAGACTGATAATTCTCATATTATTGTTAGTCCTTTCCGCTTTCTTTTCATCAGCAGAAACAGCACTAACAACAGTAAATAAAATCAAACTGAAAACTATGGCAGACGATGGCAATAAGAAAGCCGCCAGGGTTTTAAATGTTGTCACCCGTCCTAAAAAAATGTTATCTGCCATACTAATAGGAAATAACATTGTGAACCTGTCAGCATCTTCCCTTGCAACAACCCTTGCAATAGACATATTTGGCAGCGTTGGAGCAGGAATCGCTACAGGTATTCTTACATTATTAATATTGATATTCGGCGAAATCACTCCAAAGTCTATAGCAACTATTAATTCCACATCCCTCAGTCTTCTATTCGCACCTATAATCAGTGGACTGATGTGGTTGCTTACTCCAGTTATTATAATAATTAATTTCCTGGCAGGACTTTGTATAAAGCTTTTTGGAATCGATCCTGATTTCAAGGATGACACTATAACTGAGGATGAGCTTAGAATAATGGTAGATGCCAGCCATGAAAGTGGTGAAATTGAAGGCGATGAGCGCACCATGATACACAAAGTGTTCGACTTCTCTGATGCTTGTGCAAAAGAAGTTATGATTCCGCGTATCGATATGACCATGGTTGACGCTGATATCTCTTATAACGATTTAATATCAGTGTTTAAAGAAGACATGTTTACACGACTTCCTGTTTGTGAGCCAGACAGTGAAAAAATTATCGGCATGGTGAATATGAAGGATTTCCTTGGACTTGTTCCAGGTGATGACTTCTCTGTTAGAAACTACCTTCGCGATGTTTACTTTACTTATGAAATGAAAAACGTATCTGATCTTTTTGATGAGATGCGTGAAGAATCTACAACAGTCTCCATTGTTTTGGATGAATATGGTGATTTATCCGGAATGATAACCATGGAAGACTTGTTGGAAGAAATTGTTGGCGAGATTCGTGATGAGTACGATGAAGATGAGGAAGACCCAATCGTACGTCTAAACGATAGAGAATACCAGGTTCTCGGTTCAATGAATCTAGAAGATTTATGTAATATAATCCCTCTAGGATTTACAAGCGAAGACTATGATACCATCGGCGGATACATAGTTGGAGCCTTCGATCATTTTCCAAACGCCGGTGAAACCTACGTATCAGAAAATGGCACCATAGTTCGCGTGCTTGCAGTTGATAAAAAGCGTATCACAAAGCTTAGAATCAAATTACCTTATCAAGATACTGCTCCACAAGAATAGTTACATTGATTATTAGACCCAGACTAGCTACAGTTTGAAAGATTTCTTTCATTCTGTGGGCTGGTTTTAGGGTCTTTTTTTCTACTGCATCATTTCTTGCAAGTTTTCTGTCACGGAATTCCTCATCTACAACAACACATTCATAATCCAGAACAATGAACAAAACTACTCCAATTGTATTGACAACAATAAATATAAACAGGGTAATATTTAGTCTACTTCTGAAATATAACGCCAAATTTGCAATCATAAAAATTGTCTTTTCAATTATGTAGATAAGCCTGTTAGTATTTAAATGTTCTTGCAGCTTTTTTCTGGAAGTTATCCACAATTCCAATTGCTCTCGAAAATACTCCAACGTATCTTTGGTCAATTTTCTATCCTTGCTGTTTATAAGATACCCATTTAATAGTCTAACGGGTTCACAATATAAAGCTTTCGTCATATATCTAAATCCGCTATTGGGGTTTTGTAGACTTAAAGCCTTAAAAAGCAACCTCTGTAATGCCTTGCAGGATGCGGTATTCAAGTAGCATTCCTGAAGTAAGCTCTCCCTTTGCACTTTTCTTTCCATTAAATAAAGCATTCTATTGAAATATAGCTGTTTCATGCGAAAAGCCTTATTACTTCTGTGTTTATGGCAAAAGGCGGCAAGTATAGAAATAGCCTCTACTCCTATCCATAAAGCAAAACAAAGCCTTAAATTATTAAGTTCCATAATATTATTGGGATATGAATGAAATAAATGAAAAAGCGACACGCAAAACGCGTGCCGCTATGATATCACAACATTATGATTGTGGCAATAGTTGTTTTAGCAAAGCTAATAATTAGTACTTCTCTGGTTCTGGATACTCAACTCCGAAAGTCTCAACAGTAACCTTCTTCATCTTCTGCTCGTTAACAGGTCTATCTGACCAGTCTGTATCTGTCTCAGCGATTTTGTTAACAACATCCATACCTTCGATAACCTTACCAAATGCAGCATAGTCGCCATCAAGATGTGGGCTATTCTTGTGCATAATGAAGAACTGGCTACCTGCTGAGTTTGGCATCATTGTACGAGCCATTGAAAGTACACCTGGCTCATGCTTTAAATCGTTCTTAAAGCCATTGCTTGTAAATTCACCCTTGATAGAGTATCCTGGGCCACCCATACCTGTTCCATCTGGATCTCCACCCTGAAGCATAAAGCCCTTGATAACTCTATGGAAGATAACTCCATCATAGAAGTTGTGGTTAATCAAGCTAATAAAGTTATTAACTGTGTTTGGCGCAATCTCAGGATAAAGCTCAGCTTTCATGATATCGCCGTTTTCCATTTCGATTGTAACTACTGGATTCTGTGCCATAATTAATTCTCCTAATCCACCGTTTGCGCCTACGACGCAACAGTTTTCTTAATAATTTATTCTAGTTTTAACAATACTTAGTGAAGCTGTCTTTAACAAGCTATTATATTTCTTAAGTGAGACGTGTTGTCGAACGAAGAAATCATAATGCTTGTTAAAGTAACAGCTGGACTTAAGTATTATAAAGACTCGAGTACTTGTTTAGCCCCCTGGAGGTACTCGTTAGGTACATCATAGATGCGTCCTGCATCTGCAGCTGTTGCGAAAGCTCTATCCAGTGGCATCTTGCCAAGTACTGGAATATTAAGGCTTGCTGCAACCTCATCGATGTGGCTCTCACCGAAGATTTCGATTTTCTTTCCACAATCTGGGCAGGCAATATATGAATAGTTTTCAACAAGGCCAAGCACTGGAATGTGCATCATATCTGCCATGTTGTATGCCTTCTTAACAATCATCTGTACTAATTCCTGTGGGCTTGTTACGATAACAATTCCGTCTACAGGAAGTGACTGGAAGCATGTAAGAGGAACATCACCTGTTCCAGGTGGCATATCTACGAATAAATAATCGATATCGCCCCACTGTGTGTCTGTCCAGAACTGCTTTACAACACCTGCGATAACTGGACCTCTCCAGATAACTGGTGCTTCCTCATCCTCAAGCATAAGGTTGATAGACATGATTTTTGTACCGTCCTCAGCAACCTCTGGGAATGTACCGTCATCGTTAGCCATAGCTGGGCCGTGTACACCAAACATCTTTGGAATAGATGGGCCTGTAATATCTGCATCAAGAATACCAACACTATAACCTGCTCTAGCCATTACACCAGCAAGTGAAGAAGTAACTAATGATTTACCAACTCCACCCTTACCAGATACAACTCCGATAACATGTTTTATATTAGAATTCTTATTCTGTTCTTCTAAAAATGCTGTATTTCTAACTCCTTTTTTTGCTGCCTCTGCAGATGGACAGCCTTCACAAGAGCCTCTGCTACAAGAACTAGCTGAAGCACATGTTTCTTTCTCTGCCATTATTAGACCTCCTAATTTCTGTAATCCGTCAAACATTATATCACAATTACCTTAAATGCCCTACAATTCATAGGTTTATTTAAGAAAACATTAATAAAAATTGCCTTGTTGATATTAGTCTCAACCAGCAACTTGACTTATCCACAATTTCCACAATGGATTTTTTTCAGTTGAGGATAACTTCTATTTTCCATGTTATTAACATATTTATCCACAAATTGCACTCAATCAAAATGCCAACAAACGTTGAATTTATCAGCGATAACGTTTCAGTGATACACATTTCAACGAACAAAGTTTTCCCCAAAAGTTATCCACAATTGTAAATAACTACACATTTGGTTGAAAAACTTCTGTTAATAATGGATAATCAAAGTAGAATTTTTATTTTAGGGAGCAACAATGTCAGATACAAAAAAAGTATTGTCCTTTGCTGTGGAACTAGGAGACATTCTTCTTAGAAATGGAGCAGAGGTTTACAGGGTCGAGGACAGTGTCCTCGCCATTTTAAATTCATATGATATTACCGACTGCGATGTGTACGTATTGAGTAACGGAATATTCGCAAGTGCAGATGAGGTTACCGAGCACGCCAGCTCAATGATCAGACATGTACCGATGTATCCAACCCACTTAGGACGTATCGCTGGGCTGAATGCTTTATGCCGTGAAGTCTGTTCAAAAGAGATCACACTAGATGAAGCATGGGCAAAGCTGGAAGAATGTAAACGAATTCCTTCTTACAATTTTCCAATGTTGATAATTGCCACTGCCATTGGATGTGGTGGATTTTCTTATCTATATGGAGGAACAGTTTTAGATGCTTTAATCGCCTGCATAGTTGGTGCAGTCCTTAGATTATTCCTTCATTTTGAAGCACGCATGGGTAATTCCAAAACAATTACTAACGTATTAGCAAGTATGGTTATATCCCTTACTGCTATTCTCTTTTATGCAGTAGGGCTTCCAGTTCACTATGACAAAATAATCATCGGTGCAATTATGCCATTAGTACCAGGTATTCCTCTTACTAACAGCATTCGTGATTTTATCAACAGCGACTATTTGTCTGGCTCTATTCGACTTATAGACGCCCTTCTTACAGCCTTCTGTATTGCTGTAGGAGTTGGTGTTGTAATCACCTTTGCTCATTTCATAGGAGGAGGTGCTTACATCTAATGATAGCTGATTACATAATTCAATTTATAGTAGCTATGGTAGCCACATTAGCTTTTGCAATGATTTTTTCCGCACCAAAGTCAGAGCTTCTATTTTGTGGAATTTCTGGTGCCATTGGCTGGATATCCTACTCTATAATATCCTCCTTCCTTGGTGCACCAACACTTGGAAACATGATAGGTTCTTTGTTCCTTACACTGTTTTCACGTTCACTGGCTGTAAAAAGAAAAAATCCCGTCACCGTGTACCTTATAGCGGGAATATTCCCATTGGTACCTGGTGCCGGAATCTACTATACTTCTTACTATTTAATTATGAACAACATGGAAACCTTCGGTTCTTACGGGTTATCCACCATCAAAACAGCAGGTGCAATCGTAATGGGAATCATCTTTGGTATGGCATTCCCTCAGAGCTGGTTTAATACAGTTTTTGCACCTTCCTGTCATAAGTCATCAAGCCATTAACCTCATCTTCGATGTCAGTAGCTTGAGTGAACACCGCAGCACTTAGTCCCTCTTCCTGGAGGGACTTTATTTTTGCCATAAGCTCATCATAAGCATTCTGCAACTCATGTTGCTGTTGATATTTTTTGTATCCATAAACAGCGTCTCTCTTCACGTGAGTCCCCACTTTAAGAGAATATCCGCCATATTCAGAGATAACATAAGGTCTTCTGTTTCGCTTTACCTTTAATTCTTCAAAATAAACATGCTCAGAGAAAACATCTCCACAACCCTCATGGAACCATCCAGAAGCAGCATCAATAGGCCTTGTATCATCGATTTCTTCGGCAAAATCAAGGCAACCTGCAGCATCAAACTGCCCCCATCCCTCATTAAATAGGCACCACTGGCCTAATGAAGGTACATTATAAAGCTGATGCATCATTTCCCTGCATTCCTTAAACCATACTTCCTTTGATTTTTCAGTATTTCTTCCGGTAAATCTAAGGAAAAGTCTGTTTTTATCCTTTGCATTACCAAATGGACGCACCACAGTGGGAATATTGCAAATCATGTTCATATCGTATTTTGTGCCGCCATTGACAATATCCTGCCATACAATCATTCCTAGCCTGTCACAATGGAAATACCAGCGCATAGGCTCAATCTTGCAGTGTTTGCGAATCATATTGAAGCCCAATGATTTGATGGTTTCAATATCATTTATCATGGCTGCATCAGATGGTGGAGTCATAAGACTCTCAGGATAGTACCCCTGATCTAATATACCGTTCATAAAATAAGGCTTATGATTCAATGTAAGGCGAGGAATTCCCTTTTCGTCCCTAGCCACACCAAAATGCCTCATGGCAAAGTATGTAGAAAAACTATCCTTGCCATAGCTTATATTTAAAAAGTAAAGTACCGGGTCTTCTGGTGACCACAGCTGATACTGATTGAGTTCTATAGTCACATAAAGCTTATCATCCTTGATATTATCAACCCTGTACTCTTTTATTAAATCTTGATTTGAGGATGATATATCCAGATGTCCCTTCATTTCAGACACCTTTATTATCATATTTAGCTTATTTCCATCAATGTCTGGATTAATCTTTAAATCCGTCACAAAAGCATCTGGCACCCATTCCATCCATACTGTCTGCCATATGCCGCTTTGTGCTGTATACCACATGCCTGATGGCTCAATGCTTTGTTTTCCTCTAGCATATCCAATTCTGTCTGTATAGTCCCTAACCTTAACTTTTAGCTCGTTATTTCCCTCTACAACATAATCTGTGATATCAAAGGTAAATGCAGTAAATCCACCTTCATGGGAGCCTAAATTAATGCCATTTAAAGACACATGAGCCACCTGATCTACCGCTCCAAAGTGAAGTAACAAATGCTTTGATCTTTTCACCTTATCTATCTCAAATACCTTTGTGTATTCCAATGTTTCCTCTGGAAGAAGGATGTGCATATCCGTACCAGAAAGCTTAGTTTCTGGTGAAAAAGGGACAAGTATACTGCCCGAACTGCATACTTGTCCCTTACCATTTATAATTCGATAGTCCCACTGACCATTTAAATTAATATAAGATTTGCGCTGAAGCTGAGGACGTGGATACTCTAACAAGCCTTCAAACTTATAGTCTGTTGAAAGCTCATAAGTCTTTCCATCCTTATTAGGCTTAGCAATAGCTCCAAGCATTTCTTTCCAATACATAACTAACCCCCTAGTCCGCCTGTCACGCTCACAAGCATGATAATTCTACGCTCGAGCATTTCTCGCTTTAGAATTATCATAGCTTGTTAGCTACAGGCTCATTTAGTGTAAAGTTCTTGTCGCTTAACGTTTATTAATTTACGATTTAAATTCTCACCTCGGACGCTTTACGCTTTACCCAACCACGATATACCACTACGAGGCAGATGCTGTGGACGCTAAGGGTCAACAGCCAGCTTCCAGGGTATGAGAAAAACAGTACTGATTGTGTATGATGAACGTGGAAATATGTGGCAATCCAGATTAATCTGGTTACACATGCTCCCAACAACGACACTATCATAGGAACTGTAGAACGTCCCAATCCTCTCAGCCCACCTGTTAGTGTATCCATGACTCCACAAAGGAAATATGGACAGCAAACCCAGAAAAGACGCAGGGTTCCGGCTGCTATTGCATCTGCACTGTCTGTGTAGATACCAAGCAGTGGAGTTGCAAAATGGTAGGCTAAATTGCCCATTGTAAGACCAACTACAATTACTATACCAAGTGTCTCAAATATAACCTTCTTAACACGATGCTCATCTCCAGCTCCATAGTTCTGACCAACAAAGGTAACAGTAGTTTGAGATACTGAGTTCATTGATACATATACAAAGCCTTCGATGCTGGCAGCAGCTGACGATCCAGCTATTACCGCTGTACCAAATGAATTGATTGCCGACTGAATAACAACATTAGACAGAGAGAAGACAGTTCCCTGAATTCCGGCAGGTAATCCAATTCTTATAATACGATTTAATATTCTCTTATCTATTTTAATCTTAGAAAACTCAAGTCGTAATGCATCTTCTTGCTTCATAAAGAACCCAACTAATAAGAAACAAGAAATATAGCTAGATGTGGCAGTGGCAATAGCAACTCCTGCGACACCCATATTGAAACAAATAACCAGGATAAGATTAAGAATAACATTTACAACACCGGCAATAGTAAGGAAAACAAGAGGATGAGTAGTATCTCCTGCTGCCCTAAGAATTGCTGCCAGGAAGTTGTACAGCATGATAGCTGGCATTGCAATAAAATATATACGAACATACAATGCAGCCAAGCCAATAACATCTTCAGGTGACCCCATTATCTCAAGTATAGGTCTGGCCAAAAACAATCCAACAAATACAAGAAATACGCCACAAATCAATGAAAAAGCAGTACTTGTATGAACTGTCTTTTTAACGTCGTCATGTTGATTTGCGCCATAAAACTGAGCTGCGCATACATTTGCACCAACGGACATACCAATAAACAAGTTAGTCATTAAATTTATAAGAGCACCTGTGGAACCTACGGCTGCTAGACTCGCTTCGCCAGCAAAACGACCCACTACTATTACATCAGCTGCATTAAAAAGAAGTTGCAAAACACCTGATAAAATAATAGGTATTGTAAAGATAATTAATTTGCCCAAGAGCGGGCCATGGATCATATCGATTTTTTTTGAATTATTCATAGGTTGATTGTAGCACTTTAACATGCAAAATAAAAGCTTGAGGGCAAGCCCATCTGGACTTGCCCTCATAAAATTAAAGAAAGAAATTATAGGAAAAATCTATACTTCTAAAAGAATAGATATTGCCCTTAAAGGAATTATTTTGAAGCAACCTCAGCCTTGAGTGCCTCTGTAAGAGCTGGAAGAATCTTGTTAAGATCTCCAACGATACCGTAATCAGCTACGTCAAAGATAGGAGCTGTCTCATCTTTGTTGATAGCAATGATGATATCTGACTCTTCCATACCTGCTGTATGCTGAATAGCACCAGAGATACCGATTGCAAAGTAAACGTTAGGACGAACTGTCTTACCTGTCTGACCTACCTGAAGATCCTTTGGCTTCCAGCCAGCATCTACTACTGCACGTGAGCAAGATACTGTACCACCAAGAACCTCTGCAAGATCATCAAGGAGCTTGAAGTTCTCTGGAGAACCAACTCCACGACCACCAGATACAAGGATCTTTGCATCCATGATATCTACTGTTGTTGCAACGTTCTTTACGATGTTAAGAATCTCAACGAATCTATTGTTTTCCTTAAGCTCTGGCTTGAAGTTAATAACTTCTGCCTTGCGACCTGCCTGCTTTTCAAGCTTCTGCATAACACCTGGACGAACTGTAGCCATCTGTGGACGGTTGTCTGGGCATGCGATTGTAGCGATTGTGTTTCCACCGAATGCTGGACGAGTCATAAGAAGCTGATTGTGCTTCTGCTCCTGACCTTCTCTAGCCTGAAGTGGGAAATCACCAATCTCAAGTGATGTACAGTCAGCTGTAAGACCTGTCTTAACTCTAGCTGAAACTGTAGGACCAAGATCACGACCGATAGCTGTTGCGCCAACGAGCATGATTTCTGGCTTGTACTCATTAATATAAGCTGTAAGAGCCTGTGCATATGGCTCTGTACGATATGTTTCAAGTGCTGGATTATCAATAACAACAACCTTGTCTGCACCGTACTCAGCGAGCTCATCTGCAAGGTTAGCAATGTTGCTACCAAGTACTACTGCTGTTACATCTGTTCCTAAATCTGCTGCAAGCTCATGTGCCTTACCGATAAGTTCGAAGGCAATTGAGCTAAGTTTATTATCAACCTGCTGAGCGAATATAGCTACGCCCTTGTATTCTTCTAATGACATTATATTTGCCTCCTCTTATTAAATTACATGCTTTTCTTTAAGCTTGCCAACGATATATTCTACTGACTCCTTAGGATCAAGTGCAACCTTCTCGCCTGCACCCTTACGTACCTTATCAGAAGCCTTTGCAATCTTTGTTGGAGAACCAGCAAGACCGATGTTTGCATCATCAAGATCTGTAAGATCATCACGGCCCCATACTGTTACTTCCTTATCATAAGCATCAAAGATTCCGCCTGGAGTCATATAACGTGGCTCGTTGAGCTCTGAAAGAGCTGTAATAAGACATGGCATCTGAGCCTTAATCTCATGATATCTGTCTTCGTACTGACGCTTAACGATTACGCTGTTTCCTTCAACCTTGATGTCCTCTGCATAAGAGATAACTGGAAGGCCAAGGTGCTCAGCGATCTGTGGACCAACCTGAGCTGTATCACCATCGATAGCCTGACGACCTGTGATGATAAGATCATAATCAAGTTTCTTTACTGCAGCTGCAACTGTTGAAGATGTAGCCCATGTATCTGCGCCACCGAGGCGTCTATCTGTAACAAGTACTGCTTCATCAGCGCCCATAGCAAGAGCTTCACGAAGCATATCATCTGCCTTAGGAAGTCCCATTGTAAGAACTGTAACCTTTGCACCTGTCTCATCCTTGATACGAAGAGCAGCCTCAAGGCCTGCCTTGTCATCAGGATTCATAATTGCGAGCATAGCTGCTCTATCAAGAGTTCCATCTGGGTTAAACTTAACGCCGCCCTTTGTATCAGGAACCTGTTTAATACATACTACGATATTCATGTATTTAATCTCCTTTAACTTAAATGCTACTAATCAAAATTATTTGAGCATTGAGCCAGAGATAACCATTCTCTGAACCTCAGATGTTCCCTCATAAATTTCTGTAATCTTTGCATCACGCATCATGCGCTCAACATCGTACTCTCTTGTATAACCGTAACCACCGTGGAGCTGAACAGCCTTTGTAGTAACAGCCATAGCAGCCTCAGCAGCGAAAAGCTTAGCCTCAGCAGCTTCTACAGAGTAGCTTGTCTTGTGATCAACAAAATACTGATCCTTTGTGCAAGCAGCCTTGTAAACAAGATACTTAGCAGCATCCATACGAGCCTTCATATCAGCAAGCTGGAATGATGTATTCTGGAATGCAGCGATTGGACGACCAAACTGCTTTCTCTCCTTTACGAAATCAATTGTCGCGTCGATTGAGCCTTCACCAATACCAAGTGCCTGAGCAGCGATACCAATACGTCCACCATCAAGTGTGTGCATAGCGATACCAAATCCCTTACCTCTCTGTCCAAGGAGGTTCTCCTTTGGAATACGGCAATCCTGGAAAATAAGCTCGTATGTAGAAGAAGCACGGATACCCATCTTCTTCTCCTTTGTACCGAATGTAAATCCTGGTGTGTCCTTCTCTACGATGAATGCAGAGAACTTCTTAGACTTACGTCCCTTAGCATCTTCAACGATATCTGTAACTGCGATAACGATGTAGATGTCAGCTTCCTTACCGTTTGTGATGAAGCACTTAGAACCGTTAAGTACCCAAGAATCTCCATCTTCAACAGCCTTTGTCTGAGCACCCTGAGCATCTGTACCAGCGCCTGGCTCTGTAAGTGCGAATGCACCAAGCTTCTTACCACTTGCAAGTGGAACTAAGTACTTCTGCTTCTGCTCTTCTGTACCATATGTAAGAATAGGATCGCAGCAAAGTGATGTATGTGCTGAAACGATAACACCTGTTGTACCGCAAACCTTTGAAAGCTCCTCTACGCACATGATGTATGTAAGAACATCACATCCCTGTCCGCCGTACTCCTTTGGTACTGGAATACCCATGAAGCCATACTTCATCATCTTCTCAACGTTCTCACGTGGGAAGCACTCTGTCTCATCAATTTCCTGAGCAACTGGCTTAACTTCATTCTGAGCGAAATCTCTGAATAACTGTCTAGCCATCTCATGCTTTTTATCTAATGTAAAATCCATGATCTGAATCTCCTTAATTTATTGTTAGAATTCATTACTTTAGTTATTCTCTCGCCTGTTACACTTACAAGACTGATGAATTCTCCGCTCGACTAAATGTCTCGCTTGAGAATTATCAGAGCTTGTCAGCTACAGGCTATTTTTACTCTGTAGTAATGAATTCAATTTAATTTACATAAAGCCTAATCTGGCTTAATTACGAATTACTGTGCGTCTACAGCTGTCTTAGTACGGTCTGCGTTGTATACGTAGAATCCCTTACCAGACTTGCAGCCAAGGTTACCACCACGAACCATCTTACGAAGAAGTGGGCAAGCACGATACTTGCTGTCACCTGTTTCGTTGTAAAGAACGTCCATGATTGCAAGGCAAATATCAAGACCGATGAAATCACCAAGCTCAAGTGGTCCCATTGGATGGTTAGCACCAAGCTTCATAGCTGCATCGATACCAGCGATATCTGAAACACCTTCCATCTTGATGAAAGCAGCTTCGTTGATCATTGGGATAAGGATACGGTTTACTACGAAACCAGCAGCCTCGTTAACCTGTACAGGAGTCTTTCCGATTTCCTCAGAAATCTTCTTGATTGTCTCTACAGTCTCAGCAGGTGTGTTAACACCAGCGATAACTTCTACAAGCTTCATTCTATCTGCAGGATTGAAGAAGTGCATACCGATCATTGGACGGTTAAGACCATTTCCGATTTCTGTGATAGAAAGTGAAGATGTGTTTGAAGCGAAGATGCACTCAGGCTTAGCGATTTCGTCAAGCTCCTTGAATGTTGTCTTCTTAACTTCCATATTCTCGAAAGCAGCCTCTACGATGAGGTCGCAATCCTTGCAAAGGTCTTCCTTAAGACCTGGAGTAATCTTAGCTAAGATAGCATCTACAGCTGCCTGCTCCATTTTGCCTTTTTCAACAAGTCTTGCATAACCTTTAGCAATCTTGTCCTTTCCGCCTTCTGCCCACTCCTGCTTAATATCGCAAAGAGCTACTTCATAACCATCAACCATAGCAAATGCCTTAGCAATGCCCTGGCCCATTGTACCTGCGCCAATTACGCCTACTTTCATTTTATTATCCTCCTAATTAACCTTCATATTTTTCTACGATAGTTGCGCAACCCATTCCGCCACCGATGCAAAGAGTAGCAAGACCCTTCTTGTACTCTGGGTTGTGAATCATATCGTAAAGTAATGTTACAAGAATACGAGCACCTGAAGCTCCTACTGGATGTCCAAGAGCGATAGCACCACCGTTTGGATTGAGCTTGTTAAGATCGAAGCCAAGCTCCTTACCAACTGCTACTGACTGAGCAGCGAATGCTTCGTTTGCTTCGTATACATCAAGATCATCAATTGTAAGACCTGCCTTAGCAAGAGCCTTCTTTGTTGCTGGAACTGGACCAACACCCATGATTTCTGGAGCGCATCCGCCAAGTGCACCAGCTACCCATGTAGCAAGTGGCTTAACACCAAGTTCCTTAGCCTTCTCCTCAGACATAACAACAAGTGCAGCTGCACCATCGTTGATACCTGAAGCATTACCAGCTGTAACAACTCCGTTTGGATAAAGAGCCTTAAGCTTAGCAAGACCTTCCATTGTTGTACCAGGTCTTGGGCCTTCATCTGTATCGAAAAGGATTGTCTCCTTCTTCTTCTTAATTTCTACAGGAACGATCTCATCCTTGAATGCACCAGCTTCGATAGCCTTGCAAGCCTTGTTCTGAGAGTTAACTGCGAACTCATCAAGCTCTTCTCTTGTAAGCTTCCACTGCTCAGCTACGTTATCTGCTGTCTTGATCATGTGATAATCATTGTATGCATCCCAAAGAGCATCCTTTACCATTGTATCTACTAAAGCACCCTGGCTGTTTGATGGCCATGTCATTCTGTAACCGAAACGACCATTTGGAAGTGCGAATGGAGCAAGTGACATGTTCTCCATACCACCAGCTACAACAACATCAGCGTCACCAGCGATGATCATCTGAGCTGCCTGGTTAACACAGTTAAGACCTGAACCACAAACAACGTTTGTAGTAACAGCTGTTGTCTCGTTTGGAAGACCAGCCTTGATAGCTGCCTGACGAGCAACGTTCTGTCCTAAACCTGCCTGGATAACGCATCCCATGTATACGTGCTCTACGTCCTCTGGCTTGATTCCAGCTCTCTTAACTGCTTCCTTAATTACGATAGCACCTAAGTCTACTGCTGGAGTGTTGCTAAGTGATCCGCCCATTGTACCAATGGCTGTTCTACATGCGCTAGCAATAACTACTTTTTTTCCCATTTTTTCTTTCTCCTTTGTAGAAATAATTTGTTTTCGGTATAGATAAGTACCTTCTTTTGTCAAAATTCCACAATTATCAGCTTTTAAAACTGTTAATTTTTTAACGAACCTCTTCAAAAAAAAAGCGCTCACCTCTCGCCGTCGTTGTGAAAATATTAACACAACTCCAATTTCATTTCAATGAGAATTTTTGTCATACTTTACTATGTAAATGGTAACTTTCAGAATATTCATCACCAAGTTGCTCAATTCTCACACTCCGCTCGTTAAATAATTATCAAGAAATGGCTTATTTTCGTTAAAAAGGAAACCGCAATTTTAAATTGCGGTTTCCGAATTGTGTCTATGCATGTGAAAATTTATTATAAATTCGAACATGCTATTATTCTCTAATCCATACCTGCATCTCGTTTTCGCCTCTATTTGCCCATGCATAATATGGAATAAACTTAATCTTTGTGTTTTCTTTCTTTATTGTTTCTGTGAAGTATAGTGAATTACCGTTATCAACTACAAGTCTTTCAGCTTCCCCCTCAATAACACCTACACCATTCAAAAGCTTTTCGTCAAAATGATATTCAAGCTTATTGTCAGCAGGTAAACTAATATTATTTAGATTGTCACCATTATCGACTCCTTCAATGCAATAGATGAAAGGGCCACGTCCGATTGCAACTTTGCCATTGTTCTCAGATACAAGTGGATTACAATAATAACGTCTTACAGACATTTTAAACTTTAGAACCATGCTGACTTTTTCATTAGCTTCCAATTCCAAATATTGATAGCCTTGATCAGTATTTATAGGTACTTCTTTTCCATCAACTATAAGACACTTTTCGTCTGCCCAACTTGGAATTCTAATTCCAAATCTGATTCTATCAGCCCCTGAATTCTTAACAGAGACTTTCACAGTTTCGTCCCAAGGGAACTCAGTCTCCTGTGTTATTTCCACATAGTTGTTTCCAACGTTGATGTGAGACTCAGAATCAATATACTGATTAAGCAGAATTCCGTTCTCCTTAACTGTATAGATATAGTCATCAAGCGATGTAATCATTCTTGCCAGATTTGGTGGACAACAAGCACATCCAAGCCATGCTGGACGAACAGGCTTTACATGACTTTTGGTAGGATCCAGCTTTGACTTTTTAGGATTTACTTCAAGAGGGTTTACATAGAAGAAATGTTTACCATCAAGTGCCATTCCAGCCAACGCGCAGTTGTACAGTGCTCTTTCCATAACCTCTGCATATTCACTGTCTGGCTCTATTCTAAGCATTTGTCTTGCAAAGAAAATTAGTCCAATTGCAGCGCAGGTTTCACAGTACATGGTGTCATTTGGCAAATCATAATCAAGTGTAAATGACTCTCCTATAACAGTAGATCCAATACCTCCTGTAATGAACATTCGCTTTTCTACAACGTCTTTCCAAAGACGTTTACATGCTTCGAAGATTTCTTTATCTCCTGTTTCTGCAGCTAAATCTGCAAGTGCAGTACACATATATACCAGTCTAACGGCATGACCTTCAGCAGTTTCCTGTTCAAGTATTGGTTTATGATTTTGGAAATATGTGTCAGGCATGTTCTCAATTCCATTTAACGCATTAGGACCATCATATTTCTTTGCCTGCTCTTTGAAAAACTGAGGATTCTTTCCTCTTTCAAGCAAGAAGTACTTTGCCAAATTCAAATAGCGTTTTTCTTCTGTTGCTCTGTATAATCTCAGCAAGCCTATTTCGATTTCCTCATGTCCATCATAGCCATGAATTTTTCCGTCCTCTGGCCCAAAGTTCGCATCAATATTATCAGCACATTTCTTTGCTACATTAAGTACTTTTTCATTTCCTGTAGCATCATGATAAGCCACTGCAGCCTCAATAAAATGACCCATACAATATAGCTCATGGCTGCCTGCTAATCTTTTGTATCTACTATCCAATCCCAAGATTGAAAAGTAAGTATCTAAGTATCCATCCTCTTCTTGAGCATCAGCTATTAAATCAATAACTTCCAGTGCTTTAGCCTCAAGCTCAGGATTCATTTTTTCCCTAAGGGAGTATGCTACGGCCTCCAACCATTTATACACATCACTGTCCTGAAAAGTCCAACCATAATGTGTTCCTTTTTCTCGTCCTGCTGCAATTTTAAAATTAGCAATTGCATGGCTTTTCTCGTTTGGGATTGAATCGTCGTTTCTTTCCTTCTCAATAACGATATCCGCCTGGTCGTTTAAAACGCTCCACTGAAAAGGAATCATTTCTGTCCTTACAAGTCCGCGATATCTTCCCCAAAACTTTGATGTAATACTAATCTGCCCCATGGTAATTCCCCCTTTTTTCATAAAAAATGAAGTCACTATTAAAAGTGACTTCATAATACTCATATTAAATTAAAGTGCAATAGCTGTCTCAAGCGCAAGCTTCATCATCTCTGTGAATGACTTCTGACGATCCTCAGCTGGGATTTCCTCAGATGTAACGAAAGAATCAGAGATTGTAAGCATACATGTAGCGTTCTTTCCAAGCATGTTTGCATTGTTGAAAAGAGCAAAGCTTTCCATTTCTACGCAGTCGCACTGGCAACGCTCTTTAACTGCCTGCCATCCACCCATTTCTGGTGCTGTATAGAACTGATCTGCAGAGTGTACCTTTGCAACCTTTGCATCGATACCAAGCTCCTTAGCCTTTGCAATAGCAATATCGTTGATCTTCTTGCTTGGGTAAAGAGTCTTCTCCTCTACGCCATTTGTGTACTTAGCAAATGTGCTGTCTGAATATGCGCTCTCAGAAATAACTACATCAAGAACGTTAAGCTTGTCTGTGTAGCTTCCTGCAGAACCGATACGGATGATGTTTTCTACATCATAGAAAGCATAAAGCTCGTATGAGTAGATACCGATTGAAGGCATACCCATACCACTAGCCATTACAGATACTGGTACTCCCTTGTATGTTCCTGTGAAACCAAGGCAGTTACGAACTGTATTAACACATTTTACATCCTCTAAGAAATTTTCTGCTACAAACTTTGCTCGTAATGGATCGCCTGGCATAAGTACTGTCTTGGCGAAATCCCCTTTTTTCGCTTCATTATGTGGTGTTGCCATAAAACAAACCTCCTTTATTAATTATAATTATAGAAATAATGGGCATTTATAACTGTACCCGAAGTTCTATCTAAAAATCCTGCCTGCCCAGCAGCTACCTGTGATTCGTGCAAGCTCTGAGCATATGAATAAGTACAGAAGAATAAAGCATCTGTATTTGTGTTTCCTGCAATTGCCTGAGCTGCCGCGTATTGGCATGCACTGTTTGGCCCCTCTGCAAGAATCATGGCCACACGACCTGATGTTACTGGCGCAAACTGACCTGATGCATATATTACACCGGAAACTGTGTTAGGAAACTTTGAGCTGGCTACACGGTTCATAACAACTGAACCAACTGCTAGACGACCAGCATCTCCCTGATTGGCAGCCTCTGCCTGAATAAGAGCTGCAAGGATAAGTGTTTCCTCGTCTGTGGTGGTGTAACCGCCAGTATATCCACCAGTTTCACCTGCAAGCTTTTCAGCCAATGCAACCTGAGCTGCCTCATATTGCTGCTGAATCTTTTGCTCGTATGCTTTTGCTTCTTCTAATTGTTTTTCTAATTCTGCGATAGCAGCCTCTGTAAGCTCTATCTGAGAATTTGTAGTATTTAATGCTGAAGTGGTGCTGCTTACAAGTGTACCAAGCTCCGACCTCTTGCTCTGAAGAGTATCCTGGTATGCTGTAAGCTCGTCATTTTTAGTCTCGATAGCAGACTTGGTATCTTCCAACTCCTGCTGAGTTTCTTCGTATTTTTCTATGGCTTCCTGATCGTAAGCTGTAATCTGTGCCATATATTCAAGACGTTGTAAAAACTCCGAAATAGAACCGCTTTCCAAAAAGTTAACAAGCGTGTTTGTAGATTTGTTTTCGTACATGTACTGAATGCGAGCCTTCATGGCTTCCTTTTGTGTATCCAAGGAAGCTTGTGTTGTTTCAAGCTTTTCATTCAAAGATTCGATATCTGCTTCTACAAGTGCTATGCTGTCTTCCGTTTCGGAAATTTCACTTGATACAGTGGTAATCTGAGTATTTAAATCACTAATCTGCCCACTAAGTGAAGTTGCCTGGTCCTCAAGCTGTCCCTTTGCATCTTCTACCTGTTGCTTGGCATTGTTGATATCATCAACAGCCTGTGAGGCATTTTCCGACTCTTGTTTTAGTCGATCTACCTCCGATTGTGAAGCTCTGGCAGATGTACTACAAAGGCACAAACTAACCACTAAAAGCAGTGCTAAACTCCCTTTTAGCTTTTTCATTAATTTCTCCTACAATATATATTATCTGCAAGAACTGCTGATTGATTCTACCGCTACTGCTCCACCACGAGTGACTTCAATTTTCTTAAATCGTGATTTGAGTAGTTCTATAATCTCATTGTTCTTGCGCTCTGTCAACATACACTCAAAGAGTACTGAATCAGCGCCAATATCAACGATTTTAACGCTTCCTCCCTGATTAAATACGTTGGCTATTTGAAATGCCTCGGTCTTAGACTCACTGTTGAGCCCATTTACCCTAGCATAAAGTATCTCTTTCATGTGAATTGACATGGTGGTCAGGTCTATTACTTTTATAACCTCAACCATAGCATTGAGCTGTTTTTTAATCTGCTCAAATGTGGCATCGTCAGCTTTAACCGAAATTGTCATTCTAGAAACATCGTCTCTTTCTGTCGTACCAACAGTGAGAGTTTGAAGGTTGTAGGACTTTGCTGAAAACAATCCTGAAACCTTTGCCAAAACACCAACCTGATTTTCTACATATAATGCAATCCATCTGTTCTTCATATTGTTAGCCCCTCTACATCTACTTCAAAATCATTTCACTAAGTGGTGTACCACTTTTAACCATTGGTAATACTAAATCGTCTGGAGAGACAATAAATTCCAAAACTGTAGGGCCATCTGTATTTGCCCTTGCTGTCTCAAGCGCTGACAATACATCGTCCTGATTAGTAACACGGATAGCTTTGCAGCTGTATCCTTCAGCCCACTTTATAAAGTCTGGATAATAACTTCCATCTGATGCAGAAAGATCTGTAATCTCGTATCTCTTTCCATAGAATAACTGTTGCATCTGACGAACCATGCCCAGATTTGAATTATTAAATATACATATAATAACTGGAATTTTTTCAGTCATTGCAGTGGCCATCTCCTGCATGTTCATTTGGAAGCCACCATCACCAGTAATTAATACAACTGGCTTTTTAGGATTGCCTACTGACGCTCCAATTGCTGCCGGAAAACCAAATCCCATGGTGCCAAGACCACCTGAAGTGATGAATTCCTGACCCTCGCTTAACTTGATAAACTGTGTTGCCCACATCTGATGCTGACCAACATCTGTAACGATGTTTGCATCAAAGAATACCTGATTGATTTTCTCACAGATAAACTGTGGATTAATGCCTACCTTTGTGTCAGGCATTGAAAGAGGATGTTCACTCTCCCATTCGTTTATCTTAGCAAGCCATTTTGCTGTGTTCATTGGCTCCGCATATTCTACCAATCGTTCCAGTGCGATTTTAGCATCTGCTGTAACAGGTACATCTACCACTACATTTCTTGAAATAGAGGCAGAAGCAATATCGACGTGAACGATTTTTGCCTTTGGCGCAAATTCATCAAGCTCACCTGTTATTCTATCATTAAAACGTGTGCCAATTGAGAACAGCACATCGCACTCTGTAACTGCTTTGTTGGCAGCAAAGCGACCATGCATACCACAGTTGCCAATGAAAAGCTCGTGGTCCTCAGGCATAACACCCTTTCCCATTACTGTAGTAGTAACTGGAACATTCATTTTAGCAGCAAACTCCAGAAGCTCCTTCTCAGCGCCAGAAATTCTAACACCGCCACCAGCAAGGATTAAAGGCTTTTTAGCTGATTTAAGTAAACGATAAGCCTTTTTTAACTGGCCAATATGAACTGTTTCATTAGGATGATAGCCCCTGATATCAACATGCTCTGGGTACTCAGGATCACCAGTCTGAACCTGAATATCCTTTGGAATATCTATAAGTACAGGGCCTGGCTTGCCAGTTGAAGCAACCTGAAATCCCATTTTTATGAGACGGCCCATGTCTTCTCTATCTCTGATTGTCACGCCGTACTTGGTGATTGAACGAGTCATTCCAACAATATCTACCTCTTGGAATGCATCGTTTCCAATAAGGTGAAGAGGAACCTGTCCTGTAAAAATCACCATAGGGATACTGTCATAATAAGCATCTGCAATACCGGTGATTGTATTTGTTGCGCCAGGACCTGAAGTGACTAGGACGACCGCAGTTTTCCCAGTCGCGCGGGCATAGCCTTCCGCCTCATGAACAAGTGCTTGCTCATGACGGCCCAAAATAACACGAATTCCTTCGGTTTTGTATAGCTCATCCACGATGTCAGTAATCATGCCTCCTGGATAAGCGAAAATGGTATCTACGCCTTCTTCTTTAAGTGCCTTAACAAATAACTTCCTTCCAGTAATATTTAATGCCATGTCAGTACCCTCTTAAGTTGTGCCAATTAACGTGTATAAGTTCTAAAATAAAATTCTATATCGTAATAAGTTTGCTCCTCTGATTCTTCCGCAAGCTTCCAATCTGAAAGCTCGTCCAAATTTGGAAAATATGTATCTGCATCGTAAGCATAGTCAACATATGTAACAAATGCTCGCTTGCAGTCATTTAACATCATGCGATAGATACTTTCGCCACCGATGACAAAAATATCATCCTGATTATATTTTTTAAGTTCTTCATCAAGCTCTTCCTTTGAATGAACGATGATTGCATCCTTCACTTCGTAATTAGGGTCTCTTGTAAGAACGATATTAACTCTGTTTTTGAGAGGCTTACCATTAGGAAAGCTCTCTAGAGTCTTTCGGCCCATAACAACAACCTTGCCTGTAGTAGTCTCCCTGAAAAACTTCATATCATCAGGAATGCTCACCAAAAGCTTGTTATCCTTGCCGATTGCCCAATTTTTATCTACTGCAACTATTAAATTCATACGCACCTCCTAGACTGCTATAGGAATATTACGAATCTGTTCGCCAGCCTCGTAACCCTCTACGATGAGGTCATCAGTTGTAAAATCGTAGAAGTTCTTAACATCCGGGTTCAAGCGAACCTTTGGAGCTGGAAGCTCTGGTCGGCTAAGTAATTCCTTTATAGCATCCACGTGTCTATCGTAAATATGTGCATCAGCGATGACATGTATAAGCTGGCCCGGAATCATGTCGTTGACCTGAGCAACCATCATGAGAAGGATGGCATACTGACAAACATTCCAGTTGTTAGCTGCAAGAACATCCTGTGAACGCTGATTGAGCACCATATTAAGAACTAGCTTATCTGAATCCTTATCCTTTGTAACATTGTAAGTAGCCGAGTAGCAGCATGGATCCAAGTGACCTGTTGCTAAATCATGGAACTGATAAAGGTTTGTCATGATTCTACGGGAATATGGTGTCTCCTTGAGCTGCTTGAGAACATAATCCATCTGATCAATCATCTTGCCCTTAAACTTAAACTTTTCGCCTACAACATAGCCATATGCTGTACCAATTGAGCCTTCTTCGTCTGCCCATTGGTCCCAAATATGGCCTTTTAAATCCTTAATGTTGTTTGATTTACGCTGGTAAATCCAAAGGATTTCGTCCATAGCTGTTTTAAGTGCAGTCTTTCTAAGAGTAAGGGCAGGGAACTCCTCTCTTAAATCGTATTTGTTGACTACACCAAACTGCTTAATTGTATATGCCTTTTCGCCAGTATCCTCCCAGATAGGGCGCACAATTTCATCTTTTGTATCTGTACCATTCTCTAAGATATCACGGCACATTTCTTTAAAAATCACATCAGCTTTACTCATAACTTATATCTCCTTCGTAAAACTACCTAGACTACGTCTATAATATATTCAGTATAAATTCTACCACAATATCTTGCGGTTTGAACAGTTCTTTTCCTGTTTTTAGTTAATATTTAGTTGCGTACCCATTCTGCCCAAATTTCCTTGAAAATCAAAGCTAATTGCGTTACTATATCTTGTAGTTGTAAAATATCAAGCTGTTCCTATTGGAAATATCACAGTTTGGTTTAGGAGAAGAAATGAGTCAAGAAAAGGTAGATAAAAAAAGATACGAGCGCGATCATCGTAGATCAATTATCAGAAAGAAAAAAATAGAGGAAGCTCTCAGCATCCTTTGTGTAGCCGTTATCGGATTGGCTATTGTTGTTTGGATTGGTTTTTCAATTTATACAAAGGCTACAACAGCAGCCGAAGAAAATGCTACATACGAGTATTACGATATCACAACTGAAGCTATTCAGGATTATCTTGGTACTTTAAATTAATTTCATATGCATTATTTAAGGTCCATGTCATTTTGACATGGACCTTTGTTGTACTTCTGGTCAAATCCACATATTTATTCCATATAAATATCTATTACTCAACTGTTACTACCTTTGCAAGGTTTCTTGGCTTATCAACATCAAGTCCCTTATCCGCTGAAACGTAATATGAATAAATCTGAAGAGCAACGATTTCTGGGAATGACATATACTCGTCATCTAAATCTGGAAGACCAATTACATGATACTCATCAGAGAAATCAGCCTTCAATTCATTCTTTGCAATAAGCACAACGTTTGCTCCACGAGCTCTGATTTCCTTAACATTTGACAATGCTTTTGAAATCAAATGTGTCTGAGTTACCGCAGCGATAACTGGTGTTCCCTCTGAAATAAGAGCGATTGGACCATGCTTTAATTCGCCAGCCGCATATGCCTCTGAATGAATGTAAGAAATCTCCTTAAGCTTTAAGGCGCCTTCCATAAGTACTGTGTAATCCAAACCTCTACCAATCATGAAAAGATCAGAAGCTGTGATTACTTCTTTTGCTAATTTGTGAATTGCATCCTTCTGTCCGATAACCTCTGCCATAGCATCAGGGATTTTTCTAAGGTTGCTAGTAGCTTCCTCAAAATACTCCTCTGTGATTGTTCCTCTTACAAGACCTGACTTAAGGGCAAGCATATAGAACATCAACATCTGTGTTGTGTATGCCTTTGTGCTGGCAACTGCTATTTCTGGGCCTGCATCTGTGTAAAGAGTATAATCTGCAACTCGTGAAATTGATGAACCTCTTACATTTAAGATTGCAAGACATAGTGCACCTGCTTCTTTTGCCTTTCTAAGGGCCTCTAAAGTATCGATTGTCTCACCTGACTGAGAAACTGCAATGAAAAGTGTATCAGGACCTACTGTAGTATCTGAATAAATAAACTCTGAAGCCATCTCAGTATCAACATTTATTCCTGTCCACTTCTTGAACAACTGAGCACCCATAATACCTGCATGCAAAGCTGTGCCGCAGGCAACAATGCAAATACGATTGAAGTTCTTTAAAGCATCGTCTAATGTACCGCCGAAACCAAACTCAATATCGTTATTAACAAGATAGTTGCTTAAGATTCTGCGAATGCAAGTTGGCTGCTCATCAATTTCCTTTGCCATGAAATATGGATAGCCCTGCTTTCCTGGAGCAGAAACATCCCAATCAACCTTTGTGTAATTTGGCTCAACTGGATTACCATCGAAATCTTCTAAAGAAATGCCATCACGATTTGCTGTAAGAATAATTCTCTCATCAAGTACAAAGTACTCCTTTGAATACTTGAAAAGTGCTGCTGGGTCAGAAGACAATACAGTCGCATTGTCAGTAGTTGTAGCTACGATAGGGCTAACATTTCTAACTGCGTAGATAGTATCTGGCTTATCGTCAAACATGATTACAAACGCAAATGTACCCTTAATCTTTTTGATTACTCTTTTGATTGTCTTCTTTGGATCACCATCGTAGAGCTTATCAATAAGAGCTGCAACAACCTCAGTATCTGTCTCAGTAACAAGCTTATCCTCAAGCTCGTATTCTTCACGTAAATCAGCATAGTTTTCAATGATGCCGTTATGAACTAATGTAACTTTTCCCGAACGATGTGGATGAGCATTCTTATCGCAAACTCCACCATGAGTAGCCCATCTGGTATGACCAATACCGCAGCTAAAATCAGCACCTTCAGCTGGAACAATTCCTCTAAGGTCGCTAACTCTGCCCTGGCACTTGTACACCTGTGAGTCGCCTTCATTTTCACGTCTGATAGCGATTCCTGCACTGTCATATCCTCTATACTCAAGAAGCTCTAATCCATCTAATATATTAGCTAAAGCATCATTTCCTAAAAAACCTATAATTCCACACATATTTTATTCCTCATTCTTTCTATGTATTACAGCAATGCTGTGAAAGTTCAAAACTACCTATCGCATCATCTTTGTTTTGCAGTCACCTGCATATTTGCTAATGCGTTCGCGTTAGGCAACACGGGAGGGCACCCGCCGAATTTTCGATAATCCCTCCTCCTCGTTAACCAGTCGTCCTGGTGCATGGCGCTAAAACGAGGAATAAATACATGGATTTCTTGACCTCTATTCAATTATCAAAGTACAACGGAATGGATTCTAGCATAGTGTGTAGTATGTGTCAAATAACGGCATACAGCTTTTTCTTTCCTGTATATTAATCGCCTGCAATCTGTTAAACTATAGCCAATAATAAGCAAAGGAGATTCTTAATGGAAAAGAAAAGCTTAAAGAAAATAATAATTGGAGCCGTTGCTCTTGTAGCTTTAATAGCAGTATTTGTACTTTGCTATAACAAATTCAGTGCAAAGCCTACTGAAGGTGCAAAGTCAATTGTAATTGAAGTTGTGAATAATAACGGAGAATCAACAACATATGATGTGCATACTGACGCAGAGTATTTAAAGGATGCTATGGATGAGTTGGCAGAATCTGATGATAGTTTTTCTTTCAGCGGTCAAGATGGAGACTACGGACTTATGGTAGAAGTGATTAACGGAACTCAGGCTATCTACGCAGAAGACAATGCATACTGGGCATTATATGTTAACGGAGAATATGGTCAGTATAGTGCTAATCAGCAGCCAGTAACTGATGGTGACACATATACATGGACTTACGAATTAGCACAGTAATATGGACAGCAGATTTACAACCAAAGATATCGCCCTCATCGGAATGATGATAGCATTAATTGAAGTTTGCAAAGCAGTTCTTAGTTTTGCCCCAAATGTGGAACTTACAACGTTTTGGCTGATAATGTTCACACTCTTTTTCGGACGAAAAATAGTTGCAGTGGTCCCTGCATTTATCCTAGTGGAAGGTGCCATTTATGGCATGAATACCTGGTGGATAATGTATATGTATATATGGCCACTGCTTGTGTTATTAGCTTGGCTCTTTAGGAAAGAAGAATCACCTGTATTCTGGGCAATCTTTTCTGGATTATTCGGACTATGTTTTGGAGCACTTTGTTCGCTAACATATTTTGCAATTGGACTCTTCTCCGGAGGATTAACGGCAGCCATAAACACAGCGTTCCCATGGTGGATTGCAGGAATCCCTTGGGACTTAGTCCATTGCGTATCCAACTTTGTATTGATGCTTGTTTTATTCGTTCCTGTGAGAAGACTGTTTTTACATTTTAGTTGATTATTTTACATCATC
The DNA here is from genome assembly GCF_000701765.1 of Pseudobutyrivibrio sp. LB2011. Lineage (NCBI taxonomy): Bacteria > Bacillati > Bacillota > Clostridia > Lachnospirales > Lachnospiraceae > Pseudobutyrivibrio > Pseudobutyrivibrio sp. LB2011. The sequence goes on along the minus strand of NZ_JNJS01000002.1, from coordinate 368,118 downwards.
GGAGGACCTAAATAATGAAAAGAAAGCTTATTCTATTAATAATTGCTAGCACATTGCTTCTTTCAGCATGTAATCAATCTAGTGGAGAAACCAACTCTCAAGAATTAAAAGAAAACACAGTGGATAGTGCTACTAGTTCCCCAACCAGTGATGAGTCTTCTAGTATGGAATCTAGCACTGAAGACTACTCTGATTATGTAGGCTTATGGTCTACTGATGGCTCTCGCATAACAGATAGTGGTGCTGAGTTTAATATTGAAATACAAGGTAACGAAATAACAAATGCATCTCTCTATACACAAACAAGCTCATATGATAGATTTGCCGAAGTCGACAATATCACTGGAACCATTATAGATGGAACTTGTACGTATGAATTTTCAGATGATGGTTGGGATAACAGCGGAACACTATTAATTCAATTAAAAGACAATACCATTACTATTGATGTGGAAGATTTTGTCCTGTCAGAAGACAACGTGATAGGTTATGGAATTAATGGGCATTATGAGCTTATTAAAGTACAGGATGATGACTCTCAAACTACCACCAGCGATACTACTTTAAATAAATATAATGACGATTGGACCGAGGAACAGATTCTAGCTGAGATTGATAAACGAAGTCAATATAAAGACGAAACTTCATACTATCCTGATTTCTTAAGATATAAGGAAGTAGTTTGCGAATGCACTGATATCTCTGTAGATTGCTATCCATTATTTAATACAGATACCCAATATTATCAAGCAACTGATTTTGAAAATGTTCCACCTGTAATCATTCATTTAGCAAAAAATGAAATCTATGCCAGACATGGTTATATTTTTACAGATGAGGATTTAAGCAATTTTTACCTCACACAACTCTGGTACCTTCCAGAAGTACAAGCAGCAGACTTCGATGATAGCGTTTTTAATGAATACGAAAAATATAATCTGGAACTGCTTTCAAAGATAGATACATACTAAATAATAAAAAAATGAGGTCACCCATTTGGATCATCTTTTTTGAGTAAATAATGTATTTATAAAAGTACCAAGAAACGTAGAATGTTCGATTGTAAAAACAGAACATTTGTGCTAGCATTTATCAATGCGGTTTATCCGCACTGAAAGTACCCATGACAGGGTGGTAGTCTCCCGAGCCTATATGGTGTCCGAGCAATTGGATGCTAACGGAAGGGAGGTGGCGCCAGTGAGCGATTACGAAATCATAATGATAATGCTAGGTATCCTAGTATTGCCTTTCACGGCTTGTAGTTTTCTCCTCGCGTTGCTAAACTTTCTCGACAAGAGAAATAGTAAGCGCAAATAAAAATGCCTCTCCTGTCGGCAAACAGGAGAGGCTGTGCTCTTAATGAGCATTTAAATAGTTTCAACTCGTGAGCATCCACTTTGGAGTGGGTGCTTTCTTTATTTATAATATAACATCTTCGGAATTTAGATTCAACGATTATTTAACTTTGGTTTTCTCTAAATAAATCATCATAGCTAACACCAAGTGCATTTTTTAGTTTTTCCAATGTGTCAAACTTAATAGAACTAGTTTCATTATTGTATATTTTATTAAAGTTTTGATAACTCATCGGTTCCATTTTTTTGAAGAGCCAATATTTTGTATGTTCTTGTTCATCTAGTATTTCATCAATTCTCAGTTGGAGCATTTATTTTCCCTCTCTTCTTTTGAATTGATTATAGAATTTCTCTAATTCACAGATAATTCACCTGAACGTTATATAATCTACGCATTAGATATATGTTTTTGAGGAGGCATTTATGGAAAACCACAATGAAAATGAACAAATAAGTTTTACTAACATGTTCCGGTTTATGGCAAATAAAATACGCACTATAGGTACTATAATAGGAACAATTTTAATTATTATTGGTATCATTAAATTTTGCGGAACTATTGGATACTATGGGTACTACGGAACCGATTTGTACAATGAACTATGTACATCATTAGGTGAAATAAAATCTTTACTTAGTTTACTTTTAGTTGCATCTGGCACCCTAATAGATGTTATATCATTAAAACATTAATAAATAGGAACAAATACGAGGAAAAATATATGGATAAAACTGATTCTATGAATAAAATGAATGATCAAAAATCAAAGGTTAGCTTTCCGGTTCGTTTTGTATGTATTGTTATTATAATTATAGGTGTGATATTAGGAGTTGATAAATCTCTTGAAGCTAAGGAACGTGCACGAAATACTTGGGAAGCGCTTATTAAAGCAACTGAAAAGGTGGAAACTGAAGATGGTGAAAAAACCTTATATCAACATATTACTGATTGGCTGAATTCTACAAATCCTATTTTTGATGGAGTAACCTCCGAACAAAGACAAGTTTTAATTGATTGGAAAAATGAATATGAGCACAGCCATTAAACTAGAAGGAGATAAAACTATGTCAAACCCTGAATTTACACCAATCGAAGCTGTTGAAATAATAAAAAGGATTAATATTATAGGGCCTTTTACACTCCCTGATGTATATAGAGAAAAATGGAATTTGATGTCACGTGCTAGAGGTGCAGGTGCTTTCGGCAGAAAGTTTTTCTATTATATATCAAAACATCCAGAAGAAGGCATTAGTCGTATTGAGGGGCTGAAAATAAAAAATAGGGCTGTCTACAAATATACTTCTCTTCGCGAAATATAGTTTTAAAAGATTTTTTGGGGGCAAAGAAATGGTTGTTTTATTATCAGTAGTTCTTATCATTTGTATTCTATCTGTAATCATTTTATATATTTTGTATTTTAAAATATTACATTCTAATTTAAAAGTTAGTTTTCCAATTCTTTTATTTATAGTTATTGGAATACTACTCGCGGTAACATATAGTATTGTTTTGATAGACAATAAGAAAGACACCGCAATACTTGAATATGAAACTCTCATTGTACAGATTAATACAGCTGAAACATATGATGATTGCGAGCTTGCATACAATAATGCTGTATATTGGTTAGATAAAACAAATGGCCATTTAATAGATGGCGCAACTAAAGAGCAACGAAATGAAATCGAAAAATTTGTAGATTATTACAATGACTATTTCAAATAAAAACTTAAGCTTTTTCCAAAGTTTTCATTATTGCAGTTAAAGGGAGTGCCGTATTACTACTTCAGCGCTCCCTTTTGTTTCTGTATATAAGTATTATAGCCTATTTTTTCGTTCTCCCATTTGTTGGCTGTCTAAAAATAGGATTCATAGATGCCTTTTTTACCAGATACATAAGCACCTGCACTTCATTGGCAGATAGCTTCTTAAAGTTTATGTCCCATAAGTTTGATAATCTTGTAACCTCAGCTTTTTCAAGAGTTGTCATTTCATCATCTTTTTGAAAATCTTCCTGCTCCCTTATATTTTCAATATTCCCATTGCCTTTTTTATACTCTTCAATCAGCTTGTCCATATGGTCAAAAAGCTTGTCAGTTAGCTGTTCTTCATCTCCAGTATCCCAATCCTTCTTATGATCATTTCTTATATCTTTAGCAATAGCCTTTATATCAGACTCAATTAAATCACCAAAATAATAATAATCATCAATAACATGTATGCAAATGGAATGCAGCAAGCTGATATTCAGCGAATGGCAGGTCATGCCAATCCAGCTACAACAGACCACTATAAAAGAGTGTCACGACTTGGTGATATTGATACTGATAGTTGGAATGAGATGTTTGGATAATGCCAAAATAAGAAAAAAATAAGGGCTATAAGCCCTAAAACAATGATTGTACCCCAGTTGTACCCCTTGTGTCCCCCTCGCTCGACGGGATTAAGGAAACATCTCGTCAAATTGCGCGAGACGGGGTGCGGGTGTCCAGTGGACACCTCTGCGAAGCAGAAGCACCGACCGAGCCGGCAGGCGAGACCTCGAACCTTCGAGGCCCGTATGGGCCTACGCGCTCGACGGGATTAAGGAAGCATCACGATTTCTCATCGCAAGCTCGATAAATCGTGATAGGTCGTCCCGTCTCGATGTAAAGTGCTCTTTAATACAAAAAATGAGGTCACCCATTTGGATGACCTCATTTTTTATATTAAAAGAGCGCGAGACGGGACTCGAACCCGCGACCCCCACCTTGGCAAGGTGGTGCTCCACCAACTGAGCCACTCGCGCATATCTGTTGTTTCCTCAACAACAAGATGTATTCTATAGGATAAAACCCTATAAGTCAATACAGTTTTTTAAAGTTGCAAAGCTTACTTTTTATCGATTGATTTTCAGAAAATTCAAATATCTATTATTCTGCTTTTCAAATCTCTATATGCTATACTCAAATGTAAAGTATCTAGATAAAAAGGCGGTTTAAATATGAACTTAGAAAATAAAAATGGTGTTTCCTTTCTTACATTTGATTCTTTCAAGAAAGCGGGTGTTAAGCACGGTTTTTCCACTCGAATAGGCGGTGTAAGTGAAGGTGTATTCGATTCATTGAATTTAGGATTTAATCGAGGCGATTCCGATGAAAACGTACGTGAAAACTATCATCGTATCGCAAATGCGTTAGATATGAATTATGACCGTATGTGCCTGTCAAAGCAGACTCATACAACTAATGTAATTGTAGTTGATGAAAAGGATGCAGGAAATGGACTTACCAAACCACTCCCTTACGATGATGTAGATGGTCTCATTACAAACATAAAGGATATGCCACTGGTAACATTCTATGCGGACTGCGTTCCTTTGTTTTTCTACGATCCTGTAAAAGAAGTGGTTGCACTTTCTCACTCTGGATGGCGCGGAACAGTTGGTAAAATTGGCAAGGTCACCATCGAAAAAATGTGTGCCGAATTTGGCTGTAATAAAAACAATATCCTATGTGGAATCGCACCAAGCATTTGCAAAGATTGCTATGAAGTAAGCGCAGATGTTGCCAATGAATTTATAAAAGCTTTTGGTGAGGAGCATAAGTCCGAATTACTCCGCCCATCTACTTTTAATCCAGATGATAAAGATAAATACATGCTCGATTTGTGGGCTGCATGCCGCCTCGTATTCCTTGAGGCAGGCATTCCTGAAGACCACATCGAAATCACAAATTACTGCACACGCTGCAATCCTAAGCTTTTTTATTCCCATCGAATAATGGGTGCAAATAGAGGTAGCCTGGCTGCTTTTATTTCTCTTTAGTCTTTCTTTTTTATTAAACTGTAATAATCTCATCTTTTTTACGGCTATATAAGTGTAAGGCGCTTACAAATGAATAAAAAGGGGGACACACATGAAAGACGAGGAAATAATCGAGCTTTATTTCAAACGTAACGAACGAGCCATTGAAGAGACGGACGTCAAATATGGCAATTACCTTGAATCAATCGCAAACAATATTCTTAATGATGATTTAGATGTTGAAGAATGTTTAAATGATACCTATTTAAAAACTTGGGATAAAATCCCACCTACAAGGCCCAAAGTCTTCAAAGCTTTTTTAGCTAAAATTGCAAGAGAACTTGCTTTTGATAAATACAGAGCAAGTCGAAGCAAAAAGCGTGGAAATGGTATCATGCATGAGATTCTTGATGAACTGGAAGAATGTATTCCAGCTTCAAATGGCGTAGAGCAATCCATTTTAGGACAGGAACTTGAAAATATAATAGCAGATTATGTCAGATCCCTTCCTGAAAGGGAAGCGTTTATCTTTCTTAGTAGATACTTTTATGCCGATGATATTACTGCCATATCAAAAAAATATGGTATATCAAAGAACAATGTATCAGTAATGCTTAGCAGATTGAGAGCAAAGCTCAGAACACGTTTGGTAAAGGAGGGATATTTGGCATCATGAAAAAAGAAAATTTATTTTTAGCATTTAACGGCGTAGATGACATTTTAATTACTCAGTGTGCAAGATATCAGTCCGATAAAAAGATAGTAAAATTTAATAAACGGCTGTCAGTGGCAGCTTGCATATGCTTAATACTCATAACTACCATCACTGCTACGGCGGCAATACGTCATTTCTGGGGTCATGGACTCAGCAGCTATTTTAATGCTACCGACGAACAACAACAAACTCTTACAGAACAAGGACAGGCAATAGTATTTTCTGAAGAAGACGATTATTCAAAATATGCCATCACTGACAATGGTATCACGCTTACTCCAGTAGCAATTGTTGCCGATGATAATAAAATTAGTCTTACATTGCAATACTCAGGCGTTGAGATAAACGAAGGCTGTGAGCCAAACATCAACGTTGATAATATTTATATACAAGGCTATGAAGGGGACAGCTTTGGATACGGCATGGGAATCAGAGATGATGAGTTTATCTTTAATATCGATGGAACAGATTCAATTGATTCTGAAATATCCCTAACCGGCAAAACCTTACACTTAGAATTAAGCGATTTTTCGATTGTGAATAGTGATTTCTCCGAAAATAGTTTTGGTGGTACCTGGGTATTTGATTTGCCTATTCCAGAAGTAAGTAATGCTCTTGTAATTGATTTAAACAACTTTATCCCTGAGTTTAATTGTGAGGCTACTTCATTTAAAATCAGTCCTATTTCTGCGGAGATTCGCTACACTATTACTGACGATGTAAAAGATAGCTGGTTTGCTATTCCAATGGATAAACCTCGCGTACCTTATATTACAAGTTTAACCTTAGATGACGGAACAGTTATTGATTGTAAGGATTGTGATAATCTAAATAGCATTGATGGAGATAATAACACAGCTATTTTTTCTTTGGAATTCAATAACATAATAGAGCCTAGCACTGTAAAATCAATTGAATTAGAAGATATTAACGGAAATACTGCTAGTATTTCTCTTCATTAGCACCAAATACATTGATTTCCAGAGTGATTGTGATACAATTCAATTGATTGCAACCTGATATTAATTATAGACACTTTCACTAGGAGGATTATTATGGAATTCCAACAGGTTATTGACGCTAGACAGAGCGTTAGATCATTCAACGGTAAGCAGGTTTCTGAGGAAATCCTACGCGAGATGGTATCAGCTGCATCAGCTGCACCTTCTTGGAAGAACACTCAGACATCTCGATACTACTGCATTTCTACTCCAGAGCAAGTAAGCAAATTCAGAGAGACTGTTTTACCTGATTTTAATCAGAACAGCACAAAAGATGCTACAGCATACATTGTTACAACATTCCAAAAGAACGTCTCTGGATTTAACAGAGCTACAGGTGAGGCCGACAACGAAGTTGGAAACGGCTGGGGCGCTTATGATCTTGGTTTGCACGACATGTTGCTCTGCGCAAAAGCTGTTGAGCTTGGTGTAGGCACACTTATCATGGGCTTAAGAGATGCAAATGTTGTTGCAGATTTCTGTGGCATTCCAGAGGACGAGCAGGTTATGAGCATCATTGCTGTTGGTTACAGATCAGAATCTGTTACTAAAAAACCACCTCGCAAGAATGTTGAAGATATTGCGAAGTTCATATAGTAAAAAAAATGAGGTCACCCATTTGGATGACCTCATTTTTTATATTAAAAGAGCGCGAGACGGGACTCGAACCCGCGACCCCCACCTTGGCAAGGTGGTGCTCCACCAACTGAGCCACTCGCGCATATCTGTTGTTTCCTCAACAACAATGGTTATTCTATAGGAATTCCAAGGATAAGTCAAGCACTTTTTACACAATTGTTTATATTTTTTTATAATGATAAAATCATAGATATGAAAGCACAAAAATTGGCCAGGGAATACATTCAAATTAAAGATGATAATGGCAAAATAATCGGCTGTGGTTTTAATCAATCATGGCTTAATAATACTGACCTTAAAGGCCTTAGCAATCAAGGTTGCGGTATGATTTCAGCAATCGATTGCGCTCTATATCTTTCTAACAAGGCTTCCATTTTCCAAACAGACTACATTCAACTATGTAAAAACTTTTCTAGTACTATCGTATTTACGAAGTTGTTTACCAGGGAATTCTTCGGCAAACTTTCCATTGGCATTCTACCATTTCAAATATGCAGATATATTAATTCCATGAAATCCATCCAAATGAAAGCAAAATGGAATGGTATTCATGGACACAGAAATATGCTTTCCACCATGGAAGAAATGCTTAGCAACAACATCCCCGTTATCTGGGGATTGTATCGATATAATCGCAGAATAACACTCTATTCCTATGATTCTATAAATGATACATATAAAGCTACCGCATCTACTAATAGTCACTACGTAAATGCGATAGCTATTATTCATAATGATACCCAAATCCACAATACAATGATAAAGGTTTCATCCTGGGGACAAATCTTCTATATTGATTATGATGAATATCTTGCATATGTAGGCAATTCAATCATAAGCAAGTTTTGCTCAAATATAGTGGTTATTGATTCCGTCTGTTGATATTTTTACTAGTATCAATGGTGCTGGCGCGCTGCACTGCACTATTTCCATATTTTCCTCTTATGGAATCCAGGGTAGAATCCAATGCTTTTCTCTTCTCTTTGTTTTCATCTTGAAATAGAGACATCTGCTCAAATCCATCTCTTTCTATATCTGATAGAGACAGTCCCAGCAACCTGAGAGGTTCACCATGCCAGCTTTCTCTTATTAGCTGCTTAGCAGTTTCAAAAATAATATCTGTTACATCTGTAGCTTCCGGAAGCTTTTTCTGATGTGATTTGTTTACAAAATCTAGATTCCTAAATGTGACACCTATACATCTACATTTTCCCTCATCGGCTCTCATACGTGCTGCGACTACATCCGTCTGAGCCAACAACAGACGGTTGATGGCTTCTATATCTACTAAATCTTCTTCAACCGTTGTTTCTGCAGAATATCCCTTTGCATCCTCTGCCTCCTGAAGCACTGGGGAATCATCTATACCATTTGCATAGTTATGAAAATGTATGGCGCCACGTTCTCCAAGAAGCATTGTCAATTGCTCCACTGGATATTTCGCCAATTCACCAATTGTAAATATTCCTAGGCTCCTAAGCCTTGCTGATGTAGATTTGCCGCATGTAAATAAATCCTCCACTGGTAAAGGCCACATTTTGCTCTCTATTTCATTTAAAAATAGAGTGTGCACCTTATTTGGCTTTTCAAAATCGCTAGCCATTTTTGCACATAATTTATTAGAAGCGACACCCACATTAACAGTAAATCCAAGTTCTTTATAGACTCGATCCTTTATTTCATAAGCTGTTGCAATTGGATCTGGATAAATAAGATTCATGCCAGACATATCCAAAAATACTTCATCAATTGAAAAAGATTGCATCGTAGGGGTATATTCCTGGCATATCGCTTTGAAAGCTCTGGAACATTTTACATACCAATCAAAATTTGAGCCAGCAATTACAAGATTAGGACATTTTCTAAGAGCACTGGAAACAGGCTCCCCAGTAACAATCCCATATTTCTTTGCAGGAATTGATTTTGCCGCTACAATGCTTCTTCTAGAATCTGGATCACCACCAACTATGGATGGAATTTCACGCAAATCAGGCCCGCCATTTTTTAGCATCTCCACCGCAGACCAAGAAACAAAAGCACTATTAACATCAATATGAAATATTAATCTATCACTCATATAAAAAACCTCTAGCTTTATATTACACCATTATAAGCTAGAGGCAAACACATGTTTTATAAAATTGTTAAAATTCGAATTCTTTTAGAACTTGATATACGCCCTTTTCAGCCCATGATGGACAGATGTTATTTGCATGCTCTTTAACAACATCTGGGGCAGATGCTACTGCATAGCTATGCTTTGCAACATCAAGCATACCAATGTCGTTATTGTTGTCGCCAAACACCATTGTTTCCTCTGGTGAAATATCAAAGATTCTTTGTATAAAACCAAGGGCTGCGCCTTTATCAACTGACTTATCCATACAGTCAATCCAGTCTTCTCCAGCCATTGTAGCCTTTACTTTGTCTTTCCATTCTGGAATGATTTTGCCCTCACCAAGGTCACGGATAGATGGTCTATTAAATGCTGATATTTTGATAATCTTTTTGCCGGCTGTAAGGATATCTTCTACTTCCTCTACGTGATTACGATATCCTTCGGTGAGAAGCTTGATAAAGCTTTCATCATTTCCTGGCTCAATATAAGTAACGCCAGGGCCTTCCCAAATAATGTTGCAGCCGGGTGTTTCTCTGAGTTCATGTGTAAGTCCCTTCACGTATTCCCAGTTCATTTCTGCAACGTGAATATCCACACCTCTACATTTAACGTGAGCACCATTACTTGCTATGAAAATCAAATCATCTTTGATTTCATCAAACATTCTTTCAACGCTGGTAGACTGTCGTCCACTGGCAATGCAAACAATGATGTCCTGGTCTCTAAGCTCTTTTATCTTTTCAATAAACTCAGGATAAATTTCAGATGATCCATCTTTAACTAATGTACCATCTACATCTGTGGCGATTAATTTGATCATATTCAAACTACTTTCTCTTATCTAAATTACTAGCAACTTTCATTCCAACATTTTGAATAATCTGGAATAAGATAATCAAAAGAATAACAGTGACAATCATAATATCTGTCTGCCATCTGTAGTAACCATAGCGAACGGCGATATCGCCAAGTCCGCCACCACCGACTGTACCAGACATAGCTGAATATCCAAGGATATTTCCAGTTGTGATAGTAGCGCCTACGATAAGTGATGTACGAGCTTCAACAAGCATTACCTTAAACACGATATCCCAGTTGCTTGCTCCCATTGATTTTGCAGCCTCAATAACACCTGGGTCCACTTCATTAAGAGAAGATTCAACCATACGTGCAATATAAGGTGCAGCACAAACTACAAGAGGAACAATTGTGGCTGTTGAGCCGTAGCTCTTTCCAACAACAAATCTTGTAAATGGGATCAGTAAAATAAGAAGAATAAGGAATGGTATGGAACGAACTACGTTACATATAACATCCAAAATTCTATAAACTACTACGTTAGGCTTAAGGCCATCCTTGCTTGTGACCTTGAGAAGAATTCCAAGTGGTAATCCTAAAACATATGCAATTAAAGTAGAAACAATTGTCATGTAAAGAGTATCGCGAATACCCTCTAAAATCATATTAATAACCTGTGAATCAAACATCTCCAGTCACCTCCTCAATTTCAAGGCCTCTTTCCTTAAGATAAATAATGATATCCTCCTGAAGCTGTTCATCCTCTGGAAGTCCAAGAATCATTTCGCCCTTTGCAAAACCGCCAACGTTCTTTGTATCTGCACGAAGAATGTTAACTGCAGTCTGGAATTTCAATACCATGTTTGCAATAACAGGCTCGAAAGAAGAATTCTCTGTAAATACAATACGAATCTTTCTTTCGCCATTGAGAGTCTCTACTGTGCCACCAGACTTTTCGCTATCACCACGAAGGATAAGTTCTCTAGCCGCACTAGACTTTGGATGATTAAATACATCCTCAACCAAACCGTTTTCAACAACCTGGCCCTTTTCAATGATTGCAACCTTGTTACAAATTTCAGATACAACTGACATCTGGTGAGTGATTACAACGATTGTAATACCATACTTTTTATTGATATCTCTAAGCAACTCTAAAATAGAAGCTGTTGTCTGTGGATCGAGGGCTGATGTTGCCTCATCACAGAGAAGAATTCTAGGATTGTTTGCAAGAGCTCTAGCGATAGCAACACGCTGACGCTGACCACCTGAAAGCTGAGCTGGATATGCTTTTGCCTTGTCGGCAAGGCCTACTACTTCAAGTAATTCCTTTGCTCTTTTTCTGGCATCTGCTTTTGAAACCTTCTGCAGACGAAGTGGGAAACAGATGTTATCCAAAACATTTTTCTGCATAAGAAGATTGAAGCTTTGGAAAATCATAGCAATCTGGCTACGCTCAGCTCTAAGTTCAGCCTCTGAAAGAGCACCAAGATTTTTATCTCCAATCCAAACCTCTCCGCTTGTTGGTCTCTCTAAAAAGTTAAAGCATCTTACAAGAGTACTTTTACCAGCACCTGACATACCGATGATTCCATAAATATCACCTGTTTCAATTGTAAGATTAATGTCTTTTAACGCATCGACCTTTGTCTCTGACTGATCGAAGGTTTTAGATAAGTTTTTTACAACAATTTCGTTCATATTTTTTCCTTTATTTTTTGTAATCAAAAGTAAAAACAAGTGTAGTAACACTACACTTGTTTAGATTAACCTTTGTCTCTATATTGGTCAAGTATACGACTTATTTTTCGTAGAATACTACTGCTCCATCATATGTATCCTCGATGAATTTCTTGATTTCATCAGACTTAAGGACTGATACAAGAGCCTGAATCTTTTCGTCGTTCTCATGTCCTTCGTATACAGCGATGATGTTTACGTATGTCTCAGCTGCAACTGAATCTGAAGCCTCATATGCGATTGAATCCTTAGCAACTGAGTAGCCTGCCTCAAGTGCATAGTTACCATTAAGAACTACATATGCAACTTCGCCAACTACACGTGCTACCTGAGCAGCCTCAAGCTCCTGGAATTCAAGGTTGTATGGGTTTTCTGTAATATCGTTAACTGTTGCCTCAAGACCAACGCCATCCTTTAATGTAAGAAGACCATTGTCCTGAAGAAGTAAAAGTGCTCTAGCTTCGTTTGTTGTATCGTTTGGAATTGCAACAACATCACCATCTTCTACATCATCAAGTGATGACTTTGTGCCAGGGTAAATTCCAAATGGCTCATAGTGAATATCACCAGCATCTACAAGATGTGTTCCGTGCTCCTCGTTGAAGCTATCAAGATAAGGTACATGCTGGAAGTAGTTTGCATCAAAATCCCCTGACTCTACAACCTCGTTTGGCTGTACATAATCTTCGAATACTGTAACCTGTAAATCATATCCCTGCTCAGCAAGTAATGGCTTTGCAGCTTCAAGAATCTCTGCATGTGGTGTAGCTGATGCTGCAACTGTGATTGGCACTAAATCCTCTGTAGCCTCTGTGCTTTCTGTTGCCTCCTCTGAAGATGTGTCTGCAGCTGCATCTGAGCTTCCGCAACCTACAAGTGCCCCAGCCAATACAACACCTGCTAATGATACGCTAGTAATCTTCTTTAATAAGTTGTTTTTCATATTTGTCTCCTCCTTCAAGCCCATTATTTATATTGGGGTTTTCTTTCGTATTTGTTTATGAATGAGACTTTAACACACCATAAACTCTACTTCAATACGGTTCATTATACCTAGATTTAATAGCTAGCTATCAATTTTATTTATAACCAGCATTTTCTTTTACGAATGCTTTGTTTTTAAGGGAAAATGAACTATAATTTTTTTAATTAAATATATATTTATAGGTAGAATGATTATGAAAAAGAAAATATTTATTATTTTTATTCTAACACCTGCAATTCTATTTGTTACTACCGCTATCATCCTTGGAATATACGTTACAAACCACTCGGACCTTGTATATTCCGAAGTATATGTTGAAGCCGGTACCTCAGATTGCGATGTAACAGAATTTCTAAAGGATCCAACCACTTCCGCCAGGTTTTCAGATGATTCTGTTTTTGATCCTAATGTACCAGGTGATTATGAGCTTACTATCATATGTACGAATTCAAGAGGAAGAGAACGCTCCTTTACCTCCACCTTGCATGTGCAGGATACCACAGCGCCTACTGTTACTCTTTCATCTGACTCTATCGATATGTACACCACAGCAGATATTCCAACAGCCGCTGATTTAGTTGAATCTGTAAACGATGTGAGCAACTGCACCATTGATTTTGCCGAATCATATGACTTTACAACAGAGGGCTCATTCGATGCCACAATAGTAGTAACTGATGCATCTGGCAATCAAACCACTGCAACTATCCCTTGTACTGTTAGAAAAGATTCCACACCACCAGTTATTACAGGCGTAGAACCAATTGAAATCACCCAGGGCGATACAGTTTCTTATAAAAAGAACGTAGAAGTGACAGATGATTTGGACCCAAATCCTACCCTTGAAGTTGACAGCTCAGAGGTCAATGTAGATAAGCGTGGCACTTACAATTTGACATACACAGCTACAGATTCTGCCGGTAACACAACCACAGAAACTACAACTGTAAAAATAGTCTCAGCAAAAATTGCCGAAGCCACAGAAGAAAACGTTAATGCAATGGCCGATGCCATTCTTGCTGAAATCATTACTGATGAAATGACACAGAAGGAGCAGGCAAAGGCCGTCTTCGACTGGGTTGTAGACAATATCCAGTACTCTGAAACAGCCGGCATTGACGACCTCTACTCAGCAGCCTACAAAGGAATGCACAACCGCATAGGCGATTGCACTGTCAAGCAAAAAACTGCCGAAGTCATGCTCAACAGACTTGGCATTAAAAATATGGAAATCGAAAAGATTCGTGATACACGAGGACACTACTGGTTGTTAATTGACATCGGCGAAGGCTGGTACCACTACGATCCAAACCTTCAGCTAGATGGCACAAAGATATTCTACTGGCACGACGCCGACCTATGGGAATACTCAAACGCACATCATAACACACACAATTATGACCCTAGCAAGTATCCAACTATCCAATAGCAAACAATGAATTTACATAAAGGAGAACTAACAAAATGAAAAACAAAATTATCGCATTTGCGTTAATCGCAACTACTGCACTTTCACTTGTTGCATGCGGAGGCTCTAGCGACACAAAAGTCATCGAATCAAGCAACACAGCATCTACTACAGAAGCATCTACAAACAGCGGCTACGTATTTTCATACAACGGCACAACAATCCCTGTAGACGCCGATGCAGCACCTATCGTTGAAGCACTTGGCGAACCAAACTCATACTTCGAATCACCAAGCTGCGCTGCCGAAGGCATCGGAAAGCTCTACACATACAACGACTTCGAAATCCAGACATACCCAGATGGAGACACAGACTTAATCCTCTACGTACTCCTTCGCACAGACAACGTAGCCACAGCTGAAGGCATCGACCTTTCAAGCTCTCGCGACGACATCATCGCAGCCTACGGAGACCCAACCGAAGAAGCTACCGGCTCAATGAAATACACAACCGACACAATGACTCTCGTCTTCGTATTCGACGGCGACAGCCTCGTATCGATAGAATATGACAGTTTGAAAAACTAGTATTAAAGCAGGTCAATAAGACCTGCTTTTTTTATACCAAAAATCCGCTACTATTCACAGAATTTTAATTCATTCGTTATACAATCAAACATAATAGACAAATTTCATTATGGAGGGTTGCAATAATGAAGAAGCTAAATTCGATACTGGGATGTATGGTTCTAGCTTTGGCTGTGTTCCTGTCAGCATGTACAAAACAAGCAGAAACTACATCCACCACTAGTGATATTGATGAAGGTGCAAGTGAAATCACTTTACTAAACATCAAAACAGAAGTAACTGATCAGATAAAAACTTTGGCTCAAACCTACGAAGCAGAAACGGGTGTCCATGTCGAAGTACTTGATGTTGGTCCTGGTGTTGATGCACAGGCTATGATTAAAGGATTATATCTATCAAATCAAATGCCTGATATCATCGCCTGTGAAGCATCCGGTTTTTCAAACTGGGAAGGTTTACTTTTAGACTTAAGTGATGAGGAATGGGCTAGCAGAACATCTGGAGCTTATGTAGACAAGAACTATGGAACCATAGGTTTTCCATATACAACAGAAGCCATAGGACTAGCCTATAATGCCGATATTCTAAATAAATGTGGAGTTGATCCTGCATCAATCACAAATCTTGATTCAATGCGCGCCGCATTTGAAGCTGTTGATGCAAACAAAGAAGCTCTTGGACTAGATGGTGTTGTTGATTGTTGCGTTGAACCTGTAAATTTAGGATGGTCTTCTGGAAATCATTTATTTGGTGTGTATATCGATTCAGGCTTGTCTCGCGATGATACAACTTATATAGATGGCATAAATAATAATCATGCTGTTGATGCAACCAGATTTTCAAACTATGCAGCTATGATGAGTTTAATCTATCAATATTCAAATCCTGACATGCTTTTGAGTGGTGATTATGATTCTCAAGTAGCAGGTTTTGCTGCTGGCAAATACGCTTTTATCACTCAAGGCTCTTGGATTGGAGCATCCCTTGCTGCTAGTGATGCATATAAAGCTGCAGGAAGTTTTGAAGTAGGCATGGCTCCATACGCTTTTGAAGATGGTATCGATACAATCCTTACATCTTCTCCTTCTTGGTGGGCGATTCCAAAAGAGGGTCAAACTGAAGCTGCAAAAGCCTTTCTTCAATGGTGTTCAGAGGACGCCGGTCAGAAAATTTTAGTAGAGCAGGCAGGCTTCGTAAGTCCATTCACAGATTGTCAGTACATAGCTGACGATCCATTCGCCCCTGTTTTATCTGCTTATTTATCTGAAGGCAAAACTTCTAGTTGGCATTGGATGGATTTACCTTCTGGCGTTGGAAGCAATGAAGGCGGTTTATGTTATTGCTTCTACCGATTTGCTGCAGGCGAAGATGATGCCAATACTTTCATGACAGATATAAATAATACTTTGGAAACATGGTATGCAAAACAATAGAAAGGGGGAGATAATAGTGAAAAATAAGACTACTAATACAGATGTAAAAATTTCAGGCTTCAATTCTATAGTTGTACAAATATTATCTCTGAATATTGCAATGCTTGTAGCTTTCATACTTGTTCTAGGGATGATTATGATGGCTATGCAAACCTCCACTTCAAATAGTATTGAAATGTTCGACTCCATGATGACATTAACGGAACATGAAGCCAATTTAAAAACTGACGTAATGACTTTGTACGATCAGTGTATAGGTTATGTTGCTTCTGGTTCTCAGGAAACTATGGATACGATTTTGCCTCAAATCGACATTGCTAAACAGGCTGTAAGTGATGACATTGCTGATTTAACAAACGATTTCTCTACCTACAATAATGAAGATGCCGCTGCTCAACTGGAGGAAATCGCCGCACAATATGAGCGTATGTGTGGATACATTGATAAAGCCATCGAAAAATGCGACGCTGGAGATCAAGAAAATGCTTACGCTATGCTTTTTGATAAAGCCGAACTTCAAAAGGTAGCAATGATTCATTCTACTGTAGTTTTGGATCAGGCTATCCAGGATAATGCTGTAGCCACCAAGGAAAGCATGAACAAACTCCTTGCACAGGGCAGAATAGTCGCCCTAATTGGCGCTGCCATCATTGTATTTTTAATCATATTAAACTTCCTGATTAGTTATAGAAGTATTGTGGTTAAAATCAAGGATATAAGCAACGAAGTTAATCAGATTATTACTAATATTCAAAAAGGTGAAGGAGATCTTACTGCAAGAATTCATACAAAGACAAAGTCAGAACTTTTATACATCAAAAACGGTATTAATCACTTCATCGAAACCCTGCAGGGCATCATGAAGGACGTAAAAGACGGAACCACAGTACTTACTGAAAGCTCCGAGGAAGTCAATTCACAACTACGACTTGCAGATGATAATGTAACGAATTCGTCTGCTGCCTTAGAAGAACTCTCTGCTAATATGGAATCTGTGGTTGGTATTCTTGAATCAATAAATGAACGAGTTGACGATGTAAAGCAAGCAGCTGAAAGAATCACAACCCAGGCTGAGGAGGGTTCTGGTACTGCGAACGAAATCAAAGCAGAGGCTGATGAGCTCCAAATTAAAGTCAACACCAAAAAAGCTGATGTTGGAGAAAAAATGGCTGCTCTGTCAACTACTCTTGAAAACTCCGTTAAGGATTCAGAAAAGGTCAGTCAAATCAGTGATTTAACTAATGATATTTTGGATATCGCAAGTCAAACTAATCTGCTTGCTTTAAATGCCTCTATTGAGGCAGCTAGAGCTGGTGAAGCCGGAAAAGGCTTTGCCGTAGTTGCAGATGAGATTAGCAAGCTAGCAGCAAACTCTACTCAGACTGCTGCAACCATTCAGAATATTGCAACTGAGGTTACAGCCGCAGTAAACACATTGGCTTCTAATGCCAAGGAAGTGCTTGATTTCATCAATGGAACAGTAATCAATGATTACGACGAGTTCGTTGATACTGGTGAAAAATACGGTCATACTGCCGAAGTCATGAATGAAATGCTAACTGAATTCACCGAAAAAGCAGACAGTCTGAATGAAATCATGATGGCCATGGTGGAATCTGTTGATACCATCACTAATTCTGTTCAGGAAAGCTCACAGGCAATCTCAATGAGTGCCGCAAATTCAACAGAAATCGTTTCCGGCATCAAGGCTATTTTTAGCGCTATGGACCGAAACAATGAAGTAACCGAGCAACTGAATAATACTACACAAAAATTTACGTCACTATAAGTTAACGTGCTTTGGGCCATTTCCATTTTCATAGGCTGCCACTACATAAAAGGATGACACAAAAAACGGACACCTTTTTTATCTAGGTGTCCTTTTTTATTAAGTCTTATTAATCGAATTTCAAAATAGTATTAAGTATGCGTTTTGCATTGAGCTTTAACTGTTCATGGTCAAGAGCGCCCTTTTCATCAGCGGCCTTTAAGCGGTCTGTGTAGCCATTTCCCATTTTAAGGTCGTTGCCTGCATTTGACTCTTTGTAATGCTCGCCTCTTGTCCACCAGTCAGATGTAACCATGCCTTCAAATCCCCACTCATCACGAAGGATTCCTGTAAGCAAATCATGACTTTCAGATGCTCTCTCACCGTTGATTGCGTTGTATGCGCTCATGATTGTGTATGGCTTTGCAGTCTTTACAACGATTTCAAAGGCTTTGAGATAAATCTCTCTAAGAGCTCTTTCTGAAACTCGTGAATCACTGTGTTTTCTGTTTGTCTCCTTGTTGTTACATGCAAAATGCTTAACCGATGCACCAACATTGTTGCTTTGAATACCATTTACCAAGGCTGCTGCAAGACGTCCTGCAACAATTGGGTCTTCAGAATAATACTCAAAATTTCTACCGCAAAGTGGACTGCGGTGAATGTTGATTGCAGGTGTAAGCCATACAGCCAGGTTGTTTTCTTTAAGCTCCTCGCCTCCTGCTTTTCCTACCTTTGCAAGAAGATGCTCGTTCCAAGTGCATGCTAAAAGTGTAGAGCATGGGAACGCTGTAGTGAGGATTCCTGTCTCTGGTGCAATTCTAACACCGGCTGGGCCATCTGCTGTCATTGCGCTAGGCACGCCATATTCTGGAAGATTGCCAAATCCAAATGTGTTTGCCACACCTGTGTTAGGCTGACCGCCTACTAGATTCATTAAATCTTCTAGGGAAAGCTGCTCGACAAATTCATCTAAAGTGATTTTGCCCTCAGCAACTTCTGAAAGAGTATGTGCTCCCTTTTTAAATGGAGTAATCAGACAGTAGCTATCTCTGCTACGTACAACTGGTGTAAGGCCTTCCTCTGTACCAGGCTCCATCTTTGTAATAACACTTTCGTTGATATCCTTATGCTGGCCCTGAGGAAGTGCCTCATAAGAACCATCAGAAAGCATTCTTTCTTTTAACTCAACTGGTGCAAGCTTGTGAGAAAACTCCTGTATAACCTCATCTTCCTCGTTGTTCCAAACCAAATCTACCTTTGCCACATCCATTGAATTATTGCCAAGGCAGAATCTGTACTCACCTTTTTCAAGTACATAGCTTGCATCTCTAACCTTGCCTAAATCATCAAATGAAGACATCTGATATTTGCTTACAGAAAGAGAAATAATCTGGCTCTCTCCTGGCTCTAAGCACTTTGTTTTTGCGAAATCTCCAAGCTCTCTGGCTGGCTTGAAAAGCTTGCCCTGTGGCGCACTATAGTAAAGCTGAACTACATTTTTGCCAGGCTTGTCTCCTGTGTTTGTAACCTTTACTGTGAAATAAAATGTGTCATCACAAAGTGACATTGAAACAATGTCGCTTTCAAAGCTGGTGTAGCTCAATCCGTATCCAAACGGATAAATAATCTTTTTATCTGCTTCTGGAATTGTAAGGAAATATCTATATCCTACATAAATATCTTCGTTGTAATTTACATAATCAAATGACTCATGGAAGCCTGCTGTAGAAGGATAATCCTCAAGCTCACCAGCAAATGTATCTACAAGACGGCCTGATGGATTTACCATACCAAGGAGAACTTTGGCTGCTGCATCGCCGCCTTCCATGCCGCCCTGTCCCATGTAAAGTGCTGCATTTATTCCATCCTCTTTGAGCCAGCGAAGGTCAATTACTCCGCCAATATTAAGTACTGCAATTACCTTTTTAAAGTTCTTTTTAACTGTGACAACAAGCTCCTTTTCCTCCTTAGTAAGATAAAAATCACCATCAGGGAAAATCTCTCCCGCAATCTTTGGCATGCTTGTTTCCGTTTCCCAAGGATTGCACTCATTGTTGCATTCTACGTCACTTCTGTCCCAGCCTTCACCCGAAAAGCGATTAATCAAAATAACAGCTGTATCCGTAAATGCGGTAGCCCCCTTTACCAAATCAGCCGAAACCTTTGGCTCAGCAGTCATGCCTGGCACACGGCCATTTTCGTACTGCTTTTTCAAATCATCTCTATAGAAATCTATTAATGGCTCGTACACTGATACGCCGTTAGCCTTCAAGCCATCATAAAGACTATGTACGTATTTACAATATACATCACCTGAGCCACCGCCACCTTTTACATAATCAACACTGGCTTTACCAAACAATGCCAATGGCTGCTCCTTTTTCAGAGGAAGAATTCCATCATTTTCTAACAGAACCATTCCCTCTTCCGCAGCTTTTCTTGACAATGCAATATGTTCATCGCAGCCTGTAACTCTTCTATCTCCATATAAAGGAAGAGAAGGCTGATATAGTAATCTGGACCATTTTTGCATAATATAACCTCCCAATAATAACTATATTTACCTTCTCATATTAGACTTATGTATTTAGTTTTTAAAGTGTTTTATTTTAATTGAAGTGAGATTTTTCGGTGGGGATTATTACTGTTTTTCTCAGCCATTAATCATCCAATATTCAGCTCGTCTTCACTTTACTCGCATATGCCTTTCAGACAAAGAATCCATAATATCCCACGGTATTTAGCAATCGCACCAAAGGATTTAAATTATGGATGTTTCAAATATCTATTTATTAAAAGATGCCTATGGCTCAAAAATAACCACAGGCACCTCATTTATGTCAGCATATCAAAAAGCTGCTGCAAATCCAAAATGTTCTACAATTGAAAAGGTCAATGTAGACAACAGTAGCATGAATAAAGTGTCTACTGTATGGAAAAGCAGCAGCTTCGATGTTTATGTTTGATTGAAATTAACTTTTACGCAATAACCGACATCATCGCAAGCATTCCTAAATTTGTTATATAACTTCTTCCCTCGTGTATGTTCCAGTACTTCTCATCAACTGACTTTACATCGAGAAATTCTCCGAAGTTTAACGGAGACCCCGGACCATCTGCAACAAATGGAACTATATATTTTCCTGAAGCATTATCTTTGTAAACCCCAATCCCCGCCTCATCTGGATCATTAATATTGATAGTCCTGCTAAATGATATTAATTCATCTAAACTGGAAGCTTCTGCTTCAAAGAAATACTCCTCATCCTCCGCGTCTTCATTTCTTATTACATCTACGTCGTACTCTATAATCAAAAACTTTTACCTCTATTTCTAAAAATTAGCTTTGATATATTAGCACGACTTTTTAAATGACTCTACATGCAATTTTTCCAGTATGTGTTATATGTAACCAAGTAAGAAAACTATAGATAATAGTCTTGCAAACTTTGAAAATAATGGCTATTCTCAATCTATAAACGAAGGCATAAGTGAATCAGTTCACGGCAACGTTACCTGGTATCAAATGAGGTTAACTCTATGAAAAAACTAATTCTGTTCGGAGATTCAAATACATATGGCTATGATCCAAGAGGCTTCTTGGGCGGTAGATATCCTACAGAAGTTCGCTGGACTACTCATATAAAAGAAGCCCTAAAAGATAACTATAAAGTCATTGAGGAAGGAATGAATGGCCGAATGTTGCCTGAGTTAGGCTACGGCTATTTCACAACAACCATTCAAAATCTAACTAAAGAAGATGTCTTTGTGATGATGCTTGGCACCAATGATATTCTACTTACAAATCATCCAGATGTAGAAGCTACACTGCAGAGATTGGGTGACATTCTTGATTATGTGAATCAAAACAGCCTTGCTAGATTTATCCTGATTGCCCCACCATACATAAGCGCATCAGATTCTGAAATGGAACTATACCATGACTGCAGCTTACGACTTAATGCAGGCTATATGAAACTAGCAAAGGAGCATAACATAAATGCTATCGATGCTGGAAAATGGAATATAGAGATGGGTTACGACGGAGTTCATTTTTCAATTGATGGGCATAAAAAGTTTGCCGAATCTCTATTGGAAGTTTTATCTGGAATATTATGATGTTCGATTGTAAATAAACATATGATTTGCTAGACTATCAAATTATTTGCAAATAACTATTGAACCAATTCGTGGTATTGGAGGCAGCCCATTGGGCTTTATTCCCACCACAATTTCACAACTGTAACATCCCTTTTTCACAGATATTTCGCCACTTTGGCATAACTCAAAGACTATTAGCGTGGCAAATATTAACATCTTTAATCGTTATATTATTCCCTACCACTGAATTTTCCTAATAAAATGATAAACCACAAGGCGTTAGTAAGATTTCTCCTGTTTCTTACTACCTGTAATCAAATTCTATTTACAGATAGTAAAAATCTACTCCATCATTACTATCTAGATTTATTTCTATCTCTCAGATAGTAAAAATTCCAGTCAACACTACTGCCTAGTTTCATTTTCTGCTCTCAGGCAGTAGTAGGCTCAGCAATCACTACTGCCTAGATTCATTTTCTGCTCTCAGGCAGTAGTAGTCCCAACAATCACTACTGCCTAATTTCATTTTTAGCTCTCAGGCAGTAGTAGTCACAGCAATCTCTACTGCCTAATTTCATTTTTAGCTCTCAGGCAGTAGTAGTCACAGTAATCACTACTGCCTAGTTTCATTTTCTGCTCTCAGGCAGTAGTAATCCCAGCAATCTCTACTGCCTAGTTTCATTTTCTGCTCTCAGGCAGTAGTAATCCCAGCAATCTCTACTGCCTAGTTTCATTTTCTGCTCTCAGGCAGTAGTATCCCCACTCCCCCTCACAAAAAACTACTGCCTAAATTCTTTTTCTGAATCTAGGCAGTAGTCAACCAATTCAAATATCCCCAATCTTAGCCATAGCCCATAGCCGCAGCCACAACCTCAAACCTCTAGCCTCTAGCTATTGCCCCTAGCTACAGCACTGGCAATGGACACGCCCACCAAGTCATTGTATGGAATCATGGTGGCTTGCAAAGCGTGGTAAATGTCGGATTTACCTGGCCAGACTGTTCCGATTACATTGTTGTGTTCATCGAGCTGGTGGAACCATGAGCCTGTGGCCTGGTCGTATACCTTTTCATCTAAGTATTCCATGAAAGCAGCGTAATCTTCTTTGTATTTTTCATTCCCTGTGACGCGGTATAAAACTGCAGATGTATTTATTGCTTCTGCAAGGGTCCAGTGCATTCTATCGTGAACTACAGGCTTGCCGTCCCAATCGGTGGTGTAGCAAATGCCAGGTTCGCCGTCTGCATTCCAGCCATCCTCCACTGCTCTGTTGTATAATTTCTCCGCAATTACGATATAATCTTTTGCATTTTCATTATCGTATTTACCATATGTAGAAACTGCCCATTGCATGATAAGTCTGGCCCATTCAATTCCGTGGCCTGGAGTAGCGCCATATGGCTTGAATTGATCATCTGGCTTATCTTTATTGCACTGCAAATCAGGCTTCCAATCACTTGTAAAATGTTCAGGGATTCTCCAGTTGTTTTCCCTTGCCCAATTCACAACATGATTGATAATTCTTCCTGCGCGAACGCGATAGTTTTCATTCTTTAATGCATCCGCTGCTGCAAGGAAAGCTTCTACAGTGTGCATGTTTGCATTGATTCCTCTGTAATCATCGCAGACTGTAAATTCTGTGTTCCAGGTATCTGCAGAAAGTCCCAACTCCTCATCCCAAAAGAATTCATCGTAAACAGCTAATGCATCTTCAAGGAGTTCCTTTGCACCAGGACGCTTTGCCAGAAGTGCACTGCTGGCTGCAAGTATTACAAAACCATGAGCGTAGCACTGCTTGTTAGGAAGTACCTCTCCATCAGCAGTCAAGCCTGCATACCAGCCTTTATGCTCATCATCGTGCAATTCCCCTGTCAGTCCCTTTAGTGCTGCATCAGCAAGTGCTTCGCTTCCTTCATGGCCAAGCATTGCTCCCAGACTATAGACATGGCACATTCTACTTGTGATCCAAGTTTCCCTTGGACGGTCCTTCCAAGGAGTTCCGTCATCCCCTAAATAATAAGAGCCTCCGCCAGGAGAAGGAAATCTGTGTCCAAATGACAACAGACTATTCCTCATCTCTCTGACAAAGGCTTTGTTTTCAGCTGAATCAAGTTCGTATCGTCCCATGCAAAATCCCCCTTTCTAGTCGATTAATCAACTAGTCCTATTTGCTTCAAACCATGATATATCCCATCAGCATTATTGCTAAAAGTAACATTTCCAATCCGCTCTTTTAGCTCCTGTGGTGCATTCTCCATCAAGAAAGGTTTCCCCACCTTTTCAAGCATTTCAATGTCATTGAAATGATCTCCGAATGCTACCGTCTCCTTAATATCAATATCCCATTTCTTGCAGAGAAATTCAATACTTTCTCCCTTAGAAATGTTTTTATTCATAATTTCAATAAGAATATCTGACGAACGAACTATAGATAGGCATGGGAATTCTTTTTTTAGTCTATTTTCAATTTCTACAGTATGAGCGGGGTTGCACATACACAGGATTTTTCCTATCTCTGCACCTTCTGGCAAGCTATCAACATCGCCTTCTGATGCCTGTGCCTCAACTATAGATTCTTCCCTTGCAACTCTTTCGTCAGCACGGTCTTTAACGATCCAATTGTCCATAGAATAGATATTCCATGTACAGTCAAGATTCTCTTTTTCTATGAAGTTTATAAGCTTTTTTGCTGTGCCCTTTGTAAATCCGTTTGAGTAAAGCACCTGCCCATTGTAATCAATGATAAGGCCTCCACTAAAACAAACCATGGGGCATACAAACTTGTATCTTTTAAATATTGGATAAATACCAGAAGGTCCTCTGGCAGTAACAATAACAAATGGCAGATTTTTTTCCTGTAAAGCTTTTATGGACTTTAAGGTACTATCCAATAATCTATGTTCTTTATTAAGCAATGTGCCATCCACATCACAGAACACAATTTTGTAAGTCATTATCTCACCTTGATTTAGCCAATTCATTAACCTTATCTAATGAAGGCATTACCCTAAGTGCGCCTTTAACTCTTGTAATCAGAGATGCTGCAGCGTTTGCCACTGTAAGCATTTCCTTTAATTTATTTTCATCTAATTCGTATATACCATACTCCAATAAATAGTGAATTATACATCCGCAGAATGTATCACCTGCACCAGTTGTTTCGATTGTTTCTGGTGATAAGAATGAATCAACCTCCACGATGATTTCATCCTTGCCCTCTGGCTGATAGTATGCACGGCTTCCTTCCTTGCCCAAAGAAACAGTTATAAGCGGGATATTGAACTGCTCTCTGATTTTGTGCACACCTGCTGTATAATCCTGTTCTCCAGTAAGCCACTGGATTTCATTGTCTGATATTTTAAGATAATCAGCGTATTTCATGCCACATAAAATCTGCTCTTTTGCCTCATCCAAGCTGTTCCAAAGGGGTTCTCTTAGGTTTGGATCAAATGTGATGATAGCACCATTTTTCTTAGCCTCTTCAAGAGCAAAAATTGTAGCCTCTCTTGGCAATTCATGAGTCATAGAAAGTGTTCCAAAA
This sequence comes from Pseudobutyrivibrio sp. LB2011, assembly GCF_000701765.1. NCBI lineage: Bacteria > Bacillati > Bacillota > Clostridia > Lachnospirales > Lachnospiraceae > Pseudobutyrivibrio > Pseudobutyrivibrio sp. LB2011. The sequence continues at coordinate 342,141 of NZ_JNJS01000002.1, read as the reverse complement.
TGGAAAACCTTTGTATTCTTGATAAGCTCTGTATCTACCTCATCCTTTCTGAGCATCATATCTGCTCCTGGATTTCTGTAGAATGAGAAATCTCTATCTCCATCTGGGAAAGTCTCTACAAAAGCAAGTGTAGTACGAACATCCTTATCCATTAAAAGATTTTCTGTACCAATGCCAACTTCCTCAAGTGTAGCTTTCAGCTTTCTACCAAAAATGTCATCTCCTACCTTACCAATAAAATTAACTTCGTGGCCAAATCTTTTAAGCATAGCAAGTACATTACATGGTGCCCCTCCTGGATTTGCCTCAAACAAGTCATTATTATTTTCTGATACTCCGTTGTTAGTCATATCTATAAGGAGTTCTCCCAATGCCACAACGTCAATTTTCTTTTCCACAACACTACCTCCTAAAATATCATTTAATAAGGGCAGTGGATTGTCACTGCCCTATAAGTGTTTAAAATACAATCTCTGAGTTAATTATACTTTAAACATATTATCAAAAAAAGAATATGAAGAAGAAATTACTTTAATAATTCTAAACGTGAAGGATCATTTGCGAATACTTCCTTCTCGTTGTCCTTTGTAACTACTACTGGTGGAAGCTCATATACTGGAACTTCGATTACACCGTTGTCTGCTGTTACTTCTGTAGCAGGCATACCGTTACCAGCCTGAAGTGAATCGATGATTTCGATTGTCTTAGCAACAAGATCTTCTGTTGGCTTAGCAACTGTAGAGTACTGACGTCCCTGCCATACCCACTCAACTGACTCGTTCTCAGCATCAAGACCAGATACTACTGGGATGTCCTGACCAGCGTTCTCGCATGATGTGATACATGCTCTTGCAATACCATCGTTAGGGCAAAGAACACCATCGATTTCCTTGTCTGAATAGAATCCTGAAAGAAGTGAATCCATTCTTGACTGTGCCTTAGCATTGTCCCAATCAACTGTTGCACACTGTGTAAAGTCTGTCTGACCAGATACAACTACAAGTGTTCCATCATCAATCTTTGGCTGAAGTACTGACATAGCACCCTTGAAGAAGTTTGGTGCGTTAGGATCAGCAGGACCACCACCGAAAAGCTCGATGTTGTAAGGAGCCTCACCCTTCTGTTCCTCAAGACCCTGTAAAAGAGCCTGAGCCTGAAGCTCACCAGTCTTTACAGAACCGAACTGAACTACACCATCAACACCTGTTGTGTTCTCAAGAAGACGATCGTATCCGATTACGTATACGCCAGCTTCCTTAGCCTGCTCAAGTACTGAACCAAGCTGAGATCCATCTACAGGACCAACAACGATAACCTTTGCACCATTCTCAATCATAGACTCAATCTGCTGTTGCTGCTGAGTAACCTTGTTATCTGCAGCCTGTACAAGTGGAGTGTAACCAGCTTCTTCAAGCTGTGTTGTAAACATCTCCTCAGCTTCTTTCCAGTTCTGAGTTCCAAGCCATGGAAGTGAGATACCAATTGTTGCTCCCTCTTCGAAACCAGGCATATCTGTTGCAGCTGTATCAGCTGAAGCCTCTTCTGTTGTTGCCTCTGTTTCTGTTGTTGCTGCTTCTTCTGTAGTTCCCTCTCTACTTCCCCCACAGCCTGCGAATGTTGCAACTGTCATAGTTGCCACCATTGCCATTGACAATAATGTTCTTTTTTTCATTTTCCATCCTCCTTAAATAATCACATATTGTGCACTTAATATGTAAGGCCCAGCAGTTTATTACTGCAGGCAAGCCTTCTTAAATTAGTTGGCAGCTTTTTTATTTCCCCCAAATACTCTGCCAATGATTGAGCTCTTGCCGCTCTTCTTGTTGTAAACATCAAATGCTACAGCAGCTAAAAGAACGAAGCCCTTGATAACCTGTGTCTTGTCGGCACCAACACCCATAAGCATAAGACCGTTGTTAAGAACTGCCATTACAAGACCACCGACGATTGTTGCAAGAATTGTACCAACACCACCTGATACTGCAGCACCACCGATGAATACTGATGCGATTGCATCCATTTCCCATGATGTTCCATCAGCAGGACCTGCTGCTGTTGAACGACCTACAAAAAGAATACCTGCGATTGATGCTAAAAGTGACATGTTTACCATTGTAAGGAAATAAGTCTTTTTAACATTTACACCTGAAAGGGCAGCTGCTGCCTTGTTACCACCTACCGCATATACGTGACGACCAAACTTTGTACGCTGTGTAATGATGTGATAAACGATTGTAAGTAATAATAAGATAAGTCCTGGAACAGGGAATGATGTACCAACACGTCCTGAACCAAATAACCATGTAAAGTAACCAATAAGTAATGTCATAAGAGCGATTCTAACGATTACAGCCCAAAGTGGATCTTTTGTGCCATTGCCATCGCCTGAGTGCTTATACTTTCTAAGCTGAGCTACTACGTAGCAAACAATTCCAATAATTCCAAGTAAAAGTGTTGAGTTGTTCATGCCTGTAAATGCAGGTCCCCATTCAGGTAAGTATCCAGCACCGAACCACTTTAACTGCTCAGGAGCAGGAACTGAAATTGAATGAGAAATCCAAATAACACCACCACGGAAAATCATCATACCACCAAGAGTTGTGATGAATCCTGGAATACCAAGCTGTGCAAGGAAGAAACCGTGCCATGCACCGGCTAAAATACCTATCGCAATTGCGATAAGAACTGCTGCCCACCAAGGAACGTTATAGTTCTTAGCAACAAGTGCCATAACCATTCCTGCGAAACCAGCTACGGAACCGACTGACAAATCAATCTGACCAATAACGATAACCATCAACATACCGAGAGCTAAAATAAGTACGTATGCATTACCTGAAATCAAGTTCTGGAAGTTTGAAGATGTAAGCATTCTTCCACCAGAAATAATGTTGAAAATAATAATCAAAGCAGCTAACGCAACAACCATTGTGTATTGGCGCAAATCCTGGCCTAATACCTGTTTTAAGTATTTCATAATTTATTCCATCCTTTCATAATTCCCATATACTAGTTTGAAGTAATTGTCATCCTCTTCATTAAGCCTTCCTGGTTAGCTTCAGCACTTTCAAGTTCGCCTGTTATAGTTCCCTCGAAGATTGTGTAAATTCTATCTGCCATTCCAAGAAGCTCTGGCAATTCAGATGACACCAGGATTACTGCCTTACCATCATCTGCAAGCTGATGAATCAATTTGTAAATTTCATATTTAGCACCTACATCAATACCTCTTGTAGGTTCATCAAGAATCAAAATATCTGGTTCTGTAAACATCCACTTTGATAATACAACCTTTTGCTGATTACCACCTGAAAGTGTTGTTACTCCAGCATCTACATTTGATGTCTTGATTTTAAGAGAATTACGATACTCTTCTGCTGCTTTCTTTTCATCATTTATATCAAGAAGACCATGCTTTGTGATTTTGTCCAAATCAGCTGCAACAACTGTCTTTCTGATTGAATCCAAAAGATTTAATCCTAAATTCTTTCTATCCTCTGGAACATAAGCAAGTCCATTTTTTATTGCCGATTCAACAGATGTGAGCTTTACCTCACGGCCTTTGATTTTGATTGAACCGCCTCTGTATATTCCATAGTTTCTACCGAATAGTGAGCGCATAAGCTCTGTTCTACCGGCACCCATAAGTCCTGCGAATCCAACGATTTCACCGGCTCTTACATTGAAGCTTGCATTCTTGCAAACCATTCTGCCTTCAACATCTGGATCCTCAACACACCAATCCTTTACTTCGAAGATAACTTCTCCAATATTTGGTTCGTGCTCTGGATATCTATTCTCAATCGAACGACCAACCATGGCTTTGATGATTTTATCTTCATCAACCTTACCTGCTTCAACGTCGTAGCTTTCTACGGTGTGACCATCTCGAATAACTGTAACAGCATCTGATACTGCAGCGATTTCGTTCAACTTGTGAGAAATCATGATACATGTGATGCCCTTATTCTTAAGGTCAATCATAAGGTTAAGTAAGTTTTCTGAATCAGCCTCATTCAATGCTGATGTTGGCTCATCCAAAATTAGAAGCTTTACATTCTTTGAAAGTGCTTTTGCAATTTCAACAAGCTGCTGCTGACCAACACCTAAGTGTTTGATTAACACATCTGGATTAATTGAAAGACCTACTTTTTTAAGAATCTCATAGGTTCTTCTTTTTTCTTCTGCCCAATCAATCATTCCCTTCTTTATGATTTCATTTCCCATAAAGATGTTTTCTGTAATGGACAACTCTGGAATCATTGTCAGCTCCTGGTGAATAATTGCTATTCCAGCGCTCTCTGATTCCTTGATGTTTTTGAATTTCATCACCTGGCCCATATAAACGATGTCGCCATCATATGTGCCATAAGGATAAACCCCCGATAAAACCTTCATCAGTGTAGATTTTCCAGCACCATTCTCACCGCAGATTGCATGAATTGTGCCTTCTTTCACTGAGAGGTTTACATCATCAAGTGCTTTTACACCCGGAAATTCTTTTGTAATCCCTTGCATTTGAAGGATAAAAGAATTGCTTTCCATATATCAAATACCTCCCTATTTTGATGCCTAATTTGAAGCCAAATACTCGCTTGGTTTTCTTAAAACCCTGTCAGTAGCAATTGCTGCTGCACCGTAAAGAGTAGGATCTACCTTTAATCTAGATATCTCTATTCTTACTTTGCTACTAACTTCTGGAATTGTTCTTTCCTCTACAATCTTTTTGATTGTTGGTAGAAGAAATTCATCTCCTTGCGATACGCTATCCCCAATAACTATAATTTCTGGATCGTATGCATTTATCAATGTTACGCATCCATATCCAATGTATGTTGCAATTTCCTGTAAAACCCTAACAGCTTTTTCATTGCCTTTTCTTGCTGCTTCAACTATTCTTGCAACAGCCTCTGATCTGTTTTCATATTTTTCTTTAAACAGCTCAGGCAATTCCTTTTCAGCTTTTTTCAAAAGTGCCATTGTTGAGCAATAAAGCTCCAAGCATCCTTTATTTCCACACTCACAAGTGCTTCCGTTAAAGTCGATGCTGATATGACCAACCTCACTGGCAATTCCCTGATATCCAAGTAAAAGACTGTCGTGATCAACCACTCCTGATCCAACACCTTCACCAACCAAGAAATAAGTAAGTGAACTAAGTGGTCTTCCATGATCTCCGAACCACCACTCTGCTAACGCTCCCGCATTGGCATCCTGCTCGATGAATACTGGCTTATCAAATTCATTTTTGAACTCATCAATGAAGTTGATGTTGTGCCAGCTTGGCATTCGTGTGACCATTGCAATTCGTCCTTCTTTTCTAAGATAAGGACCTGGAAGTGCAAGACCAATGGCTACTACATTTTCATATTCATCAAGAAGCTTTCTTATCTGGTCTTTCATAGCTGTAAGAACCTTACCTGTATTTTCATCCAGACTAAACTCTGTCTCGCTTTGTGTGTAAAGCTTTCCAGAGATATCAAAAACTCCGATGGCAAATACATGTCTTGAAAACTTTACTCCGATTACCAGATTCTTTTCGGCATTTAATCGAAGGCCAATGGAACGTCGATTTCCATTTCCCTTCACAATACCAACCTCTGATACGATACCCATATCAATCAGGTAGGCAACAAGCTTTGTGATAGATGCCTGTGTAAGGCCCATCATCTTTGCAATCTCTGCTCTAGTACAAACCTCTCTTTGCTGAAGGATTCGCACAATGGCAGATCGATTCATTTCTGTTAAATCGCTTGTATTGTTGCCTGCGACTTCTTTGACTTTTTTCATTAACATTACCTCGCAATTGCTTTCAAGTGTTAATCACTTAACACTGTTAACACATTAACGCTGTTTCATAATAAGGTCAATAGATTTAAGGACCACTTTTTCAATTTTGTGAAACTTACTTAAATTAAAATATTCATTTTCGTAAAATACGTCAAAAGCCCTAATTTACGGGCTTTTTGACAAAATAATCAGTAAACTAATCACAAAAATACATATTTATGCACCCTTTATTAATTAAAAAATGATTACTTTTGATAATTCGCAATCAAACTCAATCAAACGATTCTACATATCATACAAAATGAAAGTCAAGCAACTGTGCACATTTTTTTTGCATAAAAAAAGCCCTTGGCTCTCGCCAAGGACCTATTATTTTATATTATTCTTCTTCACTTTTACGATACTTTGGAATATCTACTTCCTTCATAAGGAAATCTGACATATCGTTAAGGATATCATTTAATGTTTCAATACGCTCCTCTGTGAAACGCTCTTCTGCTCTTTCAGCTACTGTCTTAACATAGCCCTCTGAAAGATTTAAATACTCAAGGTATTTATCTGTAACATGAAGATGGAATTCTCTTCTATCCTTTTCAGACTGAACCTTTTCAATGTACCCCTTATCAATTAAGCAAGCAATCTTATATGCAGCATTTGGTGAAGAAATACCAATAAATTCTGCGAACTCTTTTACAGTTGGATTTCTAAGTACATATATAATCTCTACGCAAAAAAGTTCTACGATTGTAAGTGATGTTTCTCTTGCACGAAGCTTTTTGAACATCTCCTGGTAAAAGTGAACTTTAAACTTGGTGTAAACCTCTGTAAGTGCTTCTTCTAACATTTCTAGCTCCTATCTTTCTTTAATCTAAACTTCTAGAAATATCATACTCAATTTAATTCCCTAAAGCAAAGGAAATTTCTGCTTTAGCAGCAATTTTTTCATTCACATAAGCAACAGCTTCCCCAAATCCAACAGGGCCTTTTCTAGAAGTTAGCTTGCATTCCAATTGTAAAACATCACCTGGAACAACTTGTTGCTTAAACCTTGCGTTTTTAATTCCACCAAAGAAAGCAAGCTTTCCTTTGTTTTCCTCTTCTGTTAAAAGTGCCACTGCGCCCACCTGAGCCAATGCTTCTATTATAAGAACTCCTGGCATAACTGGATGTCCTGGGAAATGCCCCATGAAATGCATCTCATTTGCAGATACGCATTTGATTCCCTTGGCATATACCCCGGGTTCGCATTCTGTGATTTTGTCCACCATCAAAAATGGATATCTATGTGGTAATATTTCCTGGATTTCTGAACAACTTAGTTCCATTAAAACCTCCTAAACACAATTGATGCATTGTGGCCACCAAAGCCAAGAGCATTTGATAATGCCACATTTATATCTGCTTTTCTACCGATATTTGGCACGTAATCCAAATCACAAGCCTCATCCTTTTCAAGATAATTAATAGTAGCTGGAACAAAACCATCCTTTAAAGCAAGGGCTGTAATGATTCCTTCTACTGCACCTGCTGCACCAAGCAAATGTCCTGTCATAGACTTTGTAGAGCTTACCATAAGCTTGTATGCGTGGTCTCCGAAAGCCTTTTTAATTGCAAGAGTTTCCCCTGCATCATTTAGGCTTGTGCTTGTTCCGTGAGCATTGATGTAGTCTACATCAGTCATTTCAATACCTGCATCTGCAACTGCAAGAGCCATACATTTTGCACCGCCCTCTCCTTCTGGATTTGGTGCAGTGATATGATAAGCATCGCAGTTTGAGCCGTAGCCGATTACCTCAGCATAGATTTTTGCTCCACGTGCCTGTGCATGCTCTAATTCCTCAAGCACAAGAATACCTGCACCTTCGCCCATAACAAATCCATGACGCTCCTTATCAAATGGAATAGAAGCACGATTAGGATTTTCGCTTGTGCAAAGAGCTTTCATAGACTGGAAGCCACCAATGGCAAGTGGCATAATAACCCCTTCTGCTCCTCCACAAACCATAGCATCCTCGTATCCATCACGAATTCTGTGGAACGCATCACCAATAGCATTATTTGAGCTGGCACATGCAGTAACAACTGATGTACACATTCCCTTAAGTCCAAACATTATGGCAATCTGTCCTGCTGCCATATTGCTAATTGTCATAGGAATGAAATATGGTGAAATTCTGCTGTAGCCTTTTTCCTCGCCTTTGGAATGCTCTGTAGCTATTGTTGAAAGACCGCCAATACCTGATGAAACGATGCAACCAAACCTGTCCATATTTTCTTTTTCCACATCGATTCCAGCATCAGCAAATGCTTCCTTGGCTGCAGCACAAGCGTACTGTGTGTATACATCCATACGCTTAGATTCCTTTGGTCCAAGGATTTCTGCAGCATCAAAATTCTTTACCTCACCTGCAAGTTTTACTTTTAATTCTGATGTATCAAAATGTGTGATAGGGCCAATACCGCATTTTCCCTCTCTTACCGCATTCCATGTATCTTCCACTGAATTGCCAAGTGGGTTTACAGTACCCATTCCAGTAATAACTACTCTACGCTTCATGTTTTACATTCCTCCAGTTACTTCTATTACCTGTCCTGTAATATAAGATGCTTTGTCCGATGCCAAGAAATCTACAACATCTGCTACATCCTCTGGTGTTCCAAATCTTGCTAAAGGAATCTGTTTTAAATAAGCTTCCTTTACATTATCTGGCAACTGATCTGTCATAGCAGTCTGAATAAATCCTGGAGCTACCGCATTTACGGTAATACCCTTTGAACCATATTCTCTTGCTACCGACTTCGTAAATCCGATAACACCTGCTTTACTTGCACTATAGTTTGCCTGTCCAGCATTGCCCTGAACGCCTACAATAGAAGTGATATTGATGATTCGACCATTTCTAGCCTTCATCATGTCTTTTATAGCTGCTTTTGTGCAAAGGAAAGTCCCTTTAAGATTTGTATCTAAAACTGCATCATAATCAGCCTCGCTCATTCTTAAGAGCAAGCCATCCCTTGTGATTCCAGCATTGTTTACAAGGATTTCCACAGGTCCCATCAATTCTTTTATTTGATTAAACATTTCTGAGACATCATCAGCATTACTTACGTCAGCCTTGATGTACATTGCCTGAACGCCATGCTTTTTGCAGGATTCGATTGTCTCCTGGGCTGCGTTCTCATTTCCCGAATAGCAAATAGCAATATTAATACCAGACTTTGCCAAATTTTCAGCAATTACTCTTCCTATTCCCCTGCTTCCACCTGTAACTAATGCTACACTCATGCTCCAAGCTCCTTTACAATGTTTTCAAAATCATCAACTGTGTCTATTGAATATACTTTTGCGTTATCAATAGTCTTAGTTATAAACTTACTGATGGCTTTTCCTGGTCCAATTTCCACAAAAGTATCCACACCAGCTTCTGCCATATATCTAATTGAGTCTTCCAGATAAACTGATGACTGCACCTGCTTTTCTAGAAGATTAGCAACCTCTTCATTCTGATTTTTTTCTCTTCCAAGACAGTTGAAAACTACCTTTGTTTTCTCGTCTTTAAAATCTACTGCTTTAAATTCCTGAGCAAGCTTATCTCCTGCTGGCTTCATAAGCTTTGTATGGAATGGTCCACTTACCTTTAAAGGAAGAATTCGCTTTGCCCCCGCTTCCTTAAGAAATGCACTAGCCATGTCAACAGCACTGGAATGTCCTGAAATTACAATCTGACCTGGGCAGTTAAAGTTTGCTGCCTGAACTACACGCTCACCTTCTGTTGCTTTGCATGCTTTTTCGCAGCATTCTAAAACAGTCTCTCTATCCATTCCAAGGACAGCAGCCATTTTGACATTCAATCCCTGGGAAGCCTCTGTCATGTACTTGCCTCTTTTTGCAATCAGCTCCATGATTGTTGCTTCATCTACAACACCAGCCTCATATAATGCAGAATACTCTCCAAGGCTAAGACCACATGTGTAGTCAGCCTCTATTCCTGCCTCTTTCAGAAGCTTTGTCACGCCAATTGCAAATGCAACCATGGCAGGCTGAGTATAAGCTGTCTGTGAAAGCTGCTCAATTGGCCCATTAAATGAGACCTCCGCTACATCCATGTCAGTTACTTTGCTTACAACCTCTGTTGCATTATCTATAGTCTCCCTATAGCAATCATATTTATCATAAAAATCCTGGCCCATCCCCACTCTTTGAGAACCTTGACCTGCATAAACAAAACCTAACATACTCTTGTACCCCTTATCTGGTTGTTATAATTCAATTGAAGCCGCATTTTTTAAAGATTCTACGGCGCCTCGGTTGAGTTCCTCCAAAATCTCCGCTACGGGACGAACTTCTTTGAGTTGGCCGCAAACCTGGCCTGCCATCACTGAACCACGAAGCATATCTCCATCAACTACAGCTCTGCGAAGGCCACCAAGTGTAATCTGCTCCAGGCGCTCTCGATCTGCACCCTCAGCCTCAAGCTTTAAATACTCTCTTGCCATTTCGTTTTTGATGATACGAACTGGGGCGCCCTGTGAACGTCCAGTTACTGTTGTGGCATTATCCTTTGCCTTAATAAGAGCCTGCTTGTAGTTGTCATGGATTGGACATTCCTCTGAAACAAGAAGACATGTACCAATCTGTACACCACATGCACCAAGCAACATAGCTGCTGCCATCTGCTCTCCTGATGCAATGCCACCTGCTGCAATTACTGGAACATCCACTGCTGCAACTACCTGTGGAAGCAAAGTCATTGTTGTCATATCACCTACATGACCACCTGATTCTCCGCCTTCCGCAATAATGGCATCTGCACCTGCTCTTACCATGATTTTTGCCAAAGCAACTGAAGCCACTACAGGAAATACCTTTGCTCCCATTGCTTTCCAACCAGCCATGTACTTACCAGGATTTCCTGCACCAGTTGTAATGAACTGGACCTTTTCCTCGATAAGCATCTGAGCGATATTATCCACATCTGGATTCATCAACATCAGATTCACACCAAATGGCTTGTCTGTTTTGCTTTTGCAAATTCTTATTTGTTCTCTCAAAGCTTCGGCATTCATACCACCGCTGGCTACAAGTCCTAATCCACCTGCATTTGAAACTGCAGCTGCAAACTCACCAGTAGCAATGTTTGCCATGCCGCCTTGAATAATTGAATACTTTGTACCTGTTAAATCTCTAAGTTTCATTTCTACCTCTAACCCGGTTGTTACGCCAACAAGCCTACTGATTTCTCCGCTCGACGGAATGTCTCGCTTGAGAAATAGTAGAGCTTGTTAGCTACAACCTCATCTAATAACTATAATTTAATATCAGTCCGTAGCGGCTTACCACTGCAGTACCACGGCGCCCCATGTTCGGCCGGCGCCGAAGGCGCACATCAGTACCTTGTCTCCTTTTTTAATCTTTCCGCCTTTGACAGCTTCATCCAAGGCTAAGCCAACGCTTGCCGCCGATGTGTTGCCATATTTTTCTATGTTTACTACGAATTTATCCATAGGCTGTTTAACCTTTTTAGCTATGGACTCTATGATTCTAAGATTTGCCTGATGCAATACAAAGTAATCAATTTCATCGTAGGTTAAATTCGCTTTTTTAACTGCCTGCTCTATCACCTTTGGAACTGTTGCTACTGCAAATTTGTATGTTCCCTGACCATCCATGTGAATGTATCCATCTGGGGACTTGATGTTAATCATTTCCTCATCACCGTCCACGCCAATCACTGACGAATACAGTGAATCTGCTAGTTCAACAACAACTGCTGCAGCACCATCTCCGAATAATACGCAGGTGCTTCTGTCTGTCATGTCCATCTTTTTAGAAAGAACTTCCGCTCCAATCAAAAGACCATACTTGGCATTTCTAGCCATCATAAGTGCTCTGATGGTCTCCATTCCAAAAATAAATCCAGAACATCCTGCCCCAATATCAATGGCGATAATGTCATTTGAAAGTCCAAGTCTTCCTTGTATCAGGCATGCAGCTGAAGGAGAAAAATAATCAGCTGATACCGTGCAAACAACAACTACGCCAATGTCGTCTTTATTGATTCCCGCATTCTCAATGGCTTCCTTAGCAGCCATCTCTGCAAGATATGTATGATTTTCATCACCAGTGATATGATGTCTTACGCTCATACCAGTTCTTTGCTTTATCCACTCATCACTTGTTTCAACAATTTTTGCTAAATCATCGTTGCTAACTAGCTTCTTTGGAGCATAGGCTCCTGTCCCTAAAATCCTTATTCCAGTCATTTACACATTTTCCATTCTTTCTGAAGTTGTTTCCTCCAAATACTCCTTATCGAAATATCTGAACTTTTCATATCTGTGAGTAATCAACTGTTCTGCACTTTTATTCTCAAGTTCCTTCAATGCTGAAGATATCTGTTTATCGATTCTTACATATAATCTGCTGTATTTATCAACATTGTCTGTTTCCGACACAAGCTCAAAACCAGTGCCACGTTCAGAAATTATTCCATCTATTACGCCAAATCCTAAAAGATCCTTTGCTGTAAGCTTCATCACTTCTGCTGCTTCATCTCTCTTTGCACTATCGTGCCAAAGAATGGATGCAAAGCCCTCTGGTGAAAGGACAGAATAAATTGCATTTTCCAACATATAAACTTTGTTTGCTACAGCTATTCCCAGGGCTCCACCACTGCTTCCCTCACCTGTTACTATGGTGATTATTGGAACCTTAATATCACTCATCTGGGCCAGGTTGTTTGCAATAGCCTGAGCCTGTCCATACATTTCTGCTTCAAGTCCCGGATATGCTCCTGGGGTATCCACAAATGTAATAATTGGCCTGCCGAACTTTTCTGCCTGCTTCATCAATCGAAGTGCTTTTCTGTAGCCTTCAGGCCCTGGCATACCAAAATTGCATGTCATATTTTCCTCTGCTGTGCGGCCCTTTCTGTGACCAAGCACAGTCACCGGTCTGCCATGGAACATTGCTATTCCACCATATATACTGGCATCTTCCTTGCCTAAAAAATCTCCCTTTTGCTCAAAAAAATCCGTAAACAGATTATCGATATAATCTGTAATCTTTGGTCTGTCTTTATCTCGTGCGTTTAGAACTCTATCAATAGCCTTCATCTGATTCCTCCTTAACTGTGAAGCTTCAGCAGCTTTCCAAGAGTGTTTTTCATATCCTCCCGCTTAACTATCTGATCCACAAATCCGTGTTCTTCCAAAAACTCTGCTCTTTGGAAGCCTTCAGGTAGCTTCTGACCAATTGTCTGTTCAATAACTCTTGGCCCTGCAAACCCGATAAGAGCACCTGGTTCAGCTAAAGTAATATCTCCTAAAGTAGCAAAGCTTGCGCTAACACCGCCGGTAGTTGGATGAGTGAGAACTGTAATATATAATCCACCAGCTTCTTTGAACTTTTGGATAACAGCACTTGTTTTAGCCATCTGCATAAGGCTTAGGATTCCTTCCTGCATTCTAGCTCCACCACTTGCTGTGAATATTATCAGTGGAAGTTTGTTTTTCATTGCATATTCAGCAGATCTACAAACTATTTCTCCAAGTTCCATTCCCATAGATGCCATCATAAATTTCTTATTCATAATGGCAATCACAGTCTTGTAACCATCTATCTGACATGTGCCGGCGATGATTGCATCATGAAAATCTGTTTCAGTTCTAAGCTCCTCTTTCTTTTCAACATATCCCTCAAACTCAAGGGGATTTGTCTCTGGAAAGCTGAACTTGAACTCTTCAAAAGTACCTTCATCTGCAATGTCATTAAGCCTGTCCCACACGCCATATTCCTTTACAGGTTTGATGGCTTGCTCCAACATTTCTGTTGGATTCTCACGCAAATCTTTGTATCTATTGAATTTGTTTTTTCTTTGATCTACAGCACTTATCATTCATTATCCTCTGGATATTCTGATGCAGCTTTGTCCCAGGAAAGGATTTCATCCAAATGTTCCTCGATAAAGCTAACATTGTAATTTCCTTTTATAAAATCAGGGTGATGCAAGAGAAGATAATCAAAATCTCCATTTGTTTTGATTCCCTCTGTAACAAGCTCCAAAAGAGCTCTTCGCATACGCCTGATTGTTTCAAGTCGCGTAGGTGCATGAACAATTATCTTTGCCATCATGGAATCATAAAATGGACTGGTTTCATATCCGTTGTACAAAAGTGTGTCCACTCTGACTCCAGGTCCTCCAGGCACATTTAAAAAAGTAATTTTGCCTGTGTTAGCCATAAAATTCTTTGCCGGATCTTCTGCATTTATTCTGCACTCCATGGCATGGCCTTTGATGTTTACATCCTTCTGCCTGATTTTTAATGGCTCATGAAAAGCTATCCTAATCTGTTGTTTGATAAGGTCAATTCCGGTAACGGCTTCGGTAACGCCATGTTCCACTTGAATTCTTGTGTTCATCTCGATGAAATAGTAATGATTCTTTTCATCCAAGACGAATTCTACAGTACCAGCATTTGTGTAGTTGGCTGCTTTTGCTGCAGCAACTGCCGCCTTTCCCATAGACTTTCGTAAGTCTTCGTTTATATACATACATGGACTTTCTTCAATCAACTTCTGATTCTTTCGCTGAATTGAACAGTCGCGCTCCCCTAGATGAATCACATTACCGTGCTCATCCGCTAAAATTTGGAATTCAATGTGTCTAGGATTTACAATCAGCTTTTCCAGATACATTTCATCATCATTGAAGCAAGCCATTGTTTCTGCCTTCGCTTCATCGAAAAGCTTTTTCAAATCCTCTGGTTTATAGACACGGCGCATTCCACGTCCGCCGCCACCTGCACTGGCCTTGATCAAAACAGGATAGCCAATCTTCTTAGCTATTTTTTCTAGTTTGCTGTAGTCCGCCACTGGACCATCCGATCCTGGAACTACAGGAACTCCTGCTTTCATCATCATTTTTCTTGCTGCCGCTTTGTTGCCAAGAGCATCCATTGCATCAGCTGTTGGGCCGATGAATGTGATTCCGGCTTCATTGCACTTTCGTACGAATGTAGAATTCTCCGAAAGGAAGCCAAAGCCAGGATGAAGTGCATCGCACTCCATAACCTGAGCAGCAGTTATAATAGCATCCATATTCAAGTAACTGTCTGCTGCTCGGGCTGGACCAATACAAATACTCTTAGTAGCAAGCTTTACATGAAGTGAGTCTTTATCAGCAGTGGAGTAAACAGCAACTGACTCCACATTCATCTCCATGCAGGCTCTAATAATTCGAACTGCAATCTCACCACGATTAGCAATCAAAATACGTTTAAACATATCTAATCTCCTATTAAGAAGAGTGGCTGTTCAAATTCAACCACATCCTGATTCTTTACAAAGATTTTTTTGATTACTCCATCCTTTGGTGCAGTGATTTCACTCATCATCTTCATGGCTTCAATTAAGCAGAGCACCTGTCCTTTTTTGACAGTGTCCCCCACCTGTACGTAGGCATCCTCTTCTGGAGAAGGAGCTGCATAAAAAACTCCTACTAAAGGTGCTAATACTTGTTCACCATCTAATTGTAATTCTGGGCTGTTATCCACATTACTATCAATTTGTGCAAGTGATGATTGTTCACATACCTGTGTGGTATTTTCCACAACAACCTTCTGCTCAGAATACTTTTTCAACTTGATTTTTGTATTGTCTATTTCTACTGACAGATAAGAACTATTGCTTTCATCAAAAGCCTTCAAAAGTTCTTTTACATCTTTTAATTCCATGATTATTTATGTGCCTCTAAGTAATTTACGATATCTGCAACTGTCTTGATTTCAGCCATTGCATCTTCATCAATTGTGATACCTGTCTTTTCTTCAACTGCAAGGGAAAGCTCTACTGCATCAAGGGAGTCAGCACCAAGATCATCAAAAAGATTTGCCTCCATTGTAACTTTCTCTGCTGCACAGCTAAGTGTATCAATAATTACTTCCTTTACTGTCTCGAACATAATATTCTCCTTTTCTTTTATCTTAATTTAATTAGTTAAAATGTTTTATATTAACCACCACCTATAATAGCTAAAAAAATTTAGAAGTCAACACAAATCTATAAAATCTTTTAGATAATTATTCTCAAAAAAATAAGGACGCCCTGTTTTTACAAGGCGTCCTAGATAATTTAAATTTCTATTTATTTTTTAAGTTCAAAGCGTTCAACCAATCCCTTTAATGAATCGGCATGTTCATTCATTTCGTAGCTAAGTGCAAGTGATTCTTCAGATGTAGCAGCATTGTTCTGACCAACAGATGAAATCTCGCTAATGTTAGCAGACATTTCTTTTACAGATGCAGCCTGTGAATTTGATGCTTCCGCAATAGTCTTTACCTTATCTGCAATACCCTGAACCTGTGAAACCATGCCATTAAGCTTCTCAGCTGTATCATTTGCAATAGCAATACCTTCCTGAACACTCTGGAGTGATGCATTAATAAGACCTGCAGTATTTTGAGCAGCTTCTACAGTCTGACCTGCAAGCTGAGAAACCTCTGTAGCAACTACCGCAAATCCCTTACCAGCCTCACCAGCTCTTGCAGCCTCGATTGACGCATTAAGAGAAAGAAGGTTTGTCTGATCAGCAATAGCATTGATAGTATCGATAATCTTTGAAATCTCCTGAGAAGATGCTGAAATTGCATCCATAGCGTTAACAACATCCTGCATTCTCTGGTTACCTTCAACAATATTCTGAGCAACCACTTCAACTTCCTTAGAAATCTGTGTTGCATCTGTTGAATTGCTTGAAATCTGATCTGTAATATTGTTAACAGTAACAGACAAATCTTCTACGATATTTGCCTGAGATGTAACTGTATCTGCAAGATTCTGACCAGCACCTGCAATCTGATTTGCTCCATCAGATACCATATCAGATACTTCCATAATCTCTGTCATAGAATCTGAAATCTGCTGTGAGAATGATTCAATAGATGTTTGGATTGCTCTGAAATCTCCATCAAAATTCTTTTCAAAACTAATATTGAAATTGCCGTTTGCCATTGTAGACATCTTACTTCCAATTTCATCAATATAGAATGACAAAGAATCTACAGCTGTTCTCAATTCATTTACAACCTTACCAATTTCATTATCAGCTTCATAATCAATTTCTACATGTACATTACCTTCAGCAATTTCTTCAGTAGCCTTCGCAAGTACAGCCAAATCATTTTCAATTGTTTTAATAAGCGTATCAGCCTTCTTCTTACTGATTGAACTTACAACTATAAGTCCTCCTACAAGAACGACTACTCCAGCAACAATAATTATAAGGATTGCTTTATATTTTGATGCTGCAGCCTTTTCTGCCAATTCACCTGTTTCATCAAGTGAATCTGCAAGAGTCTCTGATACTTCATTCAATGTGGAATTATAGTATTCCAATGCGCCTGCTGTATCCCCTGCTTCCACTAAATCAAGCATCTCATATGATGCCTCTTCAAAAGCTTTCCAGTTTGTTGTAAGGCGATTTCCCAAATCCTCGTTATTTAAGTTAGAAGATATTGTAGAGAAGTAGCCTTCAATCTTTGGAAATCTTCCTTCCAAATCTTCCTTCTGCGCTGCAGTAACATCAGAATCGCTAGATGCTAGTGCAAAAAGAAGTCTCTTGTTAATTGTCTGGACATCCTTTCTGATTTCCATCTGATATGTCTCTGTTACAAACTGAACATTATAGAAGCTATAAATATTCGCAAATACCAAGCCAAAGAATATCAGCATTAAAACAGTTACAAGTAAAAACATTTGGATTGTAAATCCAGAAAAGATACCGAGTTGACCGGCTATTGTAGCCTTGTCTCTTTTTAATCCTTTTTTAGCCTCCATCTTTTACCTCCGCTTTGAACTGTAGAATATTACACAGTTACCGTTTAACGCTATTATAAAATAAAGATTTTTCATTATGGGATTTTTCACAACATGTTCATTAAAAGTTCTATATTTGTTGATATAATGCTCCACAAGGAGCGAAAATTATGGATTTATCATTTGTTAGACGACTTGGAGCATTCATATATACATTGATTCTTCTTTTATTCATAGGCTTCGGTTTCTGCTATTCTAACGAAGTCAAATATGAATATAGAGAAAATACTGTATATTTTAGTGATTACTGGAAGGTTAATGGACGCCTTATCACCTTCCCTTATAGCAACCACGACGTTTTCACTATTACAAATACGCTTCCTACTGTCTACGGCGATCAAATGCTGGTTCTACGGGCTTATTATGATTCTTTTGAAGTAGCAATCGATGGTGATGTAATTCTAGAGTCAAGAGACAGTTATCTATTCGGCCATAAAACTAATATTGGCCAAAAAGAAATATGGATTCCATTGGAATACTCGTATAGCGGACACGATATATCTGTAACCATTGATTTACAGGATTCACTATATGGTTCCCAGCTTACAGAAGGCTTTATCACTACTCGTTCTTCATATGGTATACGTCAAATGCAACAAAATATCCCTTCCCTCATTCTGTTTGTAATATTTACAGTTATGGGATTGTTTGAGATGTTTATTTCCGGATATTTTATTCTGAAACGTACCGCCTTAATTAGAAAGCTTACTTTTGAAGCCCTCTTCTATGCTGGCGCATTCTCAATCATATCAGCCCAATGGATTATTAATGAAACCCGTGTTCCATTTGTAATCTGGGGACATATGACAGGTTTTTCAATATTAAATGTAATCTCATTTATTCTTATGCCTATGATGTTCTTTGAAATATCACGAGCATTATTCACGCGTATAGGCAAAGTCGACAATATAATTGATAGCATCATAGCCCTGGCTATCGTTCTTAGCTGTCTATTCGCTACCATTGGTATTATTGAATGGGGCACAGTTGTATATGTAGCCCACGCCATTGATTTGCTTGTAATGATCATGGTTGGATACTATTCATACACCACTGTAAAAGATGAGCAAAAGGCAAAAACAGGTGTAGGCATTTCCATTGCCAACTTTATATTCATTTTATTTGCAGGAATTGCATTGGTTCAATATGTAAACCATATCGATTACAACTACTTACTTGTTGTTATCATTGATTTGATGATATTCATTATGGTTCAAGTAGGATTGATTTATCGCAGAATTGGCCTGAATGTAAAAGAAGAAAAAGAATTTGCTCAAGCAAAAGTTTACGCATATACAGATGAAATGACTAAGCTTGGCAACCGCCGTCATTTCTATGCCATAGTAGGAGATTATGAAAAGCAAAAACTGCCAAAAGATTTAACCTATATAGCAATAGATGTAAATAGATTAAAATACACCAATGATAACCTAGGCCACGATGCAGGTGACGAATTATTAATTGGTACAGCCGAGTGTCTTAGAAGAGCTTTTAACACCTCTTCTACCAGCACAATTGGCCGTATGGGTGGAGATGAGTTTGCTGTTCTTTTAGTTGCAAACGAGACAGAATTAAACAGAAGACTTTTCAATTTAAAGCATTACCTTTCACATTGGAGAGGAAAGTATATCGACGGAATTTCGATTTCTTTGGGATATGCCTCTGTACGAGAAGATCCTTATGCAAATATAGATACACTTGCAAAGCTTTCTGATGAAAGAATGTACGAAGATAAAAAGCAATATTATGAGGAAACCGGTTTTGACCGCCGGTCCCCTCAATAAAAGCATAACTATTTTACTAATCCAAAGCCAAGGATTGTAAATTTATTTCGAATATCATCTGATTCGACACGAATCTCAACATGATGTGCCGCTGTATTCTTCTGGTTTATTAAAATCAGTGGATTGCAGTGGCACCATCTGTTTACGTATGGATCTAAATCTCTAACAAACTCGCCATCTACATAAGCTTTTGCTACGGCTCCATCCACTTCTCCTGTGTCCTTCATAATAACTACAAGAGCTTTGCATTCCACATCTACCGTAAATACGTTGTCAGTATTCTTGCTGCCATCATACATCCAGTTATATGGGAATTCTGGTGTCAGTTCCAAATCCAACTCACGCTCAACAGACTGAAGCACTGTATCCGTATATACGAATCCACCTGGATTGATAGTCAGCATATCAGTATTATCTTTTTTATCAACTAAAATTACATTATCAAAAGAATTTCCTATAGCAGGCTTTGCTTCAAAATCAGGATCATATTCCTTATCTATAGCTGCCTTTTCCATAATGGTCTGCATAAGATTAATGAGGCAAGCAGCCATAATAGTATGTCCCAAATTTGTTGGATGAAACATATCATAGAAGAACTGATTCTTTGTAATAATACGTTTTGCCCTATCATAAAACTGAGGTACTACAGAATCCTTCACACTAACCATAGGTAATTCATATCTGATTCCTACTGGCTTTAATCTATCCTGAAGGTTGAAATCATCTGCAAATACAGAGAACAATAAAATTACCGCTGGCTCATAATCAAGCTTAAGAATCTTTCTTACAAGACTCTCATAGCAGTCGCCCTGTGTCTCATCGCCTTCATCATTTACAGCAAATTCCACAATTACAAGGTCTGGCTTAATCTTGCCATCGTTAGTTACATCTCTATCAAATCGTAGCATACCAAGCTCTGATGGAGTACCGCCGACACCGGCCTTCACATAATGAATATTATCGCCGTCTCCAAGAAGCTTCTTGAAGCCTACAAAAGACTTATAAGCGTAACATTCTGTATTTATAGGAGTTGCACCTGCCCCCTGAGTGATTGAACCGCCGATATAGGCAATCGTCACATCCTTGCCGGCTTTCGCTTTTTCAATAAGTTTCCCAATGCGCTTCGTATTTCCAATCTGCATCAGAGAATTGGAAATCATGTCCTTATACTCTTTTGAATCCACATCTACAGGAGATTCCTCTTCCTGTTCTGGTGCTTCGAAACCATCGTTTAGATATAAGCGAAGTGTGATAAAGCCTCTAGCCTTTTCATCCTCAGATGTAAGAATAATCTGGCCTGGTACATTGTCATCCTCTTTCCACTCCACATCCTTTAAATACAGCCTCTGCTCAGAACCATCAGCTGGAATGGTAGCATAGATATTTGCTCCACCACCGTACTGATCCTTTTTACCATAAAACTGAAATCTAAAATCTATAGATTGGTCCTTGTCTTCCATTTCAATAGAAACACCAATACTATGCACAAGCTTTTTAAAACCATCTACCGTTTCAAGGAGCTTCAGCATCTCTTTATCATGCACATTTCCTGTCACTTCCGCACTATTTGGCAGTCTACATGCATCCTGATACAGCTCCGTTCTCTTTCCATAAAACTCTTTTTCCTTCATGGTGAAGAAAAATCCCCTGTTCTTTTCTGGATCTGTTGGTGCTTTAACCATATTCCCCCACTCTCCTTACTATAAATTTATTTCATAGTATAAAAAAAATCCCACATCATCTACACAAAATTTGCGATGAATGTGGGATAAATTGCTATTTCGATATTCAGTTATTAATTATTGCCCTTGAGAAGTGGTCTAAGTGGCTGATAAATTAAAATTGTAATAATTGCTGAAATCATGCCCTTTACAAATGTAAATGGTACATTGAAGAATAACAAGCACTGCTCAATTGAACTAATCTTTGCAAATGGAGCGACTACCTGGTATGCTGCGATGATTGCTTCCTTTGACATAAAGTTGTAGTACACTGGATAAACAATAAAAAGGTTTGATGGGAAGCTAATTGCACCCATAATCAAAGCACCAACAACAGCTCCTAAAATCGCACGCCCCTTTGTCTTTTTTCTGTGATAAATCAAACCTGCTGGAAGCACAAAGCTTGCTCCTAAAATGAAGTTTGAAAGCTCGCCTACACCACCAGTCTGTGTCATTGTCAAATGAAGAAGATTCTTAATAAGACAAACGATAACGCCCCACACTGGTCCCAATGCAAAAGAAGCAATAAGCGCTGGAAGCTCTGATAAATCAAGCTTAATAAAGTTTGGCATAAGAGGAATAGCAGTATCTAAAAACATCAATACGAAAGCTGCTGCCGAAAGCATTGCTGTCACTGTCATATTCCTTACATTTACTCTGCTCTGCACCTTGTTACCTACTCCTTGTCCTGTCATTTGTGTTGAATCCATAATTCAATCCTCCTAAAAATAAAATATTATTAAAATTTAGGAAGTCTCCAAAAATTAATTGTACACAATATAATAGCCCTGAGATTACTCTCAGGGCTTAATTACTATATCGCTTCTTCTTTCATCCAGACTATACTGTCGGTACTGGAATCTCACCAGTTCGGCCCGAAGGCTCGCGGACTTTACCGCCGGTCAGGAATTGAAAACCACCGTTTTCGCACCTTGCCCTGAAGATTTCCTATTTAATTGAGTACAATATACTACACTTTCCCCCGCAGTGCAACCCATTTTTATGGATGTTCCTTTAGGGCGTAGGCGATGTTGATGGCGTGGTCGGCGCATCGCTCCAGGTCAGTGACCATGTCGGAGAAGATTACACCGGCAACGGGTTCGCATTTGTTCTCCATGAGACGCTCTACGTGGTGGTTAATGAGCTGCTTCTCCTGCTTATCTACTTTCTTTTCAAGCTTTTCAATCTTGTCTAGGTTCTCGTAGTTTTCAGAAGTGAAAATGTCGATAGCAAGCTCAACCTCTTCCATAGAATTGTCAGCCATTTCCTTAAGTTCCTTGGCTGCCTTCTTTGAAAGCTTTGTCTTTTTATTCTTCATACGAGTTGCATACTCGATGATGTTTTCAGCATGGTCAGAAATACGCTCAATATCTGTAACTGCAATGGTGATTGCAGATATACGACGAAGCATAGCAGGTGTAAGGTTCAACGTCTGAAGCTTAACCATTGCATCCTGAATAGCGTGGTTGAGGATGTTAACTGTTTCCTCGCGCTGCTCTACGTCTTCAACCTTTTCAGGTGAGTAGTCGAAGAAGCAGTCGATGGCCTTTTCAAAGTTTTCTGCTGCGATAGCACCCATTCTGGCTGCCTCAAGCTGTGCCTGGTGAATAGCCATGTTTGGTGGCACGTTGTTGACCTGAGTCATAAATACAAGCTGTCTGTCCTCTGCTGCACGAGTCTCCTCTGGAAGCTTTGGAATAAACATGTATGTAAGCTTAATAATGTAATCAGTGAATGGGAAGATAATACAAACTGCTAAAATAGCGAAGATTGTATGTGTGTTAGCTATCTGACGGGCTGGATCAGATGATGTAGACTGAATCCATGTCAGAAGTGGTGTTACATTTATAATAACTACGATTACAATTGCTCTTATTACATTAAACAAAAGGTTCAAAATAGCTGAACGCTTGCCGTTTCTGTTTGCTGTAAGTGATGCCAAAAGGTTTGGTGTAACTGAACCAATGGCTGCACCGATAATCAAGTAAACTGCTACATTGTAGTCCAATATTCCTTGCACGACGAATGTCTGGAAGATAACTGTTGCAGATGATGAGCTCTGAAGTAATGCTGTGAAAGCAATACCAAATACAAGCGCTACAAATGGATTTGTTAATCCAGCAAGGAAGTTCTTAAACATTACTGAATTTGCAAGTGGTGCAATGGATGCCTTCATGATTGTGATTCCCTGGAAGAGCATACCGAATCCCATAAAGAAAGAACCTAAATGCTTAACAATATCTCTCTTCATGAAAAGATACATTACTGCACCAATAAACAAAATGAATGGTGTGAATGTAGCAATATTAAAAGCTGTAATCTGTGCTGTGATTGTTGTACCGATATTGGCACCTAAGATAACGCCGATGGCCTGTGAAAGCGCCATCATACCTGAATTTACAAAACCAATAACCATAACATCGGTTGCAGATGAACTCTGAACCAATACTGTCATAGCTATACCAACGATGACTGCTACAAATTTGTTTGTAGTAGCCTTCTCTAGAATAACCTGAAGATTATCTCCACAGCTGTTTTTTAAGCCTGTAGACATAATCGACATTCCGAAAAGAAATAGACCCACTCCACCAAGAAGTGATAATATCTCTGCTAAAGTCATTATTTTCTCCTTCTACCGTACTTTTCCTTCACGAAAAGTAAAATCCTTAATCCTTCTTTTTTTAGTCCTTGATAATCATAACATGTTAGAATGCCATTGTCTAAGTATTTTCTATGATATAAGTAAAATTTGTGTAAATTTAGATATATGCCTTGATAAAAATACCGTCTTCACGATATTCCTCTGAAATCAATTCTCCTGTCTCTCTAATCTTTGCAATACTTCCAGCTTCTGTGTAAGGAACCAATTGCTCTATATATTCCTTATTTCCACGCATCAAAGTAGCAAGGATTTCTCTTACTTTATCCAGGCCTTTTCCTGTCTTAATGGAAGTGTGTACTGTATAATCAGCTCTTAAATCGTGATAATCCAACTCATCTTCAAGCTTATCTACTTTATTAAAAATAGTAAGAACAGGTTTGTCGCTAACTCCTAATTTGTCCAAAGTCTCATATACGATTTCCATCTGACGATCCATCTGAGGATTGCTTACATCCACCACATGAATGATGAAATCTGCATATTTAGCTTCTTCCAATGTACTCTTGAAAGCATCCACCAAATGATGAGGAAGCTTTCTGATGAATCCTACTGTATCTGTGAGCAGAATCTTTTGATCATTGTCCAAAAGGAGCTCACGAGTGGTTGGATCAAGGGTCGCAAAAAGAGCATCCCACTCAAGGATGTTTGCATCTGTAAGTTTATTTAAAAGTGATGATTTGCCTGCATTTGTGTAACCAACAATAGCCGCTACAGGCACCCCATTTCGTTGTCGCTTTGAACGTGTAAGCTCACGATGGTTTACAACGTCATTTAACTCTTTCTTCAGCTGAGTAATGCGACCTGCAATAAGACGCTTATCCATCTCCAGCTTTTTCTCACCAGGACCACGTGTTCCGATAGCTCCGCCGCCACCTGCTGCAGTACCACCCACACGGGACATGTTTTTACCAAAGCCAGTCAATCGAGTCATCTCGTATCTAAGCTGTGCCAGCTCAACCTGAATTTTTCCTTCTGCTGTGCCAGCACGGGCAGCAAAAATATCAAGGATAATAAGGGTTCTATCCATGACCTTTGTATCTAGCGCATCAGCAAGATTGCGCATCTGTGCTGGTGTTAATTCATCATCGCAAACTATACCTGTAGCCTCTGTCTCCCAGATTAAATCTGCGATTTCCTCAACCTTGCCAGAGCCAACATAGGTGCCAGGATTTCTGCGCTCCAGATTCTGCATGATTTCTCCCACAACCTGTGCACCGGCAGTTTCACAAAGCTCTGCAAGCTCGTGAAGGGAATCCTTAGCCTCTACCTCGTCCCCTTCATTAACTGATACAAGTATTACTCTTTCTATAATCTTTTCTGTATTTACCATTTAATATCCTATCTTTTCAAAATCTCTTATAGTTACATTCTACAATGTTGTTTTATTTACTGCAATTTAATTGTTATTTTCTCATTGACTATATTTCCTACAAGTGATATTTTTATATCGAAATTAAATATTTTGCTAGGGGCGCATATGCTGAGAGGTGCTTGCACCGACCCTTAATACTTGAACTGGATAATACCAGCGTAAGGAAGCGATAGACGAATCTCCTAGCATTGATGTATGAAGGGAGATTTTTTTTAATGATTAATCACATGTCTAACGAAAAAACAAAAATAACATTTACTGCAAAGCAACTAGCTTTTTGTGCTGCTTCTATGGCACTTGCTTTTGTTTTGTCTAATATTAAGGTATTTAAATTCCCAACTGGCGGCTCAATTACATTACTTTCAATGCTTGTTGCTTGCCTTCCAGGTTTCTGGTTCGGCCCAATCGTAGGAATTATCACAGGTGTTGCCTATGGCTTATTAAATCTAATTGTTGACCCATATATTCTTTTCCCAGCACAGGTTATTGTTGATTACATACTTGCCTTTGGTGCTCTTGGATTATCTGGATTCTTCAAAGATTCTAAATATGGTCTTATCAAAGGTTACATCGCAGCTGTTTTAGGACGCTACGTATTTGCGGTAATCTCGGGATGGATTTTCTTTGGTGAATGGGCTTGGGAAGGTTGGAATCCACTAGCTTACTCACTTGCTTACAACGCAATCTACATCTTTGCTGAGGCTGCTGTAACACTTATCATTCTTTTCATTCCACCAGTAAGAGATGTCATGAACAGACTTAAAAACATGGCTACTGAATAATTCTTAATAATAAAAACGCCAGAGGCAATCTCTGGCGTTTTCTTATTATAACGTTGCTTTAATTTCTATTACTGTATTGATAGGTTCCCCACCGGCTTCCAAATCGTAATCAATTAAAAGATTGATTTCGGTATCTTTTTGCTCGATCACAAGACGCTTTGTGTGAACCACAATAGTCATCATGCCCATTGGTGTATTGTAAGCATTTCTGGTTCGAGCCCCTGGGGCAAATTCAAGCTTTGATTGAATGTCTCCTTTTTGAGTCAATGTAAGCTTGTTGTGTTCAAAGCTTATTAGACAATCAACCTTTTGGCCCTCTGGCATAACTCGATTATAAGAAAGGTAACGCTTACTACCTCTATCAATAAATGAACCCACATACTCCTCATTTGTAGTCTCTGATTCGTGGCCCATCTTTTGCTTGGAGCAAAGTTTAATATTACATTTTGTTCCTGTCATTATTTATTTCCAATCTATTTTTGTTCTCTAATTAATTCACGAACAGCATTTATCTGATTTGACAAATGAACATGCATTATATCCTTTAGGAAATCTACATCTCTTCTGTCGAAACCGTCAATTATAGATTTATGTTCAGATATAAGCTGCGCGTAAACAGATGGATTCTTTACATACTCGTAACGATATCTATACATCTGCTCTCTTGCAGAATTGATTATGTTTTCAAGCTTAGGATTTGCAGCGGCCGCATAAATCACATCATGGAATGCCTCATCAGCCTCCACAATCTTTCGAACATCGTCAGTTCTAGTAGCTGACTCAAATGCCTTCATAGCTTCCTTGAGCTCTACAAACTGAGCATCTGTCATTCTTTCGCAGGCACATACCACAGCAAGAGCATCAAGTGCATCTCTTACTTCCAGCACATCCTGTAAATCTTTTTCTGTCATTTTAGCAACCTGAGCGCCCTTGCGAGGAATAGTAACAGCAAGTCCCTCGTGCTCAAGCATTCTGATTGCTTCTCTGATAGGTGTACGGCTAACTCCAAGCTTTGTAGCTAAATGCATTTCCATTAGCCTCTCACCTGGCTTGAGTTCGCCCTTAAGAATAGCTTCGCGCAGGGTGTTAAACACCACATCGCGAAGTGGTAAATAATCATCCATTTGAAGTGTAAGATTTTCAGTCATTCTGTTTAAATCTCCTTATTTCATGTGTGAAACTAATTAATACTTGTTGTTAAAAAGTGTAGTGAGATAAAGCTGCTTTACAAGCTTGCTCTCTGTAAGTGCTTCCTTGGCTGCCTTTGCTGTTTTGTTGTCTTCAAAAAAGCCAAATACAGTAGGACCACTACCACTCATCATTGCGCCAACTGCTCCATGATCCAGCATGATTTTCTTTATATCAGCAATAACTGGATGTAGCGGAATTGTAACCTCTTCAAGTACATTTCCCATGTGGTTGCAAATGGCATGTAAATCCTGATTTTTAATATCTGAAATCAGCTGATCGATGTCTGGATGCTTAACATTGTCAAAGCATGTATCCAAAGATTCATATACCTGCTTTGTAGAAACTGAAATGCCTGGCTTTGCAATAAGCACTGGGCACTTCACCATTGGTGAAAGTGGTGTGAGCACCTCTCCAATTCCCTCTGCCAAAGCTGTACCACGCATTACACAGTATGGTACATCGGCTCCGATTTTGACGCCTCGCTCCATCAAATCTTTTCTGCTGAGATTCAAATCAAAAAGTTTATTTATTCCAAACATTACAGCAGCTGCATCTGTAGAACCGCCTGCCATGCCTGCTGCAACAGGAATATGTTTTTCCAGGCTGATATGCACACCAGTGTGTATATCAAACTCCTCCATGAGAAGCTTTGCTGCCTTAATGCAAAGATTGTCATCATTAACAGGAAGGAAGCGAAGATTGGTGCTCATGGTAACAGCATCCCCCTCCTGCTTCTTAATGCTGACCTTGTCAAAAAGATTGACTGTCTGCATAATCATTCTTACTTCATGATATCCATCGTCCCTGATTCCTGTAACATCAAGTCCGATGTTTATTTTTGCTAATGCTTTAAGATCTATATTATCCATTGAAAAGAAATTACTACTCCATTAAAATTTGTACTTGTGTGTATTTTGTACTTGATTGTTCTTTGTATTCAATCTTAATAAATTTTAACAAAGATACCACACTTTTACAAGAATTTTGTATTAAAATAAATACAATCTAATAATAAATATTTCTCAATTAGCATCCGATAATAAGAATAGGAAAAGGATTTCCATATGGTTTTTTATTCATGGCCACAGTAACAAGGAGGTTATTATTATGGAGTTAAGCACATTAAGCAGCGTATCTTCTAATATAGCAGGTACCTATTCTAAGACTACAAATTCTGATGGTTCGGTTACAGAAACACTTGAATTCAATGCATCAAAACAGGAAATCAGCGCATCAAAGTTTTCTGATGAAGCTGCTGTTTATGAAAAATCTGATGAACAATCACTAACAACAGACAACTACAAAAAGACAGATAGAACTGCTCTTATCCAGCAGTTGAAGGCTGACCAGGAAAAGATGATTAACAATCTTTTAGATATTGTTATGAAGACAATTAATGGTCAGGGAAGCACATTTGCTATTGCTACTCAGGATGATATGTGGAAATTCCTTGCAGAAGGTAAATTCACAGCAGACGAGGAAACAATTGCAAAGGCAAAGGAAGATATTTCCGAAGATGGATACTGGGGTGTTAACCAGACATCCGATAGAATTGTAGATTTTGCTATCGCACTTTCTGGCGGAGATACATCAAAGGCTGACATGCTCTTAGATGCTTTCAAGAAGGGCTACGAGCAGGCAACTGGAACTTGGGGCAAGGATTTACCAGACATCTCTTCTAAAACTTACGATGCTGTATTAGATAAATTTGAGCAGTGGAAGAATGGCTCCTACAGTTCTGGATCTAACTCAGCAAATAATGCAGGTTCAGCGGTTGGAACATCCATCACATATATGGAAAACATTTCCACTGTAAGCTCATCTACATATATTGAGACCTAAAACCATCTTAAAACTAAATAAATCAAGGCTGGTCAAAATTGACCAGCCTTTTTTAATGTACCTTTTACATAAAATTTATTCTATTGTTTTGCTTTCTCATCCCAAACCTTTACATCAATGCCAACAACTTCTGATGTAAATGGTGTGCCATCTTCTTTTTCGTAATGTATCTGGGCTTTTTTAACATACTTAAATCCAATGTATAAAAGTGGAATGTTGCAGTATGCAATCAGAATGTTTGCGAAATCTGATAAATCCCAAAGGGCACCTAAGTCCATTCCTACGATTGATGTAAGCATACCAAAGCAGATAACTATTATATCGAGTATACGAATAACATTTATGAATACCTTGCTTCTGCTGATTCTGTTTGCACAGATTTCTGAGAAGGACATGAAGCCTAACAAACATGTGAACGCAAAAAGTCCAAAACAAAGTGAAATAAGTAGGGTTACTACTACATTGAATGCTGTGCCTGGTGTAAGCTCTGCTGCTGAGGCAAGATACTTTGGAAGCTTGCCAAGCTCGAACCATGCTTCACCTGCATCTGTGAGCCATACACGACCCATGATTACAACAAAGCCTGTAAGTGTACAAATAACAATTGTATCAAGGAATACTCCAATTGCCTGAACGCAGCCCTGATCACATGGATGCTTTGCATCTGAAGCAGCTGCTGGCATTGTGATTGTACCCTGACCTGCCTCATTAGACATAAGACCACGCTTTACGCCCTGCATAAGAGCGATTCCAAATGCTCCACCGAAAACTGCTTCTGGCTTGAAAGCCTCTGTAAATACTGCGTAGAAGAACCATGGAATTCTTGTAAAGTTGATGACAATAAGTATTACAACAGTTAACACATAAACAATTGCCATGATTGGAACAAGTACATCAGTAACCTTTGAAATCTTTTTTGTTCCACCAAATGAAACTGAGATAGTCGCAATGATAACGATTACAAAGCCAATCCAATATACAGCATGTGTTGTTGGAAGCTCCTGCCCACTAACAATGCTTGCTATCTGGCCCATTGCAGATACTGTGTTAAATCCCTGTGCTGGGAAGCAAAGCAATGCATAAATAATGTACATAAGTGATAATACAACACCAACTATTGCAGAATTCTTTATAAGTCTGCGTCCATAGAAGGCCATACCACCTACATATTCATCATCTTTTCTCTCTTTGAA
The DNA here is from genome assembly GCF_000701765.1 of Pseudobutyrivibrio sp. LB2011. Taxonomy (NCBI): domain Bacteria; kingdom Bacillati; phylum Bacillota; class Clostridia; order Lachnospirales; family Lachnospiraceae; genus Pseudobutyrivibrio; species Pseudobutyrivibrio sp. LB2011. The sequence goes on along the minus strand of NZ_JNJS01000002.1, from coordinate 311,929 downwards.
AATCTGAGAAAGTGTAGACTCTACAAATGCTGTAGACATTCCAAAGAATGCAGAAATCCACATCCAAAGAAGTGCGCCAGGGCCACCTACTGATACTGCGCCTGTAACGCCAAGGATATTTCCAGGTCCTACTCGCATAGCTGTTGAAAGGAAGAAAGCAGCAAGTGGTGAAATACCAGTCTTTGCCTTGCTAGTCTTTAAAACTTCTATTCCTCTCTTAAACTTTCTAACCTGAATAAACTTTAGTCTGATTGAAAAATAGATTCCTGAACCAATCAAAAGAATAATCGCCAGTGAAAAGTTGCCCAGAATAGGTATGTTTGCATACCATTCAAAATTTGTTGGGAAATCCCAGAATAAATCGGACACTACCTGTATTTTGCCACAGACAGTGGTAATGATATTTAAAATTGTTTCCATCATTTATCCTCCCTATAATTACATAATATCTTTTTTATCTCTCTACAACAATATAAAAATCTTATACCCTCAATTAATAAATAATCTCTTTATTATGTCTTCTATCTATATACACAAAAAGGTCTAGCTTTCGCCAGACCCTGAATTCACCCATATACTATTTACGCTTTGCGAGAACAATTGCCTCATCCTTAAATGCGATTCCCGAGAAATCATGCTTAAAATGAACAACTTCTCTATTAACTGATGGAGTAACAAAAGTTCCATCTACATCTATTACAAGCTCAATATCCTGATCATACTGACTTAACTCTTCAATAAAATCTCTAATTCTCATGCTAACCTTCTTCCTTTCATTACAAATTTCACACTTTTTTCAAAAACTCAGTTAGCTTATCACGGTTTCCAATTAGAGTCAAGTCTATGTATATAATTATCTACATTGGTGTACCAACCTCAATCAAATTGCCATCTAGATCATAGAAACGCACAACCTTTTGTCCCCAGCTATGTGTCATCAGCTCGTTAACATATATAGTATCAGGATACAACTTTTCCAGCTTTTCAATAAAAGCCTCAATATCCCTTTCTTCAAAATATAATTCACAGGAATTATTTCTATGAACTATATCCTTATTAATAAAACTGTTCCATATCTTCTCATCCTGAAGAACCAAGCCTTCTGTCAGAATCATGTTTCCATCATTATCTAGAAGCATATCCAGTCCAAACAAATCATGATAATACTTCTTTGAAGCTTCTATATCTTTTACAACTATGAGTACATTTCTTAGTTTCATAATATCTAGCACCCTTTATTCCATTCACTATTTACATATAATCTGGTTACGGCCTGTTTCCTTGGCTTCATATAGGTTGTCGTCAGCGCGCTTTAATGTTTCATCTGTGGTTTCACCGGGGACAAGAGCGGTAAGTCCAAAACTCATAGTGATTTGGCGATCTGTGTCTGGAATATAAATAGTGCGAACTTCATCCATAATCATGGAAAGCTCTCTTCTGGCGATATCCAGCTCCCGGTTCTCAAAAATGAGAAGGAATTCCTCACCACCCCAACGAGCTGAGAAGCCTTTACCTACCATGCCTGCCTTCAGTTTGTCTGCTACTGATTTAAGAATCACATCACCAATTTCATGGCCATAGGTGTCGTTAACCTTTTTAAAGAAATCAATATCTGAAATACAGACGCAATACTTATTTCCCATTTCTACTGCCTTCACTCTGATTTCTTCCAGCTTCTTATCAGCTGAACGACGATTGTTGAGCTCAGTAAGAGCATCATATTCTACAAGCTTCTTTAGTGAGCCTGCCATCCTCTTACCATCTGTGGCCAAATGCTTTATCTCATCATCTTTTGCTATGAGTTCTCGTGGCATTTCGAAATCAAATTCGCCATTGGCAAGGCGGTTCATATATTTGTCCATTTTGAAAATTCTGCCTGCCAGCTTATTGCCTTCATGAACCATAATGAATCCAAAGAATACTGCCACCACTACACATATAGCAATAATAGGAAGTACATATTTGAAGACCTCTTCTTGAACATCTTCCGCTGAACGACATACAGCAATCATACCAATGACTTCATCTTTTTCATCCTTTAAGACTGTATAGTATGCAAAACTCTTCTTATTATATACGACCACATTATCGTAGAATACACTTTCACCAGTTTTTAAAACTTCATTTTTAACAACTGCTGCAGCCTTTGTACCCATGGCACTATTGCCTTCGTCATCCTTAAGAGTTGTAAGAATTCTTGTATCTTCTATAAAAATAGAAACATCGATATCAAGAAAATCAGACATGGTTGCTATAAGAGTGTCTTCTCCATTGAGCTTTTGTTCGCCCTTATAAATCTCTATTTCCCCTTCTTCGCCTGTTTCTTCTATTCTATAATCGCCAACATAAAAATCATCAAAAACAAAGCCTATCAATTCTGCATCATGAATTAATTCATCCTCAATCTGATTAGTGATTGACGCTCTTACAATACTTACGCTTGTCACAATAATTGCCACAGTAAGCAATACTACAGGAACTAACGTCATAGTAAGCATCTGCTTTTTTAAACTATCTTTAAAATCACTTTTAGCCATGTTTTTCTCCTCTAAAAAACATCATTGTCAAATATATAATACTTCATTTTCAGGGGAAATAATATGAAATAACAGTGAATAAGCATGAAAAAAGCAGGCACAGAACGCACCCGCCTTTTCCATGTTGAAGGATTTTGTTAGAAAAAGAAAGTTACTTATTGCGGCGTGCCTTAACTAAGGCAAATACCGACTGAAGGATTATGAAAATACAAAGGAGTGCTGCCGTTGCTATGTTTGCCCAACTAGAAAGGAGCTTTCCGTTTGTATTAACTAGTACTGTGATTGTACCGTTGATGAGAACACCGAATAGTGATCCGATTACGTTTCCTACACCACCTGTAAGAAGTGTTCCACCGATAACGGCTGATGCAATAGCATCCATTTCAAGACCCTTTGCCTGGTTTACTGAACCTGACATTGTGTTCAAGCAGTAGAGGATACCACCGATTGAACAAAGGAATGATGAAAGAATATGTGAAAGCATTCTTGTCTTTTTAACATTCAAGCCCATCATTGTTGCTGATGTCTGGTTTCCACCAACAGCGTAAAGGTTACGTCCAAACTTTGTGTACTTTAACATCAAGAAGATAATTACAAGTACAACAAGGGCAATAACAACTGTTGGTCTCATGTAAGGAACAACTACCTTACCATGCTTGTTAACCTTTCCAAGGAACTCTGGAAGATTGATTTTTGAATTTGCCCAAGCATAGAATACTGGGTTGTCAGCTTCTGTAATAGAAATCTGACCAGAGCAGATAACTGCTGTCATACCTCTTCCAAAGAACATGCCCGCCATTGTTACAATGAATGGCTGTATCTCTAAATATCCAACTAAGAATCCCTGAACTGCGCCAAATACAAGGCCAATTACAAGAACAAGAATTACCATTGGAACAGCACCCATGTGCCATTCTGTCATGCCATAAACAAGTAACATACAGTCCATGGCGATAACTGAACCAACTGAAATATCAATTCCGCCTGTCAACATAACACATGTCATTCCACAGGTTACGCAGATAAGACCAGCATTGTTGATAAGGATATTTAGGAATGTCTGTAAGTTTCCAAAACCTTTATCCTGATAAATCAGGCAGCCTACGATATACATAAATATGAAGAGGCCGATTGTGATAAATATTAAAACTGTATTTGGATCTAATTTTCTTCTCGTCTTCATTATGCTGCCTCCTTTATGTGAGCCTTCTGGGCCTTTCTTGCTGCCATGTAGGCTTTGAATGCAGGAGCCTGCACTACTACGATTATGATAACGATGATAGCCTTAAACACTGGAGCCTTATCTGTTGAAACACCCATAGCAAGAAGTGTTGTTGTAATTGCCTGGATTGTGTAAGCACCAATGATTGAGCCAGCAAGGTTGAATTTACCACCACCAAGTGAGTTGCCACCAAGTGCTACTGCAAGGATGGCATCCAATTCGTAGTTAAGACCAATGTTGTTCGAATCTGCTGAGTAGATTCTTGATGAAGCTACAATACCTGCGATACCAGCACAGATACCACAAACAAGGTAGCAGATAAAGCAAATTACATCTGAGTTGATACCAGAAATTCTAGCTGCTCTGCTGTTGATACCAACTGACTGGATATAAAGTCCAAGTGCCGTTTTCTTTAAAAGAATAGTTACTATTATGATTACTAATGCTGCCACAAATACTGGTGTAGGTATTGGGCATCCCGGAAGGAAATTACCTAAATATTTGTATGGCTCATATCGTATATACGTAATCTGGTTGTTGCAAAGTAACAAACCGATTGCTCGTGCCGCCGTAAATAAAATCAAGGTTGCGACCATTGGTTGTATCTTTAACTTTGATACCAAAGCACCGTTCATTGCACCGCAGACACCACCCATAAGTACACCGAAAAGCATTCCGATTCCCATTGGAACCATCAGCTCGTTTACTGAGTTGTTGCCGTAGCCTGCAAGTAACATACAGCAGCTACATGCTGATAATGACATTACTGAACCAACGGAAATATCAGTACCTGCTGAAACTGCAACTACAAGTGTCTGTCCTACTGCAAGGATTGCGATTTCTGAACCACGGTTCAAAATATCGATTAAACGTCCAAACAAAACACCATCCTGTATCTTGATTGAAAAGAATGCAGGGCTCTTAATCAAGTTGATAAGCAAAACCAAAATCATACAGAAGATTGGTAGGAATAGTGGTTGTTTTGTTAATTTCTTAAAGTTTTCCATTATTCTGCACCTCCTGCTATGGCTGCCATGACTGTTTCTTGGTTAAGATTTTCAGTAATTTCTCCAACCTGGGCGCCATCGCGCATTACGTACATTCTTGAGCATGTACGAAGCATTTCTTCAATTTCAGAGGAAATAAATACAATGCTCATTCCCTCTTCTTCCGCAAATTTCAAAGCCAACTTCTGGAACTCTGTCTTTGTTCCAATATCAATACCTCTGGTTGGCTCATCCAAAATTAAGAAATCAGGATGTGTGCATAACCATCTTGCAAGGATAACCTTTTGTTGATTACCACCTGACAATTGATTAATAGGAGTTTCACGAGATGCTGTCTTGATTTGAAGCATGTCGATAAACTTGTCTGCAAGTTCATTTTGTTTTGAAACAGGAATCTTTTTGAACATTCCGTTTCTAGCCTGAAGGGCAAGAATTATATTCTCCCTTACTGAAAGGTCGCCTATACAGCCGTCAGCCTTTCTATCATCTGGCAAATATCCCATGCCTGCTTTGATAGCATCAAGAGGTTCTTTTACATTAAGATTTTTGCCTTTCATTTTCAGAGTACCAGTTTGAGCTTTATCAGCACCGTAGATGCAACGAACCATTTCTGAACGACCAGATCCCAAAAGTCCTGTAACACCAACAACCTCACCTTTCTTAATTTCAAAATCAAATGGTTTGATTGTTCCCTTATGGCTAAGGCCTTTGGCTTCCACAACAACTTCATAAGATGTGTGTTCTGCCCCTTCCTTTTTGATAGATGCCAAATCATCAAAATCCTTACCAAGCATTGCCGCTACAAGCTTGACACGTGGCATCTCCTCAACTGTGTACTCTCCTGCAAACTCGCCATTTCTGAGAACAGTGATAGTATCGCATACCTCATATACCTGCTCCAAGAAATGAGTTACAAATATTATTCCAACTCCCTTTGCTTTCAAGTCACGCATTACCTTAAAGAGCTTTTCTACTTCGTTATCATCAAGTGATGATGTTGGCTCATCAAGGATTAGAACCTTACAGTCCATATCTACAGCTCTTGCAATAGCTATCATCTGCTGGATTGCAAGAGAATAATTTTCAAGAGCAATAGTTACATCAATATTAATTTCCAAACCATCCATTATTTCCTTGGCTCTCTTATTCATTGTTCGCCAATCGATGGTTCCTATTTTTGTTTTTGGCTCACGGCCGATAAATAAGTTTTCTGCAACAGTGAGGTTTGGACAGAGGTTTACTTCTTGATAAACTGTTGCAATGCCCTTTTCCTGGGCTTCTAATGTTGAATGATTAATTACAGGTCCATCAACTCCAGCAACGTGGATTTCACCTGCGTCAAGAGAATATACACCAGTCAACACCTTAATCAGTGTTGATTTTCCCGCACCATTTTCTCCCATCAGTGCATGTATTTCACCCTTTCTCAGGGTAAATTGAGCATGATCCAAAGCTTTAACTCCGGGAAAGGACTTAGAGATATCTCGCATTGTGATCAACAAATTTTCATCCATAATTCTTCAACCTTTCCTTTTTAAATAAAGGGGAAGGAATTGCCCTTCCCCTATTTGCATTACATGTTAATACGATTTAGTAGCTTGCCTGTGATGCTGCGTCTGTTACAACTACAAGATCTTCTGTAACCTCTTCACCTGCATTGTTTGTGTATGTGATGCTTGAAAGGATATCCTCAGCAACGTACCATGGCTCTGTCATGAATGTCTGCTTTGCAACTGTTGCACCAGACTCAAGCTGCTGAACGATGTCTGCACAATACTCACCCTGAAGTGGGTAGCACATGAAGTCTGCATTGATATCGCCTGACTCTACATACTCAAGACCTGCCTTGCAAGCGTCGAAAGAAATAAGGATAACGTCTTTGTCTACACCATAAGAAACACCAGCTGCCTTCATAGCATCCATAGCACCAAATGCTTCGTTATCGTTCTGGCAAACAACAACGTTGAACTTGCCTTCATAAGACTTGCAGTATGATTCCATAACCTGCTGTCCACCATCCTGTGTGAAGTCACCATCCTGTGAATCAAGGATTGTCCAACCTTCAGCATCAGCGATCTTCTTGAATCCATCTGTACGTCCGATCTGAGCAGATGAACCATTAGAACCTTCGATTACAAGGATGTTGAGGTCTGAAATGCCCTTAGCCTCAGCGTAATCCTTTAACCATGTACCAGCTGCAAGACCTTCGTTCATGAATTCTGAACCAACCCATGAAACATACTTGTCTGAATCATCAATTGTTCTATCGATAACGATTACTGGAATACCAGCATCCTCACACTCTGTAAGAACTGTGTCCCAACCTGTTGAAACGATAGGATCGATTACGATGTAATCAACATCATCCTGGATGAACTGACGAACTGCTTCGATCTGTGTTGCTGAGTCATTATCGCAATCAACGAACTGGAGGTCATATCCATTCTCCTCTGAGAATGCAGCCTGTACTGAGTTTGTTGAAGCTGTACGCCAATCTGACTCATGACCAACCTGTGCGAATCCAACTGTGATTAAATCACCGCTTGCTGCTGCATCATCACTTCCAGCATCCTCTGTTGTCTCAGCTGCAGCTGTGTCAGATGATGTATCTGTTGAAGCTGTGTCTGATGCGCCACCACAAGCTACCATTGATGCAGCCATAAGGCTTACGAGCATTCCTGCTACTATTCTTTTTTTCATAAGGTTTTTCTCCTTCCTTCTCCTTACCAGGCCCCTTATTCCTGGTTGTTTTTTATTTTCTATAATTAATTTAGCAAAGGCTAAAAAATGCAACAATAAAATCACCCTAATTTCAAGGCTTTCTAAGAATGCGATAGTACCAATATTCTTCTTTTTGATATTTCCCATACCAATTCACAAACATTTCCCCTATATTCGTTTTCACCGTGAAATTTTTTTGAAAGAAATGTGGAAAATTTATGATTGGTATGTTTTCACTATTGATAAATTTCATACCAATTTTCATTGACATATGTTAGAATTTTTATAGATAACGTGGAAACTCTTATGATTAAAGGTGAAATTTTATGATTCCAAAATATATTTCATTAAAAAATAAATTAAACACTGACATACTGGAAAATAAATACCCTATCGGCTCAAAGCTTCCTACTGAGGTAGAATTAGCAAAAGAATACAAGGTTAGTCGTTCCACAGTAAGGCAAGCTTTGGATTTGCTTGTGGAGCAGGGTATCATCGATAAACATTGGGGTAGCGGAAATACGGTAATTGCCAAAAGTGATAATTCAAAAAGTAAAACTGTAATGGTGCTGTTACCAAACAATAAGGATGCGGTTTTCACTGATGTTTTTTCTGATATCAGTTCTATGCTTATGAAAAATGGTTTTGAAGTGGAGTTCCATAGCACCCAAAACAGCTATCAGCTGGAACGTCAGTACCTGCAACTACTTATGAACGATATTTATGCAGGGCTGATTATTATGATGGCTCGTTCTAATTTTCCATCCACAAATGCCGATTTGCTTCAGCTTCAATGCAAACGCCAGCTTCCTATTGTTTTTATAGATAATGCACCTTCAACTATCTATAATCCTGTAATTATCTCTGTAGATAATTACGGTAGAGGCTACCAGATGGCTCGTCACCTTATTAATCGTGGTCATAAAAAGCTTGGCGGTATTTTTATTAATGACAATTATTCTTCCATCCAAGCATTTTCTGGTTTCACTGATGCTGTCCGCGACGCCAATCTTGAAATAATGGATAACAGTTTTCATTTTTGTAACTACCACGATCCACAGGGTGTCAACTCACGAACCACTGCTGGCATCAATCGTTTTTTGAAATATGCCTATGATACAGTATCAGCTGTTTATGTGGACGATCCTAACATCACCGGCGATGGCACATTTCCAATTTTTACATCTAGCCTGACCCCATCCAAATCATTGGGTAAGGAATGTGCTAATGCAATCATGGAAATAAAAAAGAATGGTAACAGCAAATCTGTCACCATTCCATTTAAGGCTAATTAATATTTTCTATTTTGGATGTAGTCCTCTGTCAATTCATCAGGTGTAAAGGTATTCTCATCAACATAAGTTATTTTAGGAACCGTCTTGCCCTGATTTAGCATATTAACTATGTTGTACAAATATGGCCCCTGCAGAGGATTACATTCCACTACAAAATTTATCTGACCATTCATGCAAAGCTCCAATGCATTTCTCGTGGCATCAAATGAAACCACAGTAATTTTGCTTCCCAAGCCATACTTGATACCAGCTTCATTTAGCGCTGCTATTGCACCCATTGCCTCTTCATCGTTTTCGCAATAAAGCACATCAATATCACTTGGATTTACTTCCTCCAATGTGTTCTCCATTATCTCTCTGGCTTTAGCTTTGGTAAACTCACCACAATCTTCCGCAACGATGTTCCAGTTGTCGTGTTCTTCTATAGCTTTTTCCAAAGCCTTGGACCTACCTAGCTGGGCCGATGATTCCAGTGTGCCTTGAATGTGGACTATATTTAAATCCTCAGTCACCCCATCACCATCAGAATCATACAACTTTTCCAAATATGCTACTGCAGCTTCTCCCTGCGATTTAAAATCTGAGCCAACGAATGCTGTATATAAAGCTTCATTTGATACATTTACATTTCTATCGCAGATAATTACAGGAATGCCTGCCTGCTTGGCCTCTGATAAAACAGTGTCCCATCCTGTTTCCACTATAGGACTAAGAATGATGTAATCCACGCCTTGCTGGATAAAAGTACGAATATCGCGAATCTGATTATCCTGCTTTGACTGGCCATCCTTATAAATCAGCTTGTAGCCCTTCGCCTCTGAAAAAGATTCTTTGACTGAATCAGTAAGCGCCACTCTCCATGCTGATTCTGCACCTGGCTGAGAAAAGCCCACCACTATTAAGTCCGAGCTTTCATCCTCTGCCTCCTCAGTCTTTTTTGAGGCTCCGCAGCTGATAAAAGTTGCCAGGACTATACAAGCCAATATAAAGCTTAAAACCCTCTTTTTCCTAAACATTGATTATCCCCTTCTCATCATGCTTCTGTTTTGGAATGACTACAGTGATTGTGGTTCCAACTCCCTCTGTGCTGGAAATTGTAAGACCATATTCCTCACCAAACAAAAGCTGCACTCGCTCATGAACTGTGCGCAGACCAAATCCTATCTTTTCCCCATTTACGATTGCGGCCCTCATCTCCTGCAATCGTTCTTCCGTCATGCCCGCACCATTGTCCTTTACTACAAGCTCAATTCTGTCATCCAAATCCACCGCTTCAACTTTTATTGAGCCCTTCTCGCGCTGAAGCTTTATTCCATGATAAATACTGTTTTCAACAAGTGGCTGAAGCGTAAGCTTTGGTACTGAATACCCATAAAGACTTTCAGGTATATTTACCTGATAATCCATTCTATCCTGATATCTGGTTTTCTGAATTGCCAAATAGCTGAGGACATGCTTTTCTTCCTCTTGAAGAGAGATGATATCCTTTCCTCGGCTTAAGCAAAAACGGAAGAAATCAGAAAGATCACTAACCATCTTTATACTCTCTTCTTTTTTATCAGCCTCGATTAACCAGATGATTGTATCCAAAGTATTATACAAAAAATGAGGATTAATCTGAGCTTGCAAAAGTTCAAGCTCTGCATGTCGCTTTCTTCGCTCAGCCCTCTTATTTTCCTGAATAAGAGTATTTAGCTTTCCAACCATCTCCTCAAAACCATCTGACAGAGTTTGTATTTCTGCCTGGGCTGCGTCAACAGGAGTCTTTGGTTCGAAATCCCCTTTTGTAATATCGTTCACACGACCTGCCAGCTTTGTGAGAGGTGAAGTGATAGCTTCTGTAATCTTTGCAACATAAAAGATAATCAGAAACACCACTATTACAAACACCGCAACTGTTCCTATAAGAATGTACTCAACCTGTGTGGTAATCTCTTCCTGAAGCTCACTAAGATGAACTGATTCATAATATAAATAATCGTACATGTATGTCTGAATCAAATCTGTCAGAATGTAGATATTGTTTTCCAGCTGAGTCATTCCCTCATCATAAGTCTCAGCATTATCCACCTCTTCCATTCTGGTTTCCAAGGTTATGCACAAATCTCGCACCGACTCTATGGAATCAATACTATCTTTTTCTGTGGTTTGCTCTAAAAGACGCTCCGCAAGCTCCCTGGCTTTTTCAACCTCTTCTGTTGGCTTTCCATCTGCATAAGCACTATCACTAACGTAGTAGAACATTTTTAAATCTACATCACTTTTGAAATCCTGGTTGAATGCAGATGCAGCTGTAACATTATGAAGAATTGTTCTATATTGAAAAGCATTCCAACATAAGAGACCTATGAGTACCGCAATTACGATACTCATAGGTACAAAAATAACCACTATTAACCTTCTAAGCATAACGCTCATAGAAGGCTTTTGCTTTTTGTTTGTTACTTCAGCACTCATACTCCCTGCCCTTTCGCTCTGAATTCCTTAGGGCTAATTCCATAAGTTTTCTTGAAAATATAACTAAAGTAATGTGGGTCCTTATAGCCCACCTTTTCTGCAACTGCAGAGGTCTTCTCCTTTGTATTTAAAAGCAATTCCTTGGCATGCTCCATGCGCTTTGATGTAATATATTCAACAAAGGTAGTTTTATTTTCTCTTGAGAACATTGCAGACAAATAGCTAGGAGAAATATTTATTTCTTTCGCCACCTCATTAAGGCTCAAGCTTGAATCACAGTAATGCTCGTTTACATAATTAATTGCCGCAGAAAGCTGTGACTTTGACTGGTTGCCTACCAAATCCTTTCTCTTTGCAATAGCCGCTCTAAACATATCTGAAACAACATTCAATACTGAGTCACTTGTAACCTTTTCCAAGTTTCCTCTTGTGCTTGAATCCAAAACATTATCTGAATCAACACCAAGTTTTTTCAGATAATCACAAACGCACATGTACATAGTCATAGCAAAATATTTACAGAATATGCTAGAACTCAATGCACTTTTCGTCTGCTGATTTACAATGTTATCAAGGAAATCATCTATCTCAGATTCGCCGGCGTTTTCAAGGAAAAGCATGACAAGTCGCTGGTCGATTGTGTTTGCACTATCCTCGCCAAATGAGCGCATAGACTCTACATCCTGCTCTGTGAAGATATGACCATCCGGATTAATAAATCGACAGCTAAGTCGTTTGTTTGCTTGCTGACAGGCTTTTGCAAACTCCGACAGTCTAGTTATCACACCACTTTGTGCCAAATACCAATGTATTTCGTCATCATAGACCATACATCTACGATTGATATTTTCTATTAAATTAGTTGTATTACTTTCGATTGTGGATTCATCGCCCTTAACAATAATCGCATAGGTATCCATATTCCAATGGAACACAATGTATTCTGGGCAGCATTTTAGATACTGCATCAGCTGTTCTGACAAACGAGCCATGTGCTTTGAATACACTGGTGCTGTATGCATTCCTGTCATTGGGGTAAAATCCAAAAGAACAAGGTTGTAATGAGTAGTGTCCAACGAAAGACCAAGCTCCTCAGACTTCTCATAAACCTCAGATACGGACATAGTTCCACTAACCAATTGATTAAAAAATCTTACTCTGGCGAACTGTTCGTATTCCTGACTTTCCGCTTTGAATTGATCTAGATATTTGTCTCGCTCATTTTCTTTATCAAGCTTACTTTTGGCATCGTTCATAACATCCCCAAGCTTATCCTTTGTGATAGGCTTTAAAAGATAATTATCTACGCCAATGCTGATTGCTTCCTGGGCATAAGAAAAATCATCGAAACCACTGATGATAATGATTCTTGTATTAGGAAGTTCCTTTTTGATCATTTTGGACAGAGAGATTCCGTCCATGAAAGGCATCCTGATGTCTGTGATTAAAACATCAGGCTTTGTCTGTCTAATAAGAGGCAACGCCACCTCCCCATCGGCGGCATCACCAACATATGCAAAGCCATATTGCTCCCATGGGAAGCTGGCCTTTAATCCGTCTCGAATGACAATCTCATCCTCAACTAAAAAAACACTATACATTATTCCCCATATCCCCTAAACTTTACTGCTCTGCTTTGTTCTTTAAATACTCTGAAATCATTGCGTACAAGGCGTCCGCTGTTGCCTCTACACCCATAAGCGAGCTATTCACGCAGAAGTCATATCCTCTACTGTCGCCCCATTTCATTTTTGAATAGTAGTTGTGATATGCCTTACGTTTTTTATCATGTCTGAACATCTTTGCTTTGGCTTCAAGTTTGTTGAGTTTATACAAACGACAGATACGTTCTGTCTTTGCCTCCTCTTCACCTCTAACGAAAATAGAAATTAGCCCAGGAAAATCTCTCAATACATTTTCTGAACAACGTCCGACTACAACAAAGCTTTCTCCGCTTTCTGCCTTGTTTCTGATGAAGTCGAACTGAAGCTGTGCGATTTGATCCTGCACACTTGAAGAATGTCCCCTAACTGTCCTGGTTAATCCCTGACGCTTGGTTTCTTCGTGCTTGTGAAGCTCCTCAGCATCTATACCATTTCTTTCCGCCATTTGATCAAGCATGTTGCGGTCGTAAAGTGGTACATTAAACTTTTCCGCCAATCTGGAAGCAATTTCGTGTCCACCGCTTCCGTACTCTCTACCTACTGAAATAATAAACTGCCCCATAAGTTTCCTCCTGCAGTATTGATTTATACTTATATTCTAATTGATTCAAGCAAAGAAGTCGAGTTTATAAGCTTTAGAAATATCTTACAAAAATGCTGATCATGGATACTGCTAGAACGATGATTGTTCCTGGAACTAGCTCCTTACAGTATGTAGCCCAGCTGATAGGATAACCTTCCTTACCTGCTGTAGATATACCAACAACATTTGCGCTGGCACCGATTGGTGTCATGCTTCCACCGATATCTGTTCCGATTGCAAGTGTCCATGCCATTGTAGACAAATCAACACCTGTTGTAGCAGCCAATGTACGGATAACTGGAATCATTGTTGCTGAGAATGGAATGTTGTCGATGAATGCTGATGCAAAAGCACTTACCCAAAGGATAATTGCAATCATGAGGTAAGCATTTCCACCTGATACCTTTGCAATAAATTCTGCTATGACAACAAGTACACCAGTCTCCTCAAGACCACCTACTACAATAAACAATCCAATGAAGAATAATAATGTGTGGTAGTCAACTCTCTTAAGAAGAGTCCATGCCTTGCGTCCTGAAGTTGCAAGTGTGATGATTGCAATAAATGTACCGATGAATGCTACTGTAAGTCCTGTTGTAGCATGTGTTACAAGCAATACAACTGCTGTTGCAAAAATGATTGTGCTTGTTAAGAACTCTTTCATGTTATCGATTTTAATTTCAACATCGATAGTTGCTGGATCAACTTTGTCTGCTGGATCCTGTAATCTATTTCTCATTGTGAAATAGAAATAGAGAATGATGATAACAAGTGAAACTGCACCAATTGCACCTGTGTTCATTAAGAAATCTGAGAATGATAATCCCAATGATGTACCAATGATAATGTTTGGTGGATCTCCACACATAGTGGCACTTCCGCCTAGGTTGGCACAAAAGATTTCTGCCATGATAACTGGAATTGGGTTGAACCTAAGTGTTCTCGCCAATCTGATAGTAACTGCTGCAAGGAACAAAATTACTGTAATTGAATCGATAAACATTGCAAGTACAGATGAAAGAATCATAAATGCAACGAATATTCTAACTGGCTCAAAGTGAGCAAGCTTTGCAATCTTGAGACAAAGCCAATCAAAGAATCCTGCTTCAGCCATTCCTTCAACCATGATCATCATTCCCCAAAGGAAAATGATTGTAGCCCAGTTGACGCCTGATGTCTGCTCTGCAGATTCTCCTGCTTCATACCAAAAAGATGGTTTGAAAATACCTCCTATCGCCAGAGTGTTAACAAATGCTTCTACGCTTCTCATTCCAACACCGAAAACAAAAATGCTGGTCAAGGCTCCGCAGCCAAGAGTAACGTAATGCTTAGGAAATCTATCCCAAACAATAAGCACAAACATAGAAATAAAAATTACTATAGCTAGTATTTCTGCTAACATATAATACTCCCTTTCTTTAATTAAAATAAATAAAACTCGTGGACAATATATAATTGTCCACGACGCTTTTTATTTTATATTAGGCTGTATTTTTTTTAAAGTAAAAAATGCTAATTTATAGCGTTTTCCATCAACTTTTTCATTGATGCTGAATTCTTTATAGTACCCAAAATATTAATAACGGCCTGTTGTAATTCTCCAAGTGCAAGATATGCACCTCTATCAATACCTTTATAGGTAATCAGTCTACTTCCGTCATCCTGTGTTTTGACTGTACATAACCCCTGATTTTCAAGCTCCAACACTTTATCGCTTACCTGAACATCCGCAGCTACTACTGTAGAGACCTGCACATCGCCATTCTTATCCAAAAGGAACGAACCCCACTTTTCATATGTAATCATTGGCTCATTGTAAACGTAGTTCTTGTTTACAACAGCTACATATCCATCTGGCTCAAATGTAGGGGCTGTTTTAATCATCGCCTCAAGAATATGATCTGGGTCGAAGCCTGGCATAATCAAATCGCAGCCTGCATGTAAATCATAAGCTTTTTCTGACTTGGAAGCCCAATCGGAAAGCACCATGCCTGTTGAACCCCAGTCGCTTTTAATAATATCTGTATTCAAGCCTCTCTGAGAGGACGAATAATATCCGTTAATCTTGTTTCCAGAGTTTAACAGACCTGCTGGTGCAGCCACCATTTGACATGCAGAGAAAGGTCTAAGATATAGCTCGCCAAATGCCTGTCTAGATACATTAATATTTACATCAGATGTACCACTTTCCTGATTGTAAGTGGCCACATTCTTCATTATCACATCTCGACCTTCATAGCGCTTGACGCCAATAACAAATCCCGATCCAAGAATTCCTGCAAGCGAAGGGTCCTCAGAATAAAATTCATAGGCTCTATTTCTCATAGGATTTCTATGAATGTTAAGAGCTGGAGCTATACAGTAATCTATGCCATAGTATTCCATCTCTCTTCCATACACTCGACCCATACGAACCATTGCAGACATATCCCAGGTCTGGGCCATATTCATAGGCGAAGGAAAACATGTGCATGCCACCCCTTCGATTCTAAGTCCCGATGGACCATCAGCAAATGTTACCCCTGGAATGCCAAGTGTAGTTGCAAACTGTGATGTGGTTCTTGCGGATATTCCAAGCTTATTCTTTTCATGAATAATATCAAAATTGAGGCGATTCTCGCTTTCTACTTTTGACTCGCCACATTCGCCAGCCACTATGCGGGCTAATACTTCCGGTGATAATGAAGAAACAAATTCCTCCATCGATACTTTATTTTTAATAACATCAAACAATGTTGTTGAGCCACACGGTTTGATATACTCCAGATTCTCATGAACCCTAGTAGGCATGCTATATGAATTCTCATTTACATAAGAAACATACTTGCTACCTTCTGTAAGATAGGTTGTAACATCCTGTTTTACCGGAACATATTTATTCTCTGAATTGTAATCGTCCCCTGATAATGAAGCTACCTTTATATAGCCTGTATCTTCCTCTGCTCTAGGAGATGGTGATAGGAATTTCAATTCCTTTGTAGGTTCCATAACATTTGTAACTCTTTTGATAATAGTCATTCTATCAAGAACAACCTTAGCACAAAGCTTTGTATCTCTTGAATTTGAACCTAGTCTAAAGAGATAGTCACCCTTTTCCATTACCCATGCAGTGCTTTCCTCGTCAAATGAGCACAATGCCATTATTGGAATCTTTATTGTCATCTCCTCTGATTCACCTGGCTTAAGCTTTCCAGTCTTACCGAATCCTGCCAAAATCTGATACGGCTTTTCAATATTTCCCTGAGGCTGGCTGCAATACAATTGAACAACCTGTCGGCCGGCGCAGTCACCAGTGTTGGTAACCTTCACTCGCATCACAACAGCCATCCAGCTTGCTTCCAAATATTCCAATTCCATGTCAAAGGATGTGTAGCTTAGACCAAAGCCAAAAGGAAATAGAGGCGTCACATCAAATGCATCAAAATAACGGTATCCCACAAAGATACCTTCTTTATAATCGATTTCATTTGATTTTACCGATTTGTTTAAAACTGATGGGCTATAGCAAGTCGAATAATCCTTGTACTTTTTAGCCCAGGTTGCAGTAAGGCGACCACTTGGATTTACTGCGCCCGTCAATACATCAGCTAATGAGTTGCCTGCTTCCATGCCAGGCACACCCATATAAATAATCGCCTTAATGCTTTTCATCCTTGCAACAGATGAAAGCTCCAGCATTCCGGAATTAATAACTAAAATTACATTTTTGAAAGAGCTGGCAATCAATCCGATATTGCTAAGCTCCGTTTCTGTGAGTTGGTATTGATTCTCTCCACCTTCCTCACCTTCACTTATAATTCCGTGTCGTACTACATATATACATGTATCAGTACCTAAAATTGCTTCTGCCATATCTGCAACAGAAATAGGTACTTCAGGAGTACGGCAGCGCTTCCCCTCGAAGGCCAATCCCTTCTTCGCTACCTGCTTCTCCTTTTTCTCGTTAAGCTTTACCGCCTTTTCCATTTTACTCAGCCAGCTATCGGTAGTTAACGTAAATCCGTTATTAAGCAAACCTTCTTTAACGTTTACAGTGGAATCCGTAAATACGTAGTTGAAGTATAGACCACAAATAACTGTGTCTACTGCACCTGCTCCAAACAGCGCAACATTCCCCTTATTCATTGGCAAAATTCCACTGTTTTTAAGCAACACCATACCGTCTGCGCCTAATCCACGAACTACATCTCTGTGTTCAGGAAACTGCATTTTGCTGGTTTTAGAAAACACTCCCCTTAAACGTTTGATGTCCATAATGTAATACTCCCAAAATCAACAATTTTTCCCTTATTATCCCCACAAAAAGCTTTTTTTTCGTTAGTGAATATGATACTATCTTTTTATTTAAAATATGTGTCTAAATTGTTAACTTTGGCTAGTTTATAGGAGATTTTTATGTTTAAAGATATGTTTGCTAATGATTCATCTCTATCTTTTGAAGTATTTCCTCCAAAAAAGGACGATGAATTCGAAAATTGTTACAAGGTACTAGACTCACTTTCTGAATTAAAGCCAGACTTCATAAGCGTTACTTATGGTGCCGGTGGAAGCCGTTCAAAGAAGACTGTTGAAATAGCTTCTTATATTCAGAACGAATTACACACAGACGCTATGGCTCACATGACTTGTGTCGGTTCCACATCAGAAGACATCCTTGCGGTTACACGTGACTTAGAGGCAGTGGGCGTCAATCACGTGCTTGCTCTTCGCGGTGACAAACCTCGCGACATGTCTGACGAACAGTTCAATAAAAGGGTATTCCCTCATGCTACCGATTTGATTCGTTTCTTAAACGAAAACACAAAGCTTGATATCTCCGCTTCCTGCTATCCTGAAAAGCATCCAGAAGCAATGTCTATGGATTCTGATTTAGCTTTCATGAAGATGAAGCAGGATATGGGTGCCAAAATGTTTATCTCCCAGTTATTCTTTGATAACGCAGATTTCTATCGCTTTACTGAGCGTGCCGACAAGGCAGGCATAACAATTCCTATCGTAGCTGGAATCATGCCTATCACATCTGCAAAACAGATTGGATCTACAGTCACACTTGCAGGCTCATCTGTACCAAAGAAATTAGCTGACATCTGTGCAAGATATGGAGAGTCACCAGATGACATGCGCAAGGCCGGAATCGAATACGCTATCGATCAGATTAGAGACCTTCGTAAATGCGGAGTAGGTCACATCCACATCTACTGTATGAATAAACCCAAAATGACAGCAGAAATCTGTAAGTCTATCTAGTTAGCTACATGCTATTGAATGTGATACAATAGATTTACATTTTACGATACCACGGGGGTACTATTATGGATGGAAAAAAGATAGAGCAGGAAATGCTCGAAATTACAAAAGAGCTTATGAAGGATTACAAATCCGACAGAGCAATAGATAAACTTGATACATATCATCAGCCAAACAAAGATAGCATCATCGACATCACAATGAAGCTTCTTCGTGTTGTTTATCCCGGCTATTATCGTGATCACGTATACAAGGTTTACAACGTAGAAACCAACATCAACACTCTTATGGAGGATGTTGTTTACAATCTTAACAAACAAATTTCACTTGTACTTTGCTACAACTCTGTATTTGACGGTTGTGGTGATGAGATTTGCACTACAAAGGCTGAGGAGCTTTCACTGGCATTCCTCAAGAGAATACCTCACGTTCGTGCTCTTCTGGACACAGATTTGCAGGCTGCCTTCGATGGCGACCCTGCCGCTACAAGCATCGACGAAATCATCTTTGCTTACCCAGGCATTTTAGCAATCACAATCTATCGTCTTGCACACGAGCTATACTTACTTGGAGTACCTATCATTCCACGTATTATGACTGAGTACGCTCACTCAAATACAGGTATCGACATTCACCCAGGTGCAACCATCGGCGAATACTTCTTCATCGACCACGGCACCGGCATCGTAATCGGTGAAACTACAGTCATCGGCAACAACGTAAAAGTATACCAGGGTGTCACCCTTGGAGCCCTTTCAACTCGCGGTGGCCAATGCCTTCGCGGTGTCCGCAGACACCCAACCATCGAAGACAACGTAACAATCTACTCCAACGCATCAATCCTTGGAGGTGACACCGTAATCGGGCACGATTCCATCATTGGAGGCTCAACCTTCATCACCGAATCCGTACCACCCGAATCCCGCATCTACTACGACGTAAAGTAGCGGCATCATCGGGGTTGTATAGTAAATAGGACACCTCCCCTGCCCTGGCCCGCGCTATGGAACTGTAGGGGTGTCGATTTCGCGAATATTATAGTTTTTCTTAGCACAAAAGGAGAACACACAACAGGTGTGTTCTCCTTGTGCTTTAGAAAAACATAATATTCATGCGATGACTCCCTGAAGCCCTCTGCGGGGCCATTATGTGGGAGGCCTGACTTAGCCTAGATTACCCCGATGAGGCCGCATGCTAGTACGATGAGGCCTAGCGCGATTCGGTACCATCCGAAGACTTTGAAATCGTGCTTCTTGATGTAGTCCATAAGGAATTTGATTACGAACATTGATACGGCGAAGGCTACTACCATGCCTACGATAAGGATGGCTGCTTCCATGGCTGTGAAGCTGAGGCCAAACTTTAGGATTTTGAGAAGGCTGGCGCCAAGCATTACAGGGATAGCAAGGTAGAATGTGTACTCTGCGGCTGTAGTTCTAGCGACACCGATTAACAGTGCACCTACGATTGTGGCGCCTGAACGAGATGTGCCAGGGAAGATAGCAGCGATGAGCTGGAACATACCAATTAAGAATGCTGTAGTGTATGTGATGTCGGCTACGGCATTGATTTTTGCCTTGTGGCCTGACTTCATGTTTTCAACTAAGATAAATGCTACACCAAAGATGATAAGCATGATTGCTACTGTAGTGTAGTTGTAAAAAAGCTCTTCAAATAAATCGTCCCATAATACTCCAACGATTGCAGCTGGAACACATGAAACTAAAATATGGAACCATAAAACAAAAATGTCTTTTTTGATCCATGCACCAATTCCGCTTTCTGATAGTGGTGCTTTGTTGTTTTTCTTGCCAAATGGCCAAATGCTGTTCCAGAAAATCAAAACTACAGCAAGGATTGCACCGAGCTGAATTACTACCTGGAACATGCTGTAAAACTCTTCTGATACATTGAGCTTTACGATTTCATCTAAAAGAATCATATGACCTGTGCTACTGATAGGTAACCATTCTGTGATTCCTTCAACTATACCGAATAATATGGCTTTTAAAATTTCAATCATAATTATCCTCCATTTAATTAAAAAGAACTGCTGCATACACAGCAGTTCTCATTATATACTTTTATATATTTTCCTTCCAGCTATTCCTAAGAAGTCGCTCCTCTCGTTTCTTTTCTTCCTCTTCCTGCTTTGTCTGCATGATTGCATTGTTAAGCTGAAGCATCTTGGTATCCATCATTGAAACGATTTCAGAACACTCACGAAGGTCGCGGCTGATGTACTCAGGAGCATTACCTTCGAACTTGTAGTAGATTTTGTGCTCCAAGCTTGCCCAGAAGTCCATTCCGATTGTACGAATCTGGATTTCTACCTTTGTATCAACTGTCTTGTCTGAAAGATAGATAGGAATTGTTACAAGCATATGATAACTCTTGTAGCCAGATTCCTTTGGATTCTTGATGTAGTCCTTTATTGAGACGACTGTGACATCTGTCTGACGTCCTATCATTTCTGCAATCTGATAAATATCTGATGTAAATGAACAAACTATTCTTACACCTGCAATATCGTTACAATGTTCAATCATATTTGGAATGGAAATTTCGTATCCATTCTTTTTTAATTTCTTAACGATACTCTCTGGTGTCTTTACTCTTGTTTTAATGTATTCAATTGGATTATATTGATGTACCTGCTGAAATTCATCATTAAGAATTTCTACCTTAGTACGAAACTTTTTAATGGCTGACTCATATAGCAGCATAACGGTGTTCCAAGAATTTACTCCGTCATCTGGAAACATACCTAAATCCACAATGAATCACCTCCCCATATTTATTACTACTATATAATAGCATACTTTCTCTGATAAATTATTAACAAATTCTAAAATTTGAAATTGTATAAAAAGGGGAGTCTAATCTTCTTCTAATACATGAATTTCCAAATAATCAAATGGGATTTCGTCTACGAAATTATCCTGTGTAAAACGGGCTTTTCCGTGACGTTTGAATTCTCTGATTGTAGATTCCAACCATACTGGTTTGCTTGTATCAAATTCATAGCTAGCTTTATCTACCGCCGCAAAGATTTTGTGAGTACGTGTCTCTTCTGATTCATCCTCCACAACATAGTCATGAAGCATATGATTGTCTTTCCATGATTTAAACCAAATTCGCATTATTCTAATCCCTTTTATAAAACATATATAGCGTTACTTTGGTAGGTGCTTTATATGCTCTGCTTTTTCTATTATTTTTTCTTTCCAGTTGTCATCCTGAGCCTCAAGCTTGTATGTGGTGTAACCATACTGAGGCCCCAAAGAGCATACCACAGTTTCATCATCTACGTGAAGAGAAATTCTGTATTTGCTTGGAAGTTTTTGAGGAAGTATATCTTTGTTTCCCTGCTGAACTTCCTTCAGATGACGCTGAGCATTTACTATACCATCAAAATGGACATTGTAATGCTTGAATAGTCTTTTAATATATTTCTCTGGTCTGAAAGAAGACGTATAAATCCAAACTTCGTACCCCAGCTGCTGCAATTCATTTACCAACTCTGGAGTACCAAGTCTTAGTCTTTCTTTATAAATAATATTGAGAGGAAACTTGAGCTGAGGCTCTGTCTTTATATAATTTGGATTAACAAATAGTACCTCATCCAAATCAAAGGATACCCTCATCTTTTCCTCGTGATTTTTCTTTTTATTCATCCCTTTGCCCTCTTTTTTAGGCATCAATTTCCTTAATGATATCCATTACAGACTTCGACCAGTTTACACCTTCATCGATAGTGAAATCTTGGAAATCTTTACGCACATTATCTATCATTAAAACCGCATCATTATCTATATGTAAAGTAAACAAATACTTACTAGCATACAGGTTCTGCATTTCATTTTTTTCCTCTTCAGACTGCTTTCTCTTCGATGTACCAGTTACAATACCTGTCACATGAACATGATACTTTTTAAATAATGCTCTTAAATACTCCTTTGAATAAAACTTTGAGCTGTATAACCAAATGTCATATCCATCTTTGTTCAGCATATTGAAAAGAGCAGGTATTCCCAGTCTCAACTTATCTTTATAAAGCTTATTGAGTGGGAATGGTAAATCTTTTTCTGCTGGTCCATTGTTTTGATTATAAAAAACAACCTCATCCAAATCCAGCGTTACTCGCTTGTCATGCTTTGAATTATTAATAATATCTTTGATTTCCTGATTGTGAGTCACATTTATGACTTGCACAGGAATCTTTGCGTAGCCTAGTTTAAGTGCAGCAGCCCACCTATGGTGACCATTTAAAATCATATATCCATCTGGTCTGATTTTTTCCACCATGATAGGATCTTCACCATCAAAATAATCCATACTGTGATTTGAATTATAGATATATTTCTTTTCATATTCAGAAATAATTCGATAGCTTGGTCCCACGGTCGGAATAGAAAACTCGTCATCTGGATTAGGATGAAGAATTGTACATGGAGCCTTCTTCACCAAAACTCGATTTAAAAATCCAGCCTTAACAGGCATTGCTACTCCAGCGTATTTCGCTATATCATCAGCAATATACTGATCAAATGCTACACTAATATTTTTGCTCATAGGTCCCCTCACACTTTCGTCTGATTCTCCCTATGGATGTATAATATCACACTCTAAAACGAAAATAGTGAAGAAATGGTAAAAGCTAACAAACCAAATAAAAAAATTGGGATGTTAGCTTTTAATGCAATAATTATTTAATTAGTTCTGCTATGGCGGTGACTAAATCACCCTGATTCGAAATTGATATTTTTATATCTGAAGCTCCAATTTGAGGTAGAATCTTTAGGACATTCTCATTACCGTTAAACCTTGGAGCTCCATTGGATATTCTTATAGTTTCTACATTTCTAAAATCAAAATTGATTTCTGGATAATTTCCACATATGGCTTTATAAACAGCCTCTTTTACAGCAAACCTTCCAGCAAGGAACTGATAATAGTCAAGCGAGGAGTCTGCATCTTTCAATTCCCTGTCTGTAAATGTTTGTCGGACGAAGTTCCCGTTTAGTCTTTCGTCCAAATCATGTATTTCTCGTATCGAAACTAGGTCTATTCCAACCCCTAAGACATTTGACATAATTACTTCTTCTGTCCCATGGCACGTACTGCAGAAATAACTACATTACCCTTAATCTCTGAAACAGGTGCCCCTCTTGAGCAATCACATACAATGCTGTTGAAGCCCTGTAGCATTGGGCCATAAGCATCTGCATGACCAAACTGCTGAATAAGTTTTACAGCTGTATTTCCTACGTTAAGGTCTGGCCAAATAAGTACATTAGCCTTACCTGCAACCTTGCTTTCGCGGTTAACCTTCTTTGCAGCTACTGCTGGAACAATTGCTGCATCAAGCTGGAACTCTCCATCAATATCAAGGTCTGGACGCTTTTCATTTGCTATAGCAAGAGCTTCCTTTACCTTATCAATAAGCTCACCCTGACCAGAACCAAGTGTTGAGTAGCAAATCATTGCACATCTTGGCTCCCAATCAAGAAGTCCCTTAACTGTATCACAGGCAGAGATTGCAATATCAGCAAGCTGCTCAGCTGTTGGATTAGTACATACGGCGCTATCACCAACTGCAAGAAGCTGACCTTCGCTTCCTTCAAATCCAGGAATATCGCAAAGTCCAATAGATGAAACTGTGCTGATACCTTCCTTAAGGCCTATAATCATCTGACCAGCGAGAAGAACATCTCCTGTTGTGTTATCGATACCTGCAAAAGTAACATCTGCCTCTCCAACAGCCTGCATAGCCATTGCATAATAAAGAGGGTTCTCCATACGACGTCCAAGAGCTTTCTCCTTAAGTCGTGTGTTAGGAAGGGCTACATACTTTGCAATAACCTCATTCTTGTAATTCTCTTCCGCGATATCTACTATCGTAAATACGGATTCATCATAGCCTCTTTCAGCTATAAGTTCTTTAATCTTTGCAGAGTTACCAACAAGTATAGGAACAATATAGCCTTCCTGTCCACACTCATAAGCAGCCTGCATCATCTTTTCATTTTCGGCCTCTGGAAAGGCTACCTTTTGAGGGTTAGCCTTGGCCTTATCATAAATCTTTTCAAGTACGCTCATATTAAAGTTCCTCTTCAACCTTATCAACAAGATCTCCGATTGTCTTGCAAGCAGCAGCATCTGAAAGCTGAATCATTGCATCTAACTCATTTTCAATCTCAGAAACAAGACCAACCATCATTACAGATGTTCCGCTAATATCCTTTCCAAATTCTGAATCTACTGAAAGTGTAGCTTCATCTGCGTTGTAGCACTGTGCTACCATCTTAATAATCTGTGCCTCAAGTTCTTTTCTTTCCATCTTTCTAATCCTCCTAGTCCGGCAGTTACGCACGCAAGCCTTAGTATTTCTTCGCTCGACAACACGTCTCGCTTAAGAAATCTAAGAGCTTGTGCACTACTGCCTCATCTAAATAATAAAATTACTGTTCGTCTAATTCGTAGACTACGGTTTTGAATCCACCATCTCTGTCGATGATTTTTGCGTGTACTGGAAGTGGAAGCTTATCCAAAAGCTCTGGACGAGTCTTCTTGCTAATTCCAATAACTACACCATTAAATTCAGCGCCCTCTTCTGTTTCGATAACGCCGTAAGCATATTTGCCCATTCTCTCCTTATACTCAGGCTTTGATGAAAGTGGTGCAGGAAGAACGATAGACTTCATTACAGCCTTACCGCTAAGCTCAATCCACTCTGTGTCATCGCAACCGCAAGAATTACAAGCGTATACTGGTGGGAACTCTACAGCTCCACATCTCTTACACTTTCTACCAAGTAACTTGCCCTGCTCTAAGCCTTCGTAATATGTCTGTACAACCTTTTCAAGCTTAAGATTTGACTCCTTAGCTGGCTCCTTAGATGGCTCAAAATCATCTACTGTCTCAAGCATGATAGCTGCAACGTTCTGAGAACCGCCGTAACCTCTAAGCATTGCTGTCTTAGGAAGCTTCTTAACCTGGTGCTCACCGCACTCACCACGCATCTGCATACAGCACTCATAAACGTCTGCAAGACCTGAAGCTGCATGTGCATGCCCGAATGATGTACGTCCACCGTTTGTGTTGATTGGCTTGTCACCATCAAATGCTGTTCTTCCATCACAAATGTATTTCCAGCCCTCACCGTATGGTAAATATCCAGCGATTTCAGCTGCATAAAGATGTGATGTAATAATAAAATCGTTTGCGAAGAAGATATCAAGATCATCTCCTGACTTTCCTGTAAGCTCATATACCTGGCGAACAGCTTCCTTAGTCGCGTTGATTTCAAAGTGAGGTGTTGATGCTTCACAAGCAGCACTACCAATACCAATGATTTCAATTGGCTTATGTCTCAAGTTTTTGCAAAGCTCTGGGATCTTCTCTGTTGCAATTACGATACAAGCTGCTGCACCGTCACACTTACGCTCGATTCCTTCCATTCTAAGGAAATCACCAGACTTTGGATTGTATGGGCTTCTCATATAATCCATTACATTGTCGAAGCCTTTCTCCTTTGCAATGTCCTCAAACTCCTCATGTGTGATTGCAAGTGGGTTGTGAACTGCATTGTGTCTGTTGTTGATTGCCATGTGGTTAAGAGTATCGTCCATCTGCTCTGGAGTGATGCCTCGAGTTCTAACATAATCCTCTGCGCAATCATCATAGATAAGTTCCATTGGAGCCATAAGTGGTCTTGCATATGTCTTGTCATAAATCCATGCAGTTGTCTTAAGGAATTTCTCCATTGTCATCTTATCTCTCTTGAATGGATGCTTTGGATCCTCTACGCTCTCGCTTGGTGAAGGAACAGCGTCACCAAATTCTACTGCACCTGTAAGTACGCAATCATACTTACCTGATGCAACTGCGTTTGCTGCGATTTCAAGTGCAAGATAACCTGTACAGCAAGCCTCAGAATGATGCATAGAGCCTTTGCCCTTCATACCAAACCAGTTTGCCACCTGAACATTAGGTGTAATATAGTTTGAACCATTAAGTGGATTTGCCTGACCATGGAAATAATAATCAACATCCTTTGGTTCAACACCAGCATCTTCCATTGCTTTAAGAGCTGCGTATCCAAACATTTCGCCTTCAGTTAATCCAGCAGTCTCTGGATTATCCAAAGTATTCATAAATGGTGTGCAGCTTACGCCTACAATAGAGACGCTTCTTGAATACTTATTAATCTTAGTCTGATTCATCTCTTATTCTCCTTTAACATTCTACTCCGCAGGTGTCCAACAAGGTTCACCTGTGTATACCTTCGCTTCCTCTTCGCCGTCGAGGACACGGATTGCTCCAGCAGCCATAGCTTCTAGCTCAAACTCTCCAGGATATGCAGTTACTGGTGCAATCCAAGAGCATGCTTCTATAATATCAGCTACAAGCTTTTTGTTATGAACCATTCCACCACCAAGAAGAATTCCATCTACCTGGCCATGAAGAACTGCTGCCATAGAGCCAATATATCTAATAATCTGGTATGTCATTGTATCCCAGATTAGCTTAGCCTCTTTATCTCCCGCTTCTGCTCTGTTAAATACATCGAGAGCATCTGAAGTATTCAAATGGCTTACAAAGCCACCTGTTTTAGTAGTAAGTGATAATGTTTCCTTTTTATCTGGATGCTCATATGCATATCTAATCATCTGTGCAGCTGGTACTGAGCCACAACGAGTTGGTGCCATTGGGCCATCTCCAGCAACAATATCATTTCCATCAATCATCTTGCCCTTACGGTGAGCAGAAATTGAAACTCCTCCACCGATATGACAAACTACATAATTTTTATCTTCGTATTTAACACCATTTAAATTACTGTGTCTGATAGCTGTCTCTTTAAGATTTAAGGCATGTAAGTGTGACTGTCTGTACACACCTTTGATTCCTGTCATTCTTGCTTCGATAATAAACTCATCTGTATCAGGTGGATTTACTACGAATGCTGGCTTTGAATACTGATTTGCAAATTCTGCTGCAAGTTGAGATCCAAGCTGTGCTGGATGTTGAATTCCATTGGCACCTCTTCTTGCATGATCAAGAATTGTTTCATCTACTTTGTATGTGCCACCTTCTACCGAAAGAAGTCCGCCACCACGGCCAACGAATGCATCGACCTGTGAAAGATCAATACCTGCTTTTTTTATTTCTTCTAAAATCAAATCTCTTCTGTAAGGAAGCTGATCACTAATGCCGGCAAATTCTGCCAGCTTTGCTGCGTCATGTGATACATTCACCGAGAACTCTAATTTATCTCCATCAAAGTAACCTACCTTTGTAGATGTAGAGCCTGGGTTAATTGTTAAAATCTTATAACTCATTCTATTCTCCTAAAACTCATCTCAGGATTTATGATTATTTATGTTGTGCATTATCTCTTTAATACTTTTATAAGCATCTTCTGAAATAAATCTCCCACAACTCCTACATACCAAACACCGGCTAGCATTGCTGCTGCAATCTGTAGTGGCATACTTCCTACAGCTGCAATATCCATTGGTCCCATGATAGTAAGTCCAATAGCCCAACCTGCAAGCCATGCTGGTACAAATATTGCTTTTTCTCCAATTGTGCCAAGGATGACTGCGAGCCCACCCATGACAAAAAGTGTGAGATAAAGTGTAAGATTAGGATTTAGAGTGCTGTGAGCCATTATTGTAAGAGCAATAAAAGCCCACACATCTCCTAATAAGAATCCTAGGGAAACTGGAATTGCTTTTTTGATATTATTTCCAAGACATGCGAAAAGTCCTGCACAAATAAGTGCTACCGCACCTACTGTCACACCAATGTAGGGCGATAAAACCGCCCATATTGGTGGAAGTAAGGCAACGGTAAATGCCAATGTTAAGGCATTAATCCATTTTTCCTTCATTTTGTAATCCTTTATTTATCGATAATTCCTCTGTACTCGTGATCTACAAAGTTTTCAGGCTTTGCAATATCAACACCTGCAAGATATGCAGAACGTGTACACTGGTCTACCTGACCTGGTCTGATTGAATCACCTACAACAAATACCTCTGCATCACCTGCAGCTGCCTTTAACTCATCGTAAGGAACTGTCTTCATACCAAGTGCAAAAAGGATTGTATCTGCTTCAAGTGTCTGCTCACCGTCAGCGTTCTCTACTTTTACTCCATCTGGTAAGATTTCAAGACATTTTGTCTTTGGCATTGTCTTCATGCCATTATTTTCCATCTCCCAAACAAGAGCTTCACGGTAGCTACCGAATGCCTCATTTGCAACACGGTCAAGCATTTCAACAACTGTTACTTCATGACCTAACTTTGTAAGGTGTAATCCAGTTTCGCAACCAACAAGTCCTCCACCAATCATTACAACCTTCTTGCCAACCTTAAGCTCTCCATCATAAACTTCCATAGCCTGATGAGCATTCTCAATACCCTTGATAGGTGGACATGATGGAAGTGAACCTGTGGCAATAATTACTGTGTCTGCACCAAACTCCTTAATGAAATCTGGTGTAGCTTCTGTATTAAGACGAACATCAATATCACGCTTTTCAACTTCGCGAATGAGTACATTCTTGAAGTTACGTAAGTCTGGCTTATCAACATCAATATCTGTGAAGTAAAGAAGTCCTCCAAGATTTTCCTTCTTCTCAACAAGAGTTACCTTATGGCCTCTATCAAATGCTGTGATTGCTGCCTGAAGACCTGCAGGACCACCACCAATTACAAGAACCTTGTTGCTCTTTGTTGCAGCTGGAAGTGTAGCTGGGTCAAATGGTAAATGTGCAAGAGGATTGATTCTACAATGACCTACATAAAGAGCAAGCTCTTCACTTGTAAATGGTAAGTCTGTGTATCCTTCCTCAGGTGAACCTGGGAAGCAAAGGTAGCAGCGTAAGCATCTTCTGATGCAATCCTCTTCGCCACACTTGCACTTGTTTGCAAATTCTGGATCTGCAAGCATCTGGCGACCAAGAATGATGAAATCAATCTTGCCCTCAGCAATTGCCTTTTCACCCATCTCTGGTGAGTTGATTCCACCAACTGCACCAACTGGAAGCTTTGTATACTTCTTGATAATAGAAGCTGGCTCAATGTTAAGTCCATGCTCATGGAACATAGAGCTTTCTGTACCAGACTTAACTGAATCTTCGTAAATACCACATGTTACATGAACAGATGTAATGTAATCCTCAACCCAGCTGATAAACTCACCTGTCTCCTCTGGTGTAATACCGTTTGGCTGGTGATCAGTTCCATCAATACGAAGCTCGATAAGGAAGTCAGGGCCTACTGCTTCACGCATAGCCTTGATAATCTGGATTGGGAACTTAGCACGATTTTCAAGTGATCCACCGTACTCATCTGTTCTTGTGTTCATAAGTGGGCTTAAGAACTGTGTAAATAAGAATCCGTGACCGCCATGGATAAGTACACCGTCAAAGCCTGCCTTCTGCATATAAGTTGCAGCAACTGCAAAGTCATTTGCGATACGAGCCATATCATCTTCATTCATAGCACGTACATGTACACCAGCTAAGTTTGTGCATTCAACTGGTCCGATTGCTTCTTCCTCTGGTCTAAAAGGAACCTTCTCCTTACCACAGTGAACAAGCTCTGCAAGAGCGATACAATCATGGCTCTTGATTCTTTTTGCATACTCTGCAACGGCATTGAAAGTTTCCATGTCTTCCTCTGGCTTAGCAAAGTCGAATGGTCTGAAGCCTGGAATACGAACAGCATCTTTAAAGTTAACATCTGTCTCACCAACGATAACGCATGCGTTACCACCGATTGCTCCACTTTCAAGCTTACGATAAGTAAAATCTCTTGCCTCTGGATTCTGTACGATTAATCCGAATGCCATAGGCGCACTTACAATACGGTTTTTGTAAGTTACATTTCCAACTTTCATTGGACTCATTAAGTGTTCAAATTTCATGGTTTTTCTCCTTTTACACTTCTCCAGTAATTTTTCTGGCCAACATTTCTGCTGGTCTGTTCCATAAGAATGAAACAACATATCCTACTAAGTAGATAGGAATGAATGTAGAAATCATTGCGAAGAAATATGCAATGACTGGAGCGTGGCTCAAAATAACAACATTAAAGTAAGTAAGGAAAATACAGTTGACTACTACATACACAAGATTGACAATTACATTCACTAAAAGTCCGAATGGTAATGTATCCTGCTTTGCCTTACAAGCGCTTGCAAATTTTAATCCCCAAGGTACTGCTGGTAAAAACATTCCAACAAAGAATGAGATTACATATGCAAGTGTAAAATTGATTAATAAAAGTTTAGGTACAACGGTACGTGTTGCGATAAGCTGTGCAGCTAAAGAAATAGCAAACGCTATAGGAATATTTGTTATCAATACGTTTAAAACTTTACATTTTTTGCTCATGTTCATTATCGTACATCTCCCTGTTATTTAATTTTTAGATACCCTTAAACTGCTTATTTTTGTAGCGACCAATTTTGCTTGCTACAATTTCTCTGTTTTCTGGATTTGCAAAGAATCCACCCTGTGTGTGAGCAATCTCTTCAAGATGCTTTGCACGACCTGCTACAGTTGTTCTGTCCTTGAGAAGACCATCCTTCTGAATAACAAATTTCCACTTGCCATCAGCTGTCTGCTCAAGATTTCCACCTGCTCCACAAACCTGGCACTCGATTGGATAATGAAGTCCATCCCACTGCATCTCGCCAAGAACAAGCGCATTACTGTGGCAGTTTGGACACCATCCCATGTCCTCATCACCAAGCCATCCTCTTTCTTCAACTGGAGTCTGAACTGCTTTGATGATGTTCTCACCCATCTTGTGAGCTCTTTCAATGAGATCATCCTTAAGAAGTACCTGAGAAGGGCCTGGAACCTGAGTTGCAAGAAGCATATCAACAACCTTGAAGTCTGTAGTGAACATTGTTGCCTGCATACCTTCAAGAGCCATTGCCTGCCATGCTCTTGTGGAACCACCCACTGAGATAAGACCTGCTACACGATCTTTGTGCTCAATAGCACCGATTGTTTCAAGAAATGCTGTCTCGTAGCTAAGACTGCGCTGTGCGAATGTAAGATAGTTTGATGCTGGCATCAAATCATATGTTGGTGCTGCAAAAATTACGGCGTCCTGATTAAGCATGACATCCATAATTTTTTTCTTGTCATCCTTCTTGTCGAGGATACATCCAACATGCTTACCCTGAGACATTCCAATAGTACAAGAAGTACATCCTGTACAATCCATAATGTTGTAGTCTCTGAGGTTAATCATAGTGACTTCTGCACCAGCCTCCTCACAGGCGATAAGCGCCTCCTTCAACAAAATTTCGCTGTTGCTGTCCTTTCTTCCGGCAGCAACACCCATTACTTTAATAGCCATCATTATTCTCCTTTTACTTTTGTTTGACAAAAATATAACAATCTTTTCCTATATATTCATCAGACAGAAATTCAATTAAATCTATAAAAAGGAGATTACTTTTCCGACGTTTGTCTGATATACTCAGTGAGTATTCTTTGGAGGTTATTATGGAAGAATTGAACAACGAATTAAAAGAAATGCGCGACTTTATTAAAAACTATCAACAATTACAACAGAAAAAAGAGTCGCTTTTCACCGTACTACGTCACGGACATGAATTAAATCTCATCCTACAAAAAGCGTATGGTTATATAAACAATCCTATAAACATCTGCGATAGCAGCTTTTCTATTTTGGACTCCTTTCCTACAGTTGATGATGAACGTTCACTGGAAGTTAGAAATGATCGTCTTTCTCTGAAAAACGTTTTTTCAAACGATATGAAGGAATCAAATTTAACCGACCATATATTTCACAGTATCTATCCTTTTATTACAAAGGTAGATGACTTTGAATATGATTGGGCATTTGAGAGTATCCGCATCAATCGTTCAGTTGTAGGATATGTGTGTGTAAGGGGAATCAATCGAGATTTTACAGATGATGATTTGGAAATAATCCACCATCTCAGTCATATTATTTCAGTTTATCTACAAAAAAATAATCTATATATGAATCCTCGTGGAATTACTACTGATAGATTTCTAAAACAATTACTGCTTGGACATTTTGAAAACGAAGACACCATTAAATCTCAAATTTCTTCACTTGGCTACAAACCAAGTGCAAGCTACTATCTGATGTCCTATGACTTTGTAGATTCTAATCCAAAACTGCTTGCAACTGACTATTTCTGTCAACAGCTACAATCTATTTTTCCAAATGCCATTACAGGTACCTATGAAGGACAGCTGGTTACACTTTTACCAGCAAATCACACTACTCCATTCAACGGTGCAACAGAGGACAGACTACAAACATTTCTACTAATGAACAGAATGATATGTACCATCAGCTTCGTATTTACGAATCTGACAGAAGCCCCTACATATTATGAACAGTGCAAATGTATCTTTGGAATGATTGACTTAGAGGATAATATCGGAAATACGTTAAGATATGGTGACTACTGCTTGCGCCATATCACAACACTTTTAGATGACCCTTCGCTATTTTTAGCTACTATACATCCAGCTATAAAATTTATGCAATCATATGATTTAGAGAATTCAACAGATTATCTAAACACTCTTGAAACCTACATCCAAAAAAATAGGAGCGCCCCAGCAGCAGCTGAAGCACTCCATATACATAAATCAACTTTTTTCTATAGACTCGAAAAAATGAAGTCGCTTTTTAATATTGATGTATCTAATCCTGATAACATGTTTGCCTATGAAATATCTCTTAAGATTTTGGATATTTCAAAAAAGTATCGATACTAGTCTATTTTCTTTTTGCTAAGAATCTGTATAGGAATGTAAATATGATTCCAGCTACAGAAAAGCTCAATGCAATAATAAATGCATTTTGATATGCTCCTGTAGAAGCATAAACACCTCGCATGATTTGTGGTCCAAAGTATCCAGCCAACGCGAATCCAATAAACATGATTCCATAGTTTACGCTGTTGTTCTTTGGGCCGAACTGATCTGCAGTGAAGCCTGGATAAACACCCATAAATGAGCCAAAGCTTATTCCTACGATTGCAAGTCCTACATAGAATAGTCCAGCTGCCCCTGTTCCACAGTTGTAAAGAATAAAGCCGCCGATACATCCCAACATACATGCAATCATGAGGGTGTTGATTCTGCCAAGCTTATCAGAAATATAGCCAGCAAGAATTCTTCCAAAGGCATTGAATAATGCGAGTAATGATACTGCAAGAGATGCCTGAACAGCTGTCATACCAATCATGTTTTGAGCCACTGATGATGCCTGAGATATGATCATCATTCCTGAGAAAGCTCCGCATGTTAAAAGCAGAAGCATAACATAGAATACTGGTGTCTTAAGCATTTCTTTCCAGTTTTTGTTTTCAATTTTTGCACCAGAGCCAGTTGTACTCACCACATATCCTGATGGAACGTAATCTTCTGGGCACTGTTCCAAAAACATACACGAAACGGCAATAAGAACAATAAAAATAATACCAACAAGCTTGAATGCAAAGCTTGCATCTGTTCTTGAAACGATTGCTGTTACTATTGGTGGTAAAATTACCGAACTTGCACCATATACCGCTGTTGTTATTCCACCAATTAATCCCCTTTTATCTGGGAAGAATTTGACACATGTAGAAATAACACTTCCATAGGCCATTCCAAGACCAAGTCCACCGATGATACCGTAAGTTGCAATTAAATATCCTACACTGGTAGCAAATCCTGATAAGAACATGCCAAGTCCCCACATAATTCCACCAACAAGAATTACTTTCTTAGGACCGAATTTGTCATTGAACCATCCACCTGAAATCATTGTGATTGGCCCAACAGAATTTGCAATCGTATATACGATAGCTAAATCACCTGGTGTGATATTGCTTCCCATTGTAGCATTGAAATAATCTGCCATAGCAGCAGAGAAAACGCTCCATGCATAGATAGAGCCAAGGCAGAGATTAATAAAACATCCTGCCAATAAAATAATCCATCTTTTTTTGTCTAAATTCATTCTATTCTCCTTCTAATCCTTAGGTTGTGGATTGGAGAATAAATATAAGTTATAAGATTTCGCAGTAATTGCATTCTAGCGATAAAAAAAATAAATGTCAATTTTCATCGACATTTATTTCTATTAATATCCTATTCTATTTTCTCTGTCTGTGTGTTTCATACATCAGCAAACTAGCTGCAACTGATGCATTTAATGATTCTAGCTGACCTTCCATTGGAATCTTTAGGTAGCTTGTAGCCAATGCTGACATTTCGTCTGTCAGACCATTTCCCTCATTTCCAATCATGAAAGCTGTAGGGCCGGTGAAGTCCAATTCATCGTAGAACTTCTCCCCCTTTAAGTGTGCTGCATAAACTGAAAGGCCATGCTTTTCTTCAAGCTCCTTGATAGTAGCGCCTAGGTCTGAAACTATCAGGTGTGGAACTCTAAAAATGCTTCCCATTGTAGAACGCACAACCTTTGGTGAATAGATGTCCACAGTGGTGTTGTTCATGATAATGCCGGTAGCTCCTGCGCCCTCTGCAGTACGCACGATAGTGCCCATATTGCCAGGGTCCTGCAGTGATTCAAGAATAACCACATGTGCAGGCTTGCCTAAAGCAGTACCTAGCACATCATCCATAGTGAAATCCTGCATCTTTACAAGCGCAAGAACTCCCTGTGGAGTGACAGTGTCGCACATGGTTTTGAATACATTTGTAGCCACTTCTTCCACATGAACCTGTGGTGCCTTTTCCTTTATCTGTGCAAGGAAAGCCTTTCCCTCAGCTGTAGCTTCAAAGCCCTCTATGATATATACACTATCTAAAAGATTGGCTGGGACCTCTGCAACGGCACGAATCCCTTCAATCACAAAAAGCCTTTGAGCTTTACGCTCTCTGGCTTTTTTGTTAAGTGCAATAATATTTTTGATTTGATTGTTATTAGTACTTGTAATCATTGTTCAAAGATTGGCAAAGCTGATATTGATACTCGTCAACGTCCTTCTTCATTGCAAGAGCTTCGTCGATATCGAAATCAACGAACTCACCATGTCTGTAACCAACTACGCGGTTTGTCTTTCCTTCGCAAAGAAGGTCAACTGCCATAGCTCCCATAGTAGATGCGTATACACGATCCTTACATGTAGGTGAACCACCACGCTGCATGTGACCAAGGATAGTAGCACGTGTCTCGATACCTGTAGCAGCTTCGATACGCTTAGCCATAGATGTTGAGTGACCGATACCCTCTGCATTGATGATGATGTGGTGCTGCTTGCCCTTCTTACGTCCTTCGATGATGTGGTTTACAAGTCTCTGCTCATCATAATCATAACGCTCTGGAAGAAGTACGTCCTCAGCACCGTTTGCAATACCGCACCAAAGAGCGATATAACCAGCGCCACGTCCCATAACCTCGATGATTGAGCAACGCTCATGAGATGTAGATGTATCACGAACCTTATCGATAGCTTCCATAGCTGTGTTTACAGCTGTATCGAAACCGATTGTGTACTCTGTACATGCAATATCAAGATCGATTGTACCTGGAAGACCGATTGTGTTAATTCCAAACTTAGAAATCTTCTGAGCACCCTTGAATGAACCGTCACCACCGATAACAACAAGGCCATCGATACCTGCAGCGATTGCATTCTTAGCAGCCTTCTCCTGATACTCAGGATCAAGCATCTCTAAACAACGTGCTGTCTGAAGAATAGTACCACCACGCTGGATAGTCTCTGAAACGCTATGAGCGTCCATATCTATAATCTCGCCTGAAAGTAATCCGGCGTAACCTCTTCTAATACCCTTTACCTTCTTGCCTCTAGCGATTGCCTGACGAACAACTGCACGAATAGCGGCATTCATGCCAGGAGCGTCACCACCTGAGGTAAGGACACCAATTGTGTTTACTTTATCTGCCATTTTGATAAATCCTCCTAAAATATCCCTCTGAAAACAATTCCAATCTATTTTATCCTCTTTTTTCGCTTATTTCAATAAAAAATCACTCTTTTTCATTGAAATTAATACCTTCTAGAGGCAAATTGAACCTTTTTGTTTACAACCTTTACATTTGCTTCTCCAAATTTCTCGTAAAGGATTTCGAGATTCTCTGCTGTTGCACCTATTCCCCAGTTGTCTGGCATACGCTTTACAGCCTTTTCCTCGGTTAAATAGATAACCATATTGTCATTGCCATCCATACTGCGAATTGTGTCAGAAAGAAGCTGTTCCTTGGAATCATACTCTGCCTTATTGCTAAACTGAATCCAGATTTCTCGCTTGCAATCGTCAAAGCTCTTTATATCCTGGCAAATGATTTTAGCATCCTTTTCTTCCTCTGCCTGAACTCGGCCACTTATAAAGACTTTATTATTCTCTGCGATTAGTGAACGAGCTGGCTCGAAGCTGTTCGGGAATACAATTACTTCCACCTGACCTGTAAGGTCTTCCAAAGTAATAAATGCCATAGCTTTGTTGTTCTTAGTGTACTTGATTGTAACATCTGTAATCATTCCACCTACGACAACAGTTTTATTATCCTCTACCTTTGCCATTCCTGTTTCGTCATCAACCAGGAACTCACTGGCATGGGCTGTAACATTTTTCTCAAGAAGTGCAATGTAATCATCAAGTGGATGACCACTTACATATACACCCATCAGCTCTTTCTCAAAGGCTAGCAGCATTTCCTTATCAAATTCCTCTACAGGTGGTAATGAGATTTTCAAATCTTCCTTTTGCTCTTCACTGGCAAAATCAAAAAGAGACATCTGACCATCAATCTCATTTTTCTTTTTGCTATTCATGGAATCCAAAATACTTGGGAAAATCATGCATTTTTGTCTTCGGTTTCCATCAAGAGAATCCAGTGCTCCTGATTTGATAAGGTTTTCAATAGTTCGTTTGTTGGCATCGTATTTGCTAACACGATCTATAAAGTTTTCCAAATCATGGTATGGTCCATTCTTTTCACGCTCATATTTGATTGCGTCAATTGTAGGACGACCAACTGATTTGATTGCATATAAGCCATATCGAATGCTCTTGCCATCAACCGAGAAACGGCCATCTCCATAATTAACATCTGGAGGAAGAACCTCGATTCCTGAAGAACGGCATACGCCAATGTATTCTGCAACCTTTCCACTGGCATCAATAACAGATGTCATAAGGGCTGCCATAAATTCGATTGGATAATACTTTTTCAAATACGCTGTCTGCAAGGCAACTACAGCATAGGCAGCAGCATGTGATTTGTTGAAAGCGTACTTGGCGAAATCAACCATGTGGTCGTAAATTCCATTGGCCACCTGGCTCGATATGCCATTTGCACCACAACCTGGAATCTTTGTAATCTTGCCAGTGATATGGTTTTCGATTTGACCACCATTAACGAAAATCTCGCGGTTTTCCTCGATGACATACTGCTTCTTTTTACTCATGGCACGACGGATTTCATCGGCGCCACCAAGTGAATATCCAGCCAAAGACTGAACGATTTGCATAACCTGCTCCTGATATACGATACATCCGTAGGTAGGAGCAAGGATTGGCTCTAATTCTGGGCATTCATACACAATACCCTCCTGATTATTCTTACCCTTGATGTAATTAGGAATGAAATCCATTGGGCCTGGACGATATAGTGAAATACCGGCGATAACATCTTCGATTGAATGAGGCTTAAGCTCCTTCATGAAGTTTTTCATGCCAGTAGATTCAAGCTGGAAAACACCCTCGCATTTACCAGCAGAAATCATTTCCATAACGCCCTGGTCATTATAATCAATGTTATCAATATCAAGCTTGATGCCGTGGTTCTTTTCTACAAGCTTTACAGCATCATTGATAACTGTAAGAGTACGAAGACCAAGGAAATCCATCTTTAGAAGTCCAAGCTCTTCGATAGTGGTCATGACGAACTGTGTAACGATAGTACCGTCACCACCTCTTGAAAGAGGAACATACTCATCCATTGGCTTGCCGGCAATAACTACACCTGCTGCATGCATACCAGTATTTCTAGGGAGTCCCTCAAGAGTACGAGCTACATCAATAAGATTCTTGATTTGATCATCTGCATCATACATTGCCTTAAGGTCACGATTCATTTCAAGTGCCTTGTCCAAAGTGATGCCCAAATCCATAGGGATCATTTTGGCAATGGAATCCACATATCCATATGGCAAATCCATTACACGTCCTACGTCACGGATAACACCACGAGCCTTTAATGTACCGAAGGTAACAATCTGGGTTACGCATTCTTTGCCGTATTTTTCAATAACGTAATCGATAACTTCTGAACGACGCTCGTAGCAGAAGTCAATATCTATATCGGGCATGGATACACGCTCTGGGTTAAGGAAACGCTCAAACACCAGGCTGTATTTGATTGGGTCGATATTAGTGATTCCTGTGGTGTAGCTGACAAGTGAACCTGCAGCAGATCCACGTCCTGGGCCTACAGGAATACCATGAGTTCTGGCATAGTTGATGAAATCCCAAACAATAAGGAAGTAATCAACATATCCCATGTTTTTAATAACATTTAATTCGTATTCAAGACGAGACTTAAGGCTTTCTGCCTTGTCACCATAACGACGATCCAATCCCTCATAGCAAAGCTTGTTCAGATATGTCCATGAATCGTAGCCCTCTGGAACTTCGAAATGAGGAAGCTTTGTCTCACCGAAAACGATTTCTACATGACATCTGTCTGCAATTTCCTGTGTACGATAAACCGCTTCCTTCGCATAAGGAAAAAGCTCTAGCATTTCTTCTTCTGATTTGACATAGAACTCGTCTGTCTCAAAACGCATTCTATCCACATCCTGAAGCTTTTTACCTGTTTGGATACAAAGTAGCACATCATGGCTTGCTGCATCCTCTTTATTTGTGTAGTGGCAGTCGTTTGTGGCAACTAAAGGGATGCCTGTCTCCTTTGAAAGACGAAGTAATCCCTGATTAACAGTTTTCTGTTCATCAATACCATGGTCCTGAAGCTCAAGGAAATAATTATCCTTTCCGAAGGTGTCACGGTATTTAATAGCTACAGCCTTTGCATCATCATATAATCCACGTGCAAGAAGCCTAGCCACCTCGCCTGCAAGACAGGCAGATAAGCAAATAATACCCTCATGATATTTCTGGAGAGTCTCAAAATCCACACGTGGCTTATAGTAGTATCCATCTACAAAACCTGCAGAAACGATTTTTATGAGATTTTGATATCCTTCGTTATTTTCTGCAAGCAAAATAAGATGGTAGTATCTATCCTCTCCCTGCACACGCTCTCTATCAAAACGTGAACCAGAAGCAACATAGACCTCACATCCTAATACAGGATTGATTCCTGCCGCTTTACACTCTTTATAAAAATCGATAACACCATACATTACTCCATGATCTGTGATGGCTGCTGCAGTCATCCCCATGTCTACGCATTTCTTGACATAAGACTTAATCTTATTAGAACCATCCAGAAGAGAATATTCTGTATGTGTATGTAGATGAACAAAACTCATTTATACTAATTCCTCTAATTCCTTTACTATTTCACCCATCTTCGCTAACGCAGCTTCGATTGGGGCTGGTGTGGTGAGGTCAACGCCTGCTATTTTAAGAAGCTCAACTGGTGCATCGGTGCAACCTGATGACAGGAACTTCTTGTAGCGAGCCACTGCTGGCTCACCTTCTGTAAGAATCATTTCTGCAATAGCTACTGCTGCACAGAAAGATGTGGCATACTGATATACATAGAAATTGTAGTAAAAGTGAGGTATACGAGCCCACTCGTAAGCTATCTCTGGGTCAGAAATCATATCTGGTCCATAATAACGCTCATTTATGTCCTTATATATGGTCGACAGATTTTCCGCGTTCAAACTGTCACCATTTTCTACCATTTCGTTTGTGATTTTTTCAAACTCTGCAAACTGAGTCTGACGATAAACAGTTCCCTTGAAGCTGTCCAGATAATGGTTCAAAAGATATGCTCTCTCCTTTTTATCTGTACAGTTCTTAAGTAAATACTCTAAAAGTAAAATCTCATTGCAGGTTGAAGCTACCTCTGCAACAAAGATTTTGTAGTTTGAATAAATATAAGGCTGTGCACTATTTGAATAGTGGCTATGCATTGAATGGCCCATTTCATGAGCTGTTGTAAACATATCATCAAATGTATCGTTGTAATTTAAAAGCATGTATGGATGGCAGCCGTATGCAGTTGCTGAATATGCTCCACCCTGCTTTCCTTTATTTTCATACACATCAATCCAACGATTTGCAAAACCTTCTTTTAAAAGCTCCACATAATCATCCCCAAGAACTGCAAGTGCTTTGCAGATAGTCTCCTGAGCCTCTTTATAAGTAACCTTTTTAGCAACGTCTGAAATCATTGGTGTGTAGATATCGTACATATGAAGCTCATCAACACCAAGGCACTTCTTTCGAAGCGATACATACGCATGAAGCTTATCAAGATTTGCGTTTACTGTCTTAACCAGATTTTCATAAACTTCTGGTGAAACATTATTTGCATCTACTGCCGCTTCAAGATTTGAAGAATATCCCCTTACTCTAGAATGAAATACTCTCTGTTTAACCTCTCCACTGTATGAAGATGCCAATGTATTTATGTAATCCTTCATTGTGTCATAGTATGCCTTAAATGCATCTTCTCTGACACGTCTATTTGCTGACATCAAAAATGGAACAAATCGTCCGTGTGTAAGCTCTACCTCTTCCCCATCCTCGTCTTTGATGGTAGGGAATTTCATATCAACATTTGTAAATGCTTCGTACACCTCTGATGCAGTGTTGGACATCTCCGCTGTCATAGCTACAACTTTTTCCATTTCTGCCGAAAGTGTGTGAGCCTTTAATCTTTGAACTTCTTTTATCTGCTTTTTATATAAATCGAGCTTTGGCTCTTTGCTATAGAACTCTTCCAGCTTTGATTCATCACAAGCTAGAATCTCTGGGTCGATAAACGAAACATCAGAACTAATCTTTGCCATAATGCTGAATATCTTCTGATTCATGCTTTGATGAAGTGTATTGCCTTGGTCCTCGTCGAAAAGACGTGCTGCATAGTTGTATGCAAACTCTAGCTTTTCAGAAATGAAAGCTGAAAGCTCAAGAACCTGCAAAAGAGTATCTGCACTTTCGCAAACTCTACCTTCAAACTTAACAAGTTCCTCTGTTTTGCCAAGAATAACCTTTATATCTTCTTCCCAGTCGCTGTCGCTGGAATACATATCCTTAAGATTCCATGTATCTTCAACATTAACCTGATCTCTTGTAAGTAACTCCTTTGCCATTCCATTATCCTCCGTCTAAACCCACTGAATCTTTCACTATTCTATCACAGATTATTCAAAGATACATTGTATTATAAAAATGTTCCCACCGGGAAATGACGATAAAAATTATCATAATTTATAGGAGGATTCCATGGATAGCCGCGAGGATTTAATCAAGGGACTAAGCCAAGCAATGAATGGCAACAAAGAAGACGAACTTGGTCGTCAATTTTTTGCAGATACAAACACATTGAAAACAGGTGCTGCTGGTGGAAACGTAGAAGTCAGTGTCCTTGTTTCAAAAGCTGAATTTGGAAGAATTGCAAGTGGCGTTTCGAAATATCATGTAACAGACCGCCGTGGAATTGAAGACGGTAACGACATCACATTTAATGAAGTAGAAGCTGATGGCTTTACTCAGACAGGCCACAAGCTTACAAAACGTGTACTTGATGTAAAATCATATTTACAGATTAATGGTCTTAAGGAAGGCTATTATATCGTAGCTTTTTAATCAAGTGCATTTGCTACTTGAAGCTAAGAGCTTCAGGTAACTTATTATAAAAGGGCTCTGGAGACCTCCCAGTTTAGTTGGAATCCAGAGCCCGATTTTTAAATTTTTTCGTATGTGTCGCCGAAAATACTTCTTTCTATTATGTATACATCTGATTTATCTGTAGCGGAAACAGCCATGTAGTCCCCAGGCTTACCAAGATAATAATGCTCTGGGTCCCACTTGGTGAATACCTTTGTGCGGACATTTACTTCCTTTGCATATATCTCACTTGTGCCCACTGAAATACAACTGTGTGCACATGGCAATAGCTCTCTGCTTATACCTCTGTCTACATCTTTTATTGTAGGCTGATAATTTCCAGGATAAACATATTCTTCATCAGAAATTTCATATTTCTTTACAAATGTATCCCATGTCATAGGATAAACCTCACCCTTGATACCAATGGCGATAACTGTATCCTCCTGGATTTCAAGCTCCACATCACCCTCTAATGTACGAATGACACATCTGCTTGATGCTGGAAGAATATCTGTAGCCTTAACATATCCTACATGGAGACGCTTCTTTTTATATTTAGCCATGCCTTTAGTATTGGCAATATAATTATCTGTATAGATTATTTCGTTGTCCTTGAAGTATTCCTTCATGCGCTCTCTGAAAAACTGCTGAATAGCTGGCGCTGTGTACTCCATCTCCTGGAGTTCCAAAAGAGAACGACGAATCTGTCCACCGGCTTTTATCAGATGACCACCGCCATCACCGACACCTGCACAGATAAATCTGGCAAGCTCATCAGCCTTTACTTCTTTTATGCAGCTTCGTACGGAAATCTTTACACCACCTTCGTGGATAGAATATACGAGGCAGCAATGGACATCCTCTACTTCCAGAAGCATATCTGAAATAATACCTAGAACGTTTGGATCACATGGATCCGATTTTACAATCGAGTAATGATTATCACTGTAATATTCTGAGCCAAGCAGAGCAATTCCTGCAATTCTAAGCTCAGCCTGGGATATATTTGAATTTCTAAACTTTGTGATGATAGACGCACTGTACTTTAACTCATCTCGCATATCCATATCTAATGGATGATGAAGCTCCGAGAAATTGTTACTGTCTGTCATCAAGCCATAATAAAGGGCAGTCGCAAGCTTAACATCGTCGTTAGCATCGTAGCCTGCTTCTCTAAGCATATCCCATACAACTGTAGCACAGCTGGCCTGATATGAACGGACTTCAGCCAACTCTGGGAGCTCATTTGCAACCT
Organism: Pseudobutyrivibrio sp. LB2011; assembly: GCF_000701765.1. Taxonomy (NCBI): domain Bacteria; kingdom Bacillati; phylum Bacillota; class Clostridia; order Lachnospirales; family Lachnospiraceae; genus Pseudobutyrivibrio; species Pseudobutyrivibrio sp. LB2011. The sequence goes on along the minus strand of NZ_JNJS01000002.1, from coordinate 268,054 downwards.
GATGATGGTCTATTATTGCAATATTCTTAGCCTTAAACTGCTGAATATTACCTTCACCATACTGGCTGTCAACTGTAACAAGCACATCTGGCAATCCTTCCTTATCTATTCCAAGGAGTTCATTTAACTGCTCCTGATAACGTACATGATGAATTCGAATATCCAAATCTTCGATCATAAGTCTCAGATTACTCTTAGATATTTCAAAATTACCACCATAAACAAATCGAGCATGTTTGCCATTTGACTTTAAATATTTCATGACAGCATAACCAGATGCAAGAGCGTCTGCATCGGGATTATTGTGGCATTGCACTATGATATTATCGAATTTTAATAATTGTTCTAGCTTCATAGAAACTATTATATAGTTTTAATTATTAAAATAAAAGAACTATCTCCTCAATAGTCTAATAATTGTCTTTTTTCTCAATTATGAAAACTGTACACTTCAAACTCAGTTTCCTGACAACTTATTGCAATTTTGCACAAACATTGATTTTTCAAGGTTTATGGCAACTTTTTTCGTTGACAGTTCCAATGCGTGACATTATAATCAGATTTTGTCTCTATTAATCTTTTTATAACGTTTTAACGAAAAATGGATAATCAAATACTATTAGAAAATATTATTGCAGCGATCGAAAACGGTGAGCTTCAAGCATATTATCAGCCACAGTACAATGCTAAAAAAGGAGTTGTCGGCGGGGCAGAAGCCCTTGTCAGATGGGTAAAGCCAGACGGCACTATTGTCTTACCAAAAGATTTCATTCCTATTTTAGAAGAAAACGGCCAGCTTTCTGTTGTAGATTGGTTTATTGCTGAGGAAGCTTGTAAAACCATCAAGCTACTAAAAAGCAGAGCTGTTAGAATAAGTGTTAATTTCGGAAGAGAACATGCTCATGATTCTCAGTTCATAGAAAAGCTAGACAAACTTGTAGAAACCTACGGTATAAATAAGGAATTCTTAGGAATTGAAATCACTGAATCTGACGTAGCAACAGACAAACAGGATGTTATCGAATGGGTTAACAAAATCGTTGCTGCTGGTTACGCAGTTTCAATCGATGATTTTGGTTCTGGAATGTCATCTCTTTCATTTGTAAAAGATGTACCAGCCAAAATCCTTAAAATAGATAGATCCTTCCTGGCTGACAACTGTCAAACCGAAAGAGGAAAAATGACTCTTGAATCTGTATTCTATTTTGCACATCGCCTTAAGCTTATAACTGTAGTCGAAGGTGTAGAAACAGAATCACAGCTACAATTCATTAATACTTGCGATTGTGATTATATTCAAGGATTCATTTTTTCTAAGCCGCTTGAAAAAAGCGAGTTTATTCGCATGTGTATAGAAGAAGCACCTGTAGAAATCGGTACAATGGAACCATTTGAAGAAGGTGCTGTTTTTGAGCAAGTTAAAATTCTAATTGATTCAGTATATAAAAAGTTTCAAATTATAAAGTTTGCCAACATAAGTAAAAACTCATATACATTTATGAGACATGAAAACTTTATAAATACAACTATCCCTGAAACAGGTTCTTACGATGAATGCCTAAGACGAATTGTGGCTGTCACCGTACCTGAATCACAAAAGGATGTTTTAAATGCTTTCAACAGAAAAAGCCTTCTTGAAGCATATAAGAATGGTGAAAAAAGGGTAATGCGAATTGTCAATCAAATAGACAAAAACAATGAAATCCACAAAATCGCCATTGAAGACTACTTCATGGAAAACGAAAGAAACAGCGATGTATATGTAGTGTCATTCATTCAGAATCTTGATTTTGAAGACGGAACATATGTATAAAAAAGGCAGGACTTAATGTCCTGCCTCATTTACTAAATGGGAATATAAGTAGGTCAATGACCACTTTTTATTTATAGGTGTCACCATAGCTTTATAAACTATGGCTGGCGCCTTAGTTTGTTTATATGCATCTAAAAACACATCTAAACTATCGCTTGTGAAACCATCAAAAATCATCAGCTCTGTAATCACATCACTTGAATCCTTCATTGGCTTTGGATTCTTAGCTTCTCCAATAATATGCTCTACCGATTTATGAATATCATCCTTTGAAATTGTCACAAGCTCTGCACCAACTGCACTACAGGCTTTGGTGGCTGCTGCTATTTTGTTGAACATCAAATTATAAACGTATACTTTCATAATTATGATTGTAAACAATTTATTGGGAGAAAGCTATATATTAACTATTTTTCTGTGATATTACTGTGATAATTTATTTGATGCCCCGTTCTCATGTTATGATGATTTTAGAATCAATCGTAACTCATTATTCGCGAGGTTATATATGGCTGTAAAGTTTAAGTATTGTAGAATTCAAGGAAAAGAATTAGCTGCCAACACCAAAACAGGAAAAGGCATTTTCAGTATGTTTAATCAGATGCTAACTGACGGTGTTATGGATGAAGAAGATGTTGGCCTCTTCAAGGAAATAGATGCATGGTTTGCGGAAGAACTTCCTTGGCCTCCACAGTGCAAGCGCCAAGAAAAAGTCATCTGCTATTTCAAGATGGAAAATTCTGAAATGATGATGAAGATGATTAATCCACTTCTATGGCTACTTGAAAGATATAAGCATCCATACTATGTGGTATATACTAATTTCCCTGGTGAGATTGTTTACGAGGACGAATACCAAATCGTTGTAAAGGTAGACGAAAACGTTGTTATCGAGGATGTCCAGGCAAGCTGGTCACCTGAGGACTAAGTTATGTCTAACCTGCTTATATTAAAAAGGCGGCCACAATTGGCCGCCTAAGCATTACTTAGCTTTTATCTTACATATTCCCTGAGTCATTGTTCCCATAGGGCAGAATGAACACCAGGTTCTTTCCTTGTATAAAACCATCACAATTAGCCCGATTAATGTGGATGTTAGCATTAGACTATAAAATCCAAAGCCGAACTGAGCAACCCAATCAGGGAAAATGCTTCCATTGTATGCCCATTTCCAAGGCACCTTGAAGGTCCAGAATAACTTGATAGCTTTTCTAAGAGTTCCTGCTCCTGAAAATACTAGGTATGTCTGGAATATCATTGTTCCAAACATAGTCATGAAGAATGTCAAGAAGCCGTATCTAAACCATTTTGATGAAATCCACTTTGGTGCTGTCTTCTGTCTAGAAAATTTTAAATTTCTTCCCAACACCCAGAACAACTGACCTCTTCCGCACATATTGTTGCAGAACCATTTATTTCCACCTACTATTGCAAAAATAAGTGGAAGAATAAAATCTATTAATCCTAACCACGCAAATAGGATATTAAAAAATCCAAGTGCAAAATAAATAATCGACCATATCCAAAGGTAGCTATACCAAGGATTCTTCTTTGTCTTAGCCATTTGCCACCTCCGAATCTACGTCTTCTAATGTAATTGCGTCTGCTGGACATGCCTTCTTGCATAGCCCACATCCTACGCATTTGATTGCATCGACAACTGCATAGCAACCTTTATAAATACTAACCGCATCCCTTGGACATTGTAGTGCACAAACACCGCAGGCCACGCAGATGCTTTTAACCGGGTTCGCCTTCCTTTTTGCCATTTCCTATAACTCTCTTTTCTTTATCAAAACCTAATATAGTTCTATTCTCAGCTGATAGGTTTAGTATACGTGGTATATAAAATATATCAAGTACGCAGATTTTATTAACCTAGTAAGAATAAACTGACTAGAGAGTTGTGCTCACCGGCCGATTAAATTTAAATAGTAGTATATCCTAAAGCCTTTCGTTTCTCTTTCAAATCCGCAACAATCTGATTTCCCAATGCTACCGGATCAGTATTCACATTCATTGTGGAACCTAATAACTCCTTTGTTCCATATTTCAAAAACTCAATTACGTTTTTAGAACCGTATATAGGTGCTTCCACACAATGATATGAACTTATTCCATTTAATCTGAAGCCTAAAGCTGCATCTATTCCCTTTTCATTTCCCCATTCAGGTGAAGCAAATGCAAAAGGAAGTTCATACATATTTTTTCCTAGCTCATTTGCTATTCCTGCAAATATTCCGCTAGAGCGTGTGTTGTCTATACATTCGCCAACATGCCACACTGGTGGCAAATCCGGCTCCAAGAAACTTTTCAAGTTCTCTCCTGCTTTATCTTTTCCAGATATTGCACAATATCCCAGTTTCATAAGTGGAAATGATGCGCAACCATTTGTTATTATCAGCACATTATTTTTCAGCAATACATCTGCAACATCTACTATACATTTCTCATACAACACCTTTGGATTATTGCAGCCAACCATGTTAACAACACCTAAGATTTGACCCGATTTTATGGCTTCTGCAAGAGGTTTCATGCTGCCAAATCTTTTATGAATATATTCAACCGAAAAGCCTACCTCCGCTTCCACTTCATAAGGTGGAATATAAACAGGTATCCCCTTTCGTGTTTCAAAGCTTTCAATTCCTCTTAAAACTATTTTTTCAGCTAGTTCCTTTGTCTGGGCCAGATTACTATGGTGATGATCATATTCATATCTTTCTGCTCCTGGAAGTCTTGCGGAATCACTGGTTGTAATTACTGTTGTCTTAAAGCAATTGGCCACATCCATAATCGCTGGAAATACATCCTGAACATCAGCCACCCATAAATCCAAAGCTCCTGTTCCAAGTACAAGCTCCGCTGAAACTGCATTAGACAATGGAATAACTCCGCTTTCTCGATACATAGCAGAAAGTCCTGAACAGCATATACCGTAAAAACGAATTCCTTTAGCACCTTTTGACTTTGCCAGCTCTATCATATCTTCCCGCTTTCCGGCTTCCACTATTTGGCTGACCAAAACAGGCAGATGACCATGTACCGCAATATTTACATATCCCTTTTCTAAAGCACCGATATTTACTTTTGAAGTTACTCTATCCCCCACTCCAAACAATGAGTCCGTAGCAATTGACGCCCCCACTACTCCTGAAAAAGTGAATGCTAAGCCACATCGCAAAAGCTGCTGCATAATGCTTCTCCAATCTCCATCGGTGCCACACCCAGATTTGTGATAAGCCTCAAACACTTCGTGATATGCGCTAATTGGAAGAATATCCAATTCCTCCCATACCTTTTGTCTCTCAGGAACAGCGCATGCAGTTATTGTTTTGTATTCATCAGGAACGGTTCTAGATAAATCTTCCAGCAAAGCATTTGCTAAATCCTTAGCCACGTTTTTTAACTGTCTATTTTTTTGTTTTATTCCAAATGCTTCTGCTGTACTACGTATCTTTTGTTCTCCAAGTATTGGAATATCTAATTCTCCCTCCGCCGCCTTCTTCAGTGCCAACATCACTTCTCTTGCATGCATTCCATGTTGTGCAGCACCTGCCGCAGCTGACCTTAGAAGGTTTCTCGCAACTATCAAATCTGCGTCTGCTCCGCAAACTCCTTTAGGCGATTTTTGAGTTATTCTACATGGACCCATATTACAAATTTTGCAACATGTACCACATAGGCCAAAATTGCATTGAGGCTTCTGAGCATCAAACCTGTCAAAGGTTGTATCTATACCCAGTTGCTCCATACGCAGTAGCATCTCTCTTACTGCAGGATCTGGCGTTTGCTCGATTACATCCTGTTTGGTTGGAAATGTTTTTCTATACTCTGCTACTGCATTCATATAGTCTCTAGTAAAATCTCCCTCTTCCTCGCCATCATGATGACTGGCCTTCAAGGTCACTGTTGGTATTCCATGTTCGTCAAAGCCAATTAAATTTCTATGTGAATGTATATGTGTGTGATTCATTTCCAACTCCTTTTATTATATGTTATATTCAATGAATTCCTTGTTCTTCATATTTAACAGATCAAATACTTTATCTCGAACTAACAAAAAATCTCCGCTTGTTCTATCTCTAAAATGATGCAATGGAACCTTCACAATCCCTTTTACCTTGCCAGGGTTCGATGACATTACCACTATCCTGTCAGCCAGATATACTGCCTCTTCGATGTCGTGCGTAACAAATATGATTGTTTTCTTTTCTGCCTTGCAAATATCTAAAATATCATCCTGTAGCTTTATCCTTGTAATTGCATCCAATGCGCCAAATGGCTCATCCATAAATAAAATGTCCGGTTCAACTGCAAGTGCTCTAGCTATGGCCACTCTTTGTTTCATTCCACCAGAAAGCTGTCTTGGATAACTTTGGGCAAACTTTTCAAGCTTTACCATTTCAAGATACTTTCTTGCTATTTCTTTGCGCAGGTTCTTTTCTACAGATTTTGACTCCAAACCAAGCTCCACATTTTGCTGTACTGTGCGCCAAGGCAGCAATCCATAGTTTTGAAATATGGTTACATTTCGAGTGCTTGGGGCAGTCACTTCCTCGCCTTGAATCGTTATGGTTCCTTCATTCACCAAATCAAAACCTGCTATTGCATTCAGCAAAGTACTTTTCCCGCAACCAGATGGACCAAGTAGACATATGAATTCTCCCTTTTCAATTTCTAAATTAACTCCCGACAATGCTCTATACACCTGGCCATTTTCGGTAAAGGTTTTTCCAGCATTTTCAATATGAATATAGGACATACTATTCACCTCCCCATACTCTAAGAATTCTTTTCTCCAATACTCCAAGTAGCCAGTCCAATGCCAGACCAAGAAGCCCTATAACAAATATTGTTGCCAGTAACATGTCTGCTCTCACATTATTTCTCGCATCGATTATTTGATATCCAAGACCTGATTGTGCACCAACCATTTCACCAGCTACAAGGAAAATCCATGCACTACCAAGCGCCACATGTATCGCATTTGCGATTTGAAGAAACACTGCTGGAAGTATAACCTTCCACATAAGCTGCGGTTGTTTTATACCAAAATTTTCTGCGACTCTAAAATATACATCATCCACTTTTCCCACTGCTGAAACTGTTGATAATAATACAGGAAAGAAAGCTGCAATAAATATAATTACAACTGCTGGCAAATCTCCTATTCCAAAAAGAAGCACCACAAATGGCATCCATGCTGTTGGTGAAATGGGACGTAATATTTGCAATAGCGGATTTATATATTTAAATATGTTAGGAAGACATCCTAAAACTAACCCCAAAAGAACAGCTATTATTACCGATAATCCATAGCCAATTACAAATCTACCTATGCTTGTCAAAAATGATTCTAAAAGTTGACCTGACATAACCATTTCAAGCAACGCAGTTATCGCCATACCAGGAGATGGAAATAATGCAGAACTATAATTGCTAAAGTTGAAAGCTAGTTGCCATACCCCAATCAGCAAAGCAATCGATACAACCACATACCTCAAAGATAATAATTTCTTCATCCTACAGTCCTCAAAATTCATTCCACACAAACTCAGAATAGCTTGGTGGATTATCTAACAATCCGTACTCAATTACCTTTTCTGATAGCTGATCATACATTTCCTCTGTGATTTCCAAATCGTCATATGAAATCCATTCAAGTGAAATGTCTAAGACCTCATCCGTCTGATTAAGATATTTTTCTGCCACGGTTTTAGCCTGCTCAGTTGTTAAGTTTTCTCCTGCAGTTTTATATCCATCCACAAAAGCTTTTGCTGTCTCACTATTATTCTCTATGAAGCTGTCAGTAATAACCAATGCACAGCATACTGAATCTTCCCAAAGCTCATTTGATTCATATAAAACTTTTCCAGCACCAATTGAAACACCCATAGCACCAAATGGCTCAGCTACGCAATATCCATCAATGGTTCCGGCGGCAAGAGCTGATGGCATTTCAGTAGGTGCCAACTCAACAATCTCAACATCATCTATTGTTAAACCATTCTCTGCCAAGGCATCATTTACTAGAATATTGTGGGACGATTGTCTATGTGGTATTGCAATAGTTTTCCCCTTCAAATCTGCACCATCTTCAATATCATTTGAAACAACAATTACATTTCCGTCTTTATGCCCCAACGCAACTGCCTTTATTCCAATCCCCTCTGCTTTTGATTTCATGGCTAATTCTATTAACACTGAAGCTCCGTCAACCTGACCGGAATTCAATGCATCTAGTAGCTCAGGCCAAGAACCATACTTTACGAGTTCCACATTAATCTCATTATTCTCAGCCAACTCTTCTGCTTCCTCCAATACCGCAAGCGAATGTGTTATTGGTAAATAAGCAATTTTAACAGTTTCGGCTTCATTCTCAGATATGTTTTCTTCTTTAGCTGCACTTACCTGATTGCTACCGCATGCTGTAAATGCCAATAACATGCAACTAATCAGTGTTATCAATATGTTTTTCTTCATTATTCCCACCTCCATTTTTACGAAATAATATAATTTTAATTACCTACCAAGTCAATAGGTTTTAAGCATAATAAAAAACTATACCAGGTTATCAATTATTTTTATAACCTGGTATAGTCCTATCTGCTTAATATTTACATACAAATTCCTGGCTAAATTCATCAGGATTTCTATGTGTAGACATGTACATTCTTGTTCCTGCTGGATAAACCTTTACATTTTCAAATCCGTTGTTTTTAAGGATTCTCGCTGCATTGTAAGCTCGCACTCCGATTGCGCATACTACAATGTATTTCTTATTCTTATCTAGCTCATCGAGTCTGCCTCTAAGCTGTCCAAGAGGAATATTGATTGCGTTTTCATATGAATACATTGCAAGCTCGCCTGGCTCTCTTACATCAAGGATTGTAGCTTCCTTGTCTGTGTCTGGTTCGTTCCATTCTGCAATTTCTACTAATCCGGCTAAAACATTTTCAGCTACAAAGCCAAGCATATTTACAGGATCCTTTGCAGAAGAATATGGTGGTGCATATGCAAGTTCCATTTCAGTTAAGTCATACACAGAACCACCAAATCTGATAGCTGTTCCTAGTGTATCAATTCTCTTGTCTACACCTTCTTTTCCAACGATTTGAGCTCCGTAGATTTTGCTTCCATCCATTGAGAATACAAGCTTTAAAATCATTGGCTTTGCACCTGGGTAATACCCTGCATGCGAATTCTGTGTTACGATAATTGACTTGTAATCCTTGTCTTTTACCATGCCACGTCTATTGAGAGTCTTTTCATTTGCACCTGTTGCTGCAGCTGTTAAATCGAATACCTTAACAACAGAAGAACCCTGAGTTCCCTTATATGTTGAAAAAATGCCCGCAATATTATCTGCAACAATTCTTCCCTGCTTATTAGCTGGCCCTGCAAGTGGCACCATTGTCTTGTCACCAAATACAAAGTCTGTTACCTCAACCACATCACCTGCTGCATAAATATGTGAATCAGATGTACGCATGTGATCGTCTACTACGATTCCGCCACGCTCGTTAAGTTCAAGTCCTGCCTCTTTTGCCAAAGCACTGTTTGGACGAACACCAATAGAAAGGATAACTAAATCAGCTGTTACGCTCTTTCCACTTGAAAGACTTACTGTTACTGCATTTCCCTGGTCCTCAAACTTTGCTACACCATCTCCAAGGATAAGGTCAACATTGTTAGCTCTAATGTTTTCATTTAAAAGTAATGCCATTTCATAATCGATTGGAGCCATGACCTGATTTGCAGCTTCAACAATAGTAACCTTCAAACCTAAAGCATGAAGGTTTTCTGCCATTTCAAGACCAATAAATCCTCCACCAACTACAACAGCTGTTTTAGCATTGTTGTCCTTGATATATGCTTTGATTTCATCTGTATCTGGAACTGTCCACAATGTTTTAACCTTATCTGAATCAATTCCTTCGATTCTAGGTCTGATTGGTGATGAGCCTGTAGCAATCACAAGATTATCGTATCTTTCCTGATACTCCTCACCATCATTCTTGCGAATAGCAATAGTCTGGTTAGCTCTATCAATAGAGATAACTTCATTGTTTTCTCTTACATCTATTTTAAAACGATTCTGCATTACCTGTTTTTTAGTAACAAGCAAATCTTCTCTATTTTGAATTACATCACCTACATGATAAGGTAATCCACAGTTTGCGTATGAAATGTATGCTCCTCTTTCAAGCAGAATTATTTCTTCATCTTCTTTTAATCTTCTAAGTCTTGCAGCTGCACTTGCACCAGCAGCAACACCGCCAATAATGACTGTTTTACCCATAATGTTTTGTTCCAACCTCCTTGGATTTTCTTTATCATAAAACTAATTAATTGCAATTCTCAGCTGATAGGTTTATTATATGTGGTACGAAAAATATATCAAGTACGCAGAAATTATTAACCTAGTAAGAAAAAACTGACCATGGAGGTAGATAAATGAGTAAGAAAGAACCACTTTGTGATAACATTGCCGGAGAAGATTGCGGCTTAAAAAAAGTATTAAATATAGTTGGCGGAAAATGGAAAATCATGATTCTCTGTGTGATTGATAAAGAGGAAGTCGTTCGTTACGGAGATTTGAGACGTTCTGTTTTTGGAATAACAAATACCATGCTCGCTACTTCGCTCAAGGAGCTTGAAGAAGCAAACATGGTAATAAGAACACAATATGATGAAATGCCAGTCAGAGTTGAATATTCCCTGACTGACAAAGCTAAAAGTATTATCCCTATTTTACTAGAGCTTAAAAGATGGGGTGAAAAGAATCTTTAATTTTCGAACGTTTTATATTTTCTCTTTTTTCCTAAGAATCATATATGCCACTACACATATGATTAGCTGAATGACGCCTCCAAGTGGTGCTGCAAGGCCCATTGGAAACAGAGTATCTGGATAATAAATTGATGCCAAATATGCTCCTGGTACTCTCATCAAAATAATTGATGCTACATTGTGAATAAAAGAAATGTATGAGTAGTTTGATGCCACAAAAAATCCGCTAAAGCAGAAGTGGAATGAGGCAACAGTACAATCAAATACATATGATTTGATATAGGATACGCCAAGTGCAACTACCACCATATCATCAGTAAACATACCGATTACAGGACTTGCTATAAACTGGAATGCTATGGCAAAAACAAGACCAATTGATACCGCAATAGTCATGCCATAGAAGAGTGTTTTCCTTGCCAGAGGCTTGTCCCCTGCACCGATTGCCTGGGATGATATTGTTGAAATAGTTGATAGCATTGATGAAGGTACTAAGAACAAGAATGAAATAATCTTTTCTACAATACCTACTGCTGCAGATATTTCAACGCCTCGTGTATTTGCAATAATAGTGATAATTAAAAATGAAACCTGGATGAAACCATCCTGAAGACATACTGGAACGCCCACTCTTAGAATGCTTCCCAAAGTAGATTTATCAATTCGTAAATCCGTTTTAGAAATAGACACCAACTTCATTTTATAAATAGCGATAATGGAAATCAGGACGCTGAAAGCCTGAGCTATAATTGTAGCCCATGCTGCGCCAACAGCCTTCATTCCAAAGCCACCGATAAACAAATAATCCAATGCAATGTTGAAAACACAAGCAATTGCTATGAAAATCATTGGGCTTTTTGAATCCCCAAGACCTCTGAAAATCGCTGCAATTACGTTATATGCAACAATAAATGGAATGCCTGCAAAACAAACAATAAGATATGCTGTAGTTTCATCAACAGCTTCCACTGGAGTACTCATAACAGAAACAATTGGATTCACTAAAGCCAGCAAAAGTACTGCTAATAATACAGCAACTATAGCAAATAAAACTATCGTATTTCCGATAGTCTTGGATATTTTAGCTCGGTCTTTAGCTCCTACATTTCTTGCAATCATAACAACAGAACCCATAGCAAGTCCCACGATCATAACCGTAATCATGTGCATTACCTGGGAACCGATTGATACACCTGATATAGATGCTGCTCCATTATACTGACCAACTATGAACAAATCCGCCATTCCATAGAGAGTCTGTAAAAAATAAGAGAGCAGAAAAGGCCCCGAGAAAATCATAATATTTTTAAGTAAGCTTCCTTGTGTAAGATTCTTCTCCATTAGTTTATTCTCCTAACTAAATTTGGGCTCTATTCTACTCTAAATATCCTTTAAAATTCAACTATTTTATGATTCAACCAATATACCTGTGCGATATGCTTCAAGCAATTCTTCAAGCTCCATAATATTCTGCTTTAATGCTTGTCCATTATCTGTGTCTGCCACAGTCTTTCGTCTGTCCACGTGTTGAACAAGCACTGTGTCAGAATGAATATCGCTTCCGGTTTCCACTGCTTTTTCTACAGATTCAAAAGGCTCATGTGCCGCAAGTAAGAAACCATATGAATTATATGTAAGTGTGTATCCCGCGATACCAGTCTTTGGCTGATAAGCTTTTGAAAATCCTCCGTCGATTACTATTAATCTTCCACCACACTTGATAGGCAACTCACCCTTTTTTGCTTCCACTGGAACATGCCCATTAATAATATGGCTCTCAGGTGAGTTAAGACCAAACTCATTGAGAATCATAGTTACAGTTTCGTCCTTGTCGTACCAAGTGTAATATGGATTCTTCTTCTCCACATGTGTCTCTTTGTCTGCTACAAAATAACGCTCGAATGTGGCCATTTTATCTTTGCCGAATACAGGAGAATTTGCGTGGCACCATGTATACCAAAGCATGTCCATGCCCTTTTGTTTCTCCTCAGGGTCGATTGCATAGTATCCCTTTCTGAGAAGCTGTTCTAGTGCATCATATAATGCTTTTCCTTTATAGTGTTTGCCACACAATTCCACATCCTTGAATTGGCCATTGTCATCAAGAGGAACACAGCCATGGAAAAGAAGATTGTTATTATAGGTCTTATATAATCCGCCTTTACGATATAAAAATCTCACATGCTCCTGGAGCTTCTCGCATTTCATGAAAGCTACGCGAAGCTTATCCATTACATCTTTTTCTTCCTTGGATAAAGCATAAGGGTCCTCTGGGTTAACTGTTGGAAAATTACAGTCTAAAAGCTCGTACTCCTTACCATCTATAAGAACTACTCCCCTGGTTAAATCCATCTTATCAAGAAGAAGTCTGTCATCCATATTAAACTCAGGATGTTCTTTTATGAGTTGTCCCTCAATTTTAAACTGAATGATTGCTATGGCCTTGTGCATCTTCCTGTCAATTTCCGCATTTGCTAAATCGTATTCGCCCTCACGATAGTGTAAAGCAAACTGGTCGCATGGATCTTCCTTGTAGGTTTCCATTGCAAATTTGAACAGTGGCAGAAGATTTATGCCGTAGCCATCTTCAAGAATATCAAGGTTGCCATATCTAGCGGAAAATCTGAGCACTGTGGCGATACAAGCAAGCTGACCAGTGGCCGCTCCCATCCACACTACATCATGATTTCCCCATTGGATATCCACACTATGATACTTCATAAGAATATCCATGCAGATATGTGGGCCTGGCCCTCTGTCGTAGATATCCCCTACTATATGGAGATGATCCACCACAAAACGGCTGATAGCATTGGAAAGTGCCACAATAAGCTCAGGCGCTTTTCCAATACGAATTACCGTGTGGATAATTTCGTTAAAGTAAGCTTCCTGGTCACTGTGGTCTCGTCTGCCAGTAATAAGCTCCTCTATGACATATGCAAAATCCTTTGGCAGAGCCTTACGCACCTTTGACCTGGTGTATTTGCTGGCAGCTGCCTTGCATACTTGAATCAGGCGATTGATCATTACAACATACCAGTCGTCCATTGAATTACCCCAACCTGATTCTTTAATCATTCTGATTCGCTCTTCTGGATAATAAATGAGGGTGGCTAAATCTCTCTTTTCTTTCTCCGAAAGCATGTTGCCAAACTCTTCATCGATTTTGCGCTTCACCGCTCCTGAGCCATTTCTTAAAACATGAGCGAACTGCTCATATTCACCGTGAATATCCGAAAGAAAGTGCTCAGTGCCTTTTGGAAGGCTAAGAATCGACTGCAAGTTAATAATTTCTGTAGCAGTGGATGCTACATTAGGAAATTGCTTGGACAAAATCCTTAAATACTGCTTTTCCATTTCATTCTGTTGCATCTTCTCTCCTTTTGTATTCCCGTTTCCCTACATCTTTGTTTAAACTTTACACTATTAAAGGAGCGAAAGAAACAACAATTTATTTCTACCAGCGTTTCATTGCGAAAATCTTTTCTGTCACTGGTAATACAGTTTCAGGCGTTCCACCTAAGAAGAATAAGTATGGCAGTTCTGCAAGTGTATGGTTTGCCATTTCCTTGTCATGAGAAACAATTATGCCATATGAAACTGGAAGCTTTTCTTTTAAAAGCTCCATAACCTCTGTGTCACCCTCAAGCTCGGCAAGTCTGGTCTGTGGGCTGTAAATGCTTCTGTAGTCCTGAGCTGGCATGTACGATATTTCATAATGGCCAGCTCCTAAAGTGATGCATCCTTCTTCTGAAATATCTGATGCTACACAACCCTTGCAATTCAACTGTTCCTTTGAAAATCTTGGCAATGTAACATTTGCCGCTCCATTAAATGGAACTTCAACTTCAACTGTTAACATACCATCTTCTGCAATTTTCCAGTTTGATACATATTTTCCTGCAGCAGTTGTTATGGCCGAATTGAAATATCTAAATCTCATGGATGGCATAGGTGCAATGTTTGCTTCTGTAAATCCTGGCTTAGCAGGCTTGATTCCGCCAATATATTCATACATAAATTGGACAACAGTTCCATATGAATAATGGTTAAGGGAATTCATACCCATCTTTGAAATTGTTCCATCCTCAAAAACTGAATTCCATCTCTCCCAAATAGTTGTTGCACCCAAGTTTACGCAGTGTAACCAGCTTGGGAATCCCTCATTAAACAGAAAGTGATATGCCAAATCTGCCCTGCCACACTTAGCAAGTGTGGTACACAAAAGTGGCGCACCTACGAATCCACATTTTATTTGGAAACAGTCTCTGTTCAATCTATCCACAAACTGTTCAATTAGCTTTTCTCTATCAACGTAGATATCAAAAGCCAGCGCAACTATATAGGCTGCCTGTGTGTCACAAGCAAGTCTTCCTGTAGGAGTGAAGAATTCATCTAAAATTGCTTTCTTAATTTTTTCAGCAAGCTTTGCATACTCTTTGGCATCCTCATTTTTTCCAAGTCGAATTGCCATCTCACAAGTGATTACAGTAGAACGATAGTAATAAACTGCGGCTAAATAATCATCGTTTGTTCCACCTTTAAAACTCTGTTCAGTAATTCCATCTAAACCAAGCCAATCTCCAAACTGGAAAGGAAGAACAAAGAAGCCTTTGTCTCCGTGTTCCACATCATTACGATGCATATATTCCACCCAGTATTTCATCATTTCGTAGTGTTCTTCTACATCTTCTACGGAGCCAAATGTGTTGAAAAGTACATTCGGTACAAAGGTTCCAACATCTCCCCAAATGCTACCTGTATTTGCCAGGTCTTCCCCTGCCGCAGATGGTATGTAGCTTGCAACCGCTCCACCATGACGCTTTGCATCGTAGCCTAAGTCTCTCAAGAATTTTTTATAGAATGCTCTAGTGTCCATGTTGTAGCTGGCAGTCTGTGAAAATACTTGAGCATCTCCTGTCCATCCCAGTCTCTCATCTCTTTGTGGACAGTCAGTTGGCATATCCAAAAAGTTAGACTTCTGTCCCCAGATACAGTTTTCGTAAAGACGATTAATTTTATCGTTGCTAGTATTGATGTAACCAGTACGCTCCATATCTGAATAGATAACATTAGAGCGAACTTTATCCAAGGTAAGCTCTCCTACCCAGCCTTGAATCCTCAAATACCTGTACCCAAAGAAAGTAAATCTAGGGTGAACAGTTTCTTTTCTTCCATCAGAGGTATATACAAATCTAGAGCGAGCAGATCTGTAATTTTCATTATAGAAATTGCCCTGCTGCAAAATCTCGCCGCAATCAATTGTTATTACAGTACCAGCTGGAAAATCTGCATCAAACTCCATAACACCTGCGTGATTCTGGCCGAAATCAATAACTGTTTCACCTGCTGGTGTGTTAATAATCTCTTTTGCCTGAAGCACCTCTTTTACCACAACTGGAATACTATATCTATCTAAAAGATTTCTTTCTGCTGGCACTTCCACTGCTTTTCCCTTTGGGACAATTCCTGCAGTCCTATCTAAATCTTCACCGTAGTATATGCCAGATTCAATAACATCCGATGCACTCACATCCCAGCTAGAGTCTGTTCCGATAACTTCTGATGTGCCATCTTCATAGGTAACGTGTAGCTCAGCAATAGCTTCCATTCTGTCGCCATAGTTATAGCCACCTTCCAAACCAAAGTTTGACATGTACCATCCCTTGGCCACCTGAATGCTAATTGTGCTATCCTGCTTTAACTGCTGAGCTACATCAAATGCAATAATCTGCATACCTGTCTCGTAATCATTGATGTATGGTGTGAGGATTTCATTTCCAACCTTTTTATCATCAATATAAGCTTCAAATACTCCTAGGCAGCTTACGTATAGTCTTGCGTCCTTTACATTTTTAGCAAGATCAAGCTTTTTAGAAAACAATGGATGGAAAGATTTATCTTCTGCTGCAATCCATTTTCCAGTCCATGGCTCATCCATTTTTCCGGTTTCAAAATACTGAATATCAGAAGTTGCGCTATCACCATTATCTCCTGTTATAGTAACTCTCCAGAAATATCTAGCTCTTGGGCGAAGTTCAATTTCAATCACCTCACCAATCTGATCGATTTCTGCCGACTCCTTTTTATAAATAATATTCGCAAATGCGATATCCTCAGCCACCTCAAGTACGCCATTTTTTATAGTTTTAGCATCGGTATCTTCTACGTTCCATGATGCAATTATTTTCTTAAAATCAAATCCTATAGGATTAACTATTCCGTTTAATTTTGCCCTTGTAATTATCATTTAATACCGTCTCCTTTACTATCGATATAGGTCACTATAGCATTATTTATTAGTATAATCACGTAGGCAAATACGACATCTTTTCTGCTATATGCGACATTTAATAAGGGAGGCAATCTGCCTCCCACTAAAGTTCTTTATCCCTGCAATTTATTCAGCCATTTTCCTAGCATCTATTCAACTATTCTAGAACAAGAATCCCATCTATTTTTTTTACTTTCCAAAAACATGGTCGCTCCATATATTTGTCATTTGGTGAATGCAAGGTAAAAACAGTGTCACCTTGTAAATTCTTGAAGAACATACCATGGCCTCCATTTTCTGGATATAATGGTTCATCCTGTAAAATCCATGGACCATTTATAGTTCCAGACTCTGATACTGCAATACCTACCGCATAACCGTTAATACTCCAGCTTGAGAAAATCATATAAAGATTTTCATCATCCAGCTTCATGAAAAAAGGTCCATCACTAAAGTAGCAGTCTCCATCCAAACCAAACTCTGCTTTTGCAAATGGAACCGGCTTTGCCCAAGACGCTTCTTTGGGTGAGAATAGGAGCTTTGGTGTAGAAACCGCTTTCTTTAAATCACTTGATAATTCCACAACGCAAAAATCTCCATCAGCATTCCCTGTACCATCCAAAGCATCCTCAAAAGAATGGGAAAAAATTAAGTATATTGTTTCATCATCAACGTACAATGTTCCATCGATACAAGTCCAATTATCTGGTGTAAGTCTTTTTGAGTAGAGTGTAAATGGCCCGGTTGGTTCATCTGCTTGAAGAACATAAATACCCTTTTTAATATCTTTTCCACCAAATGTAGTTACAAGATAGTACTTATCCCCAATTCTATAACACTCAGGTGCCCAATAGTTTTCCGTTGCAAAAAATCCATCTGGTCTTTTGAAAATCTCAATTGGTCCTTCAAAATTTTCCAAATCATCACTCACATAGCAATCAAAGCCAAAGGCCTCTTCCCAACAAGTTTCGCTTCGTGTTCCATATAAATAATATTTGCCATTATCTACGAGCACATATGGATCTCGAATATTTATATCTTCTCTTTTCATACTGGTACACCTCTAAATACAAATCTCCAACAAATCTTTAAAGCTCCCCAATTTGTATGTCACACTTGGATGTTCTGTAGCTTCTCCTAAGCCTGCGCTTTTGAAGCCACCTGCAGTTCCTGCCTCAATTCCAGCTTTGGCATCCTCAACCACTAGGCAATCAGCTGGATTTTCACCAACGAACTCAGCAGCCTTTAGAAATACCTCTGGGTCAGGCTTAGACTTTGTGATGTTGGTTCCATCTGAAATGGCATCGAAAAATTCACCAAGTCCTATCTGCTTTAAAATCATTTTTGTGTTCTTGCTTGATGAACCAATAGCTAACTTAAAACCTCTAGCCCTCAATTCATCTAGAGTATTCTTTACCTCATCAGATAAATCAGCTGGACTCATTTCTTTTAGAAGCTCAACATAACTAGCATTCTTCTCAGCAGCCATTGCCTCTTTTTCTTCAGCAGTATATGTTCTATCGGCTCGCTCTAATATTATCTCCAGGCTATCCATTCTAGAAACACCACGTAGTCTGTTATTTATCTCTTCATCAAAATATATTCCATTTTTATCTGCAAGTTTCTTCCATGCTACGTAATGGTATTTATCTGTAAAGCAGATTACTCCATCCAAATCAAAAATTACAGCCTTCATTACGACAAACCACCTCCATAAACCGCCATCAATAACTCTTTGTTTATGAAAATACTTGCCTTACCATAACGTACACGACAAAGTGTTGGAGCCTTTGGATCCATCTCTATGTATTTATGGTTTAACTTATCTTCAATTTTTGCCGTTCCTGCAAATACGCTATCTACCAATCCAATAAAATCATCCAAATAGCTTGAAGCAATTGGTGTTCCATTATGGTTAGGGAAGATGTATCTTGGTTTGAGAGCCTTTATTCTTTCACAGTTTTCCCGCATGCAATTAAGTCTGTCTCTAACATCATATGGAGCTTCAGGATTACATGAATTATCAAACATATTTACCTGTGCAGCCTCCACTTCATCACCAACAAATATCATCCCCTGCTCTTCATCATAAAAAAACAAACTAGAATTGCAGTGGGCCGGCTTTACATCCATGACCTTTATCTTTCGATTGCCAAGATCAATTACATCCCCCTCACCTATGATTACCTTTTTGTAATTTGGATAAGGCAACTTTGAAATATCAAAGGGAATCTGTCCCGGCATATTTACAGAAGGTGCATCAATTTCCCATCCTGCTGCAACCATTACTTCTTCAAACTCTCCATTTCCTGCAGAGTGATCTGGATGAAAGTGTGTGTTTACAACTAATACTGGTTTGTCTGTTAATGACTCCACAAACGCTTTTAAATTTCCTGCTCCATATCCTGTATCAATTAAAAGAGCTTTCTCGCTTCCCTCAAGAAGATACATGTACTCCGTTCCATTCATGAAGCTAATAACCCACGTATCCTCTGTCACTTTATATGGCATATAGCTACCAAATATTTCTTCTAATGCTGGTTCCATTCCCATAATGCTTCTCCTCACATGTTTTTCAGTCCGATTCCGAACAATTCAATGCCTATATTATAAATAGAGCGACCTACAATGTATCCGACATATTTTAAGGCGTATCCTTTATTATTTCATTTATACTTTCGCTCCTTCACAATTCTGTTATATAATGACTCTACAAATTTTATTGACATCACTACATTTTTTTACACTTCTTTTATAGCTATATGAGGATTTAGTATGAACGTATACACAACCTATGGAAAATTTCAAAATGAGATGAACGCCTACTACAAACGCACCGGTCTTAAACTTCAGTTCACAGAAATGATAAAACGCATGCATGAAAAAGGATTAATGGATGTAGGCCCTACTAGACTGAGCATTTCAGAAGATTCATTGTATATAGATGATGAAGAATTTGATAAGCTTGTGGATAACATTCCTATTTATTTTTCTATACAAAGTGAGCTAAATAAGGAAGTACAAGAGGAACGTATGATTCCAAAATTTCAGGATGTTTTTACAATTCGTCATCCACGATTTACACGTAGATATTCTCACACCCATAATTATTTCGAGCTAAACTTTGTTGTCAAAGGTAGCGCTATTTTTTACTTTGAAGAAGAACCTCATGTAATGAACGAAGGTGAAATATGCATTGTTGCTCCAGGGTCTAATCATGACTTTTTAATTGATGACGAAACCTCTATCGTATATACGATATGCATCAGAAGAAGTACCTTTGATAGCACATTTTCATCAATCATGAGTCATCAAGACTTATTATCTAGTTTCTTCCGCCAAATTCTTAAAAATGATGGCAAGGCAAACTACCTTATGTTATTCACCGGTAACAATATGGAATGTCGTGTATTGCTTAGAAAGCTTTTGATCGAATCTGCTAAAAAAGATGAGTATAGCAACGGATGTTGTGTAAGCATTATCAATTTACTTTTCTGCAATATGCTCAGAAACTATAGCAAAACAATTGCCTTTTATAACTATGAGATTGGCTCTGATTTTTCACTGGTTCTACAGTATATTCAGCATAATTATCAGAGCATTACCCTCTCATCCTTGGCAGAGTTTTTCCACTACAGCGAGCCACATTTATGTACACTTATAAAGCAAAATACTGGAGAAAACTTTACCGATTTAATAAAGAAACTTCGTATGAAAGATGCTATCAACTACTTGCTGAACACTGATTTGAAAATCAACGAAATTGCTGAACAGATTGGGTATAATTCAGCAGACCATTTTTCACGAGTTTTCAGGCAAACATATAAATGCTCTCCTGCTGAATATAGAAAATCTAATAAAAAAGAAAGCCCATTCATTCCATTCTCTACAGAACAGAACGAAAGAGCTTAGCTTTGTTAAAATCTGCTTCCCCAGATATTACAGAATGGGTCGATTGGGCTTTTACCTTTAAAGCTTGAGCGGCCCATTATTTTTTCTACCACTTGCTGGCATACCTCTTTTGTAGGTGTGTAAGCATTGATAAATGTCTTTACCATTGGGACATCCACAAGATGATATGGATTTGCTACAGATATAAACATTGTAGGAATTTCATCAACAAACCATGGTGCATCTGCCGCCATCAAATGTACCCAGTCAATTCTACGGACTGATTGATTACTTGCGGTATCAATGCAAGCTACATAAATTGCTAAATCAAATTTATCCTTGGCATATGAAACTCCTGCTTCAAACATTTCATAAAAATCAGGCTTAGAATAGTCGTAAACACTAACCTCAAATCCTTCTTTTTCTAATAAATCCTTGAATGCAGCTATTTGGCTATCACCGTCTTTAAAGCCCCCTCCCACTCTATCTTCGATGTAATACAATCTGATCTTCTTATACTTTTCAGCAGAGATAGGCAGAAGATTTTGTGTGTCTTTCACAAGAGTAACTGCTTCGTCGGCACATTTCACAGTCCACTCTTTATGCTCATTGCAGCCCACATCTGACAGAGCTGATGTCTCCGGCACCAATGTTCCTTCTGCTTTCTTTTTTGGAAGCTTCATTGCGGCCTTCATTGCAAGTATTCTGAGAACCGCTTCATCCAAACGTTCTCTTGTCAGCCTGCCATCTTTTAATGCATCTCTAATAAATTGATAATCTTCTCTTATATCCTTGTTGAAAAGAATCATATCGCATCCTGCCATCACGCAAGCTGGTAAAGCTTCGTTTCGAGCCATTGATGCTGTAAATCCTACCATCGGTGTCGCGTCGGTAACTATTACTCCATTAAATCCAAGCTTTTCACGGAGCAATCCTTGTAATAATTCCTTTGATAAAGTAGCTGGTAAAATATCTTCATCCTTCAATTCCGGATTAAAAAACTTGCTATATGCTGGCTGTAAAATATGTCCTACCATTACTGAAAGGATTCCAGTATCTACAACCTCTTTCCAAATCTTGCCATATGAAGCATCGTATTCTTCAACAGACAAGCTATTTACAGAAGCTACTAAATGTTGATCTCTGAAATCTACTCCATCACCAGGGAAATGCTTTGCTGCTGCAGCAACACCATTTTCATCAAGACCTTTAAGCTGTTCCTTAACAAAATCAATTACCGTATTTACGTTATCACCGTATGTACGAACATTCATGATAGGATTCATATAGTTTTTATCCAAATCACAAATTGGAGCAAAGGACCAGTTGCAGCCTACAGCTTTTGCTTCCTTGCCAGAAATATATCCTAATCGATATGCGTTTTCTTTATCGGCTGTTGCAGCCACACCCATAGGTCGTGAAAAATAAGTGCCATCACTGGCAATACCGACACCACCGGATTCTAAGTTTGCTGCTAAAAGCATTGGAATATCTGAATTATCCTGAAATGCTCTATGGCAATTTTGAATAGTCTCTGCAGGCATTGGTCTATACAATACTCCGCCTGGATGAAACTCATCAATAAACTCTTTTATTTTTTCTGGCTCAACTTCCCCATTTATAGGACAAAAGATTTGACCAATCTTCTGCTCCTCTGTCATATTTTCTATTGTTTCTTTAACCCAATTTACCTGGGCAGTGCCCAGGCAAAAAGGTGTTTCCTTTAAAATTTCAAAGTTCAACATTTATGTAAATCCCCATTAATTCTCGTGCATTTTAGCTTTCATTTCTTCGATTTCGTTTTTATATTTATTAATTGGTCCAAATACTACACAAAGAATTACGATGATTCCTGTTACAGATGGTGCACCAAACTTAATAAAGTTAAGAGCGAACATAGCTGATTCTGGCTGCTGTCCAATTGCTCCTGCAATGTAACCTGAAACAGCAAGGATTGCTAAAATACCAGATGAAGTAACTGTGTTACCACATTTCTGAGCAAAGCCCTTGATTGCTGATACAAGTCCATTTGCTGTCTTGCCTTCTTTAAGCATAATAAAGTCAATTGTATCGTTAACAAGAATATTAACTAATGCGTTCTGCATAGCACTTGTTATAGATGATAAGAATGTAAGTACGCAAAGTAATGTAAAGCTCTGTTTTCCAAAGAAGAACAAAATCACATACATTACAATTGAAGTAATCTGTGATACACAAAGTGCTCTCTGTCCTGTCTTGAATACTTTAAGGAAGATAGGCATTGCAACAACCATTGATACAAGAGCTCCGATTGAAATAATACCCATGTAAATTCCAATAAGATCTGGTCTCTCATAGTAGTACATCATGTAATAAACAGAAGATGCAAACATAAGACCATAGCCCATTGAAGCACCTATCCATGCAATGATGTTTGGATAAACTTCCTTGTGGTGAAGAACCATTCCAAGTCCCTTAAGAGGATTCTTTTCAGGCTCTGTTAAATATCTTTCCTTTCCCTTTGATACCTTAAATAATCCCCAGAATGATACAAATGAAAGTGCTCCGCAAATAAGCATGTATGGAACATATCCATTTGAAACGCCAAGTCCTTCAAAGAAAGCTGTAATATTTGGTGTAAATGTATTACCAATTGTAAATGCAGTTGCACACGCTCCTGCACCCATAGTAATAATCTTGTTTCTTTCCTGATCTCTCTTAACAGCTGCTGGAAGAATTGCCATCTGTGGCATTGTGTACATTGTAACTGTCATTCCATATCCAATGTACATAATCAATATATAAGCAGCCTTTGCAGTGGTACTAGCGAATCCCCAGTCAACCCATACCATTGTTCCAAAGAATGTTAATAAGATTGGTGCAAAAATGAAGTAAGGTCGATAACGTCCCCATTTTGAATGCGTATTATCTGCAATAACGCCCATCATTGGATCATTGATAGCATCCCAAAGTGTTGCAATAAACATGATAAGCGAACATGTTGCTGCTGGTATTTGAAGTGTATCTGTCATGTAGACTGAAAGATAACTTGCAAGTACTGCAGCAATAGTCATTGCTCCTCCGTTTACTGATGTCGCATGGAACCATTTAAAGGCTGTGCCAACCTCAGAATTGGATTTTTTTGTAGTTGCTCTTTTTACCCCACTGTTTGCCTGAGATGTTTGATAGCTTTCAAAAGACTCTCCTATCCCAGCTTGCCTTGCTACTGAATTATTCTCCATTTTTCTTCTCCTTTACCGTAAATGGTTTTCTTGATGAAAAAATGATACAAGAATAGTTCAGCAGCCTCCATGTAATAAATTTTATGAAAACCGACATTTTTTAATTACTAGATTGTTATCTCTGTACCATATCCGTTGTCTCCAGATATTTTTAATACAGCTTTCTCCTTGCCCTTTCTTACGATAGCAAGAGCACGACCATTCCATGTATAAGTGCTATTTCCCAGATATGAATCCTGCGCTTTTGGATTACCTGAACCTATTCCTAGGAGTTCTGCATCACCTTCTATTTCAACTGTTAGCTTACATTCAACATCACTATTAACTGTGTAATTACTTTCTCCTACTGCAATATTTACATATGCAAGTTCAGAGTCTATTGGTGTATTTGTATCAAAGCTTGCATTTAGTTTTTCAGTTTCAACAGTTTTCAATACATACTCGCCTACGACCTGGTTATCCTTGTAGGCTATAGCCTTTAGAGTTCCCTTAGCATATTTTGTTTCAAACAAAACTCTATAGTTATCGGTTTCTTTTATTGACTTTCTTCCAAGTGACTCATCATTTAGGAATAACTCTACTTCATCACCTGCTGCATATACTTCCACAACAACAGGCTTGTCTTCGTATCCTGCGAAAGTCCAGCTTGAGATAGCATCACTCATTACCCATGGAGTCTTTATCAGATTCTCCCCATAGTGTGCTGGATTCTGCACAGCAATGTATGGCTCTTTTCTAAGACCAAATACAATCTGTCTATAATATGACAGCGGTCTTCTATATCCTGTAATATCAATATCTCCTGTGTATGCAAGCTTTGCTGGGAAGTGTGCACCGAATCCACCTTCTCCCCAGTTATATGCAGGAATACCTACTCCGGCTTCTCCAAGATAATCCCAGCCTGTCCATGTGAAATCACCTATTACCTGTGGATATTTGTTGACTTCTCTCCAGTTCACAGCTATCTCTGGTGGATAAGTTTCTGAACCTACCATAACTCGGTTTGGTTCTTCCTTAGCATCAAGAGCATATCTTGCAGTCATGTAGTTGTAGCCAGCAATATCTGTTGCAACGCAAGCTTTTTTCAAGACCTTTGTAATTTCTGGGTGAACCACAATTCTATCCATGTACTTGTCCATGATAGTCATGAAGTCATTTACATTGACAGAATCATCCTGATCCTTTACCTCACCTGCTACATCTGCAGTGATTTTGCCTACAGCATCTCCTGCAGCAAACACGCCATTGATGGACGCAAGTGTATATCTAGTGCTGTCCAATTCATGACATAAATCACTTATTTCAGCAGCAAGACTGCTTCCTTCATTTGTACCAATCTCTGGTATTTCATTTCCGATTGAGTAGAGAATTACAGAAGGGTGATTAAAATCCTTTGCCACCATCGCTTCTACATCTTTCTTCCACCAGTCAGTAAAGAACAAATTGTAATCGTAGTCAGACTTCGCCCTTGTCCACATATCAAAGGTTTCATCCATCACATATACACCAAGCTCATCGCAGGCTCTCAAAAGTGCAGGTGATGCAGGATGATGAGACATTCTTATTGCATTAAAGCCTGAGTCTTTAAGAATCTTTACTCTTCTATATTCTGCTTCATAATATGTTTTTGAACCAAGCAATCCATTGTCATGATGGATGCAGGCACCACGAAGTTTTACTTCTTTTCCATTTACTCTCAGTCCATGAGCAGCATCCAATGAAAGCTTTCTGATTCCAAATGTAGCTTCATCAGAATCTACTACTTTATTATCTACCGATATAGTGACCTTAGCCTTGTATAGCACTGGTGTATCCTCTGACCATAAACAAGGATTTGCTATATTTATGCGTGAAAAGAACTGCTTGTTATTGTTGCCCTTTACATAGACAATACCTGCATCTTTTGCCACTTCATTACCATTTGAATCATAGATTGAAATAGCAAATTCCACTTCTTTTGAATCAAAATTTTTATTAACAATATCAGCTGAAATTTTAATTGTAGCGCTATCCTCGTCACATTCTTCTGTAACTACCTTAGGTCCGTCTTCATGAATATAAGTAGCACCAGAAGTAAGCATATAAACGTCTCTATAAATTCCACTTCCTGAGTACCATCTACTATTTGCCATAGCACCATTTCTAACCTGAACACGGATTTCGTTTTCTCCTTCTTCCTTAAGCAAGTGAGAAATAGGTACGTAAAACTGAGAATATCCGTAAGGACGATTAGCTGCAAGCTGGCCATTTACATATACAAATGTATTCATATATACTCCATCAAATCTGAGCATAATGTTTCTTTGTCTATCCCCAGGTTTTGATTCATACATTTTCACATAAGTATATGAACCACCATCATAAAACCCTGTATTTCCACCGTTCAGAGAATCCTCGTGGGCTTCATTTTCCAACATAGCATCATGAGGCAACTGTATTTTTCTAGCCATCTCTGGTATATCCCAAACTAATGCAAATGCATCTTTACTATTCCAAAATAACCAATTATCATTCCATAATTTTTTATTCATAAATACCTCCAAATCATTACTTCAAACGATACTGATATTATCAAGAAAAAATAATTCTTATTCAATAAAATAAGTCGCCATATTTTAGGGCAAATACGACATATTTTCTTTGGGCTGTCAGTTGTACTTCAAAAATGACCAGTTGTCCTATATAAGTATCCTGTGGCAAAAATGATGGTATATTGCTTCTAACATAATGGGAATAATGGAGGATTTTGTATATGAAAAAGTCTATTAAACTACGAATTTTAACAATCCTAGTAGTACTGCTGATTTTGTTTTCGATAAATGCAGGAATGAGCGGTGTTACCAACGATCAGGTACAGCTGTCTACAACTCTATTGGCAGATTATACTGTGGAATTAAAATCTCTTCAGAATGATTTAAAGCAGAACATGGCCATGCTCGAAATTGGTACACTTACAAAAATGAATGGGCAAGATTGGGCTGTTGTAAGCGATTACAGTGCTTTAGTTGATGGATTACTGGAAACTTCTGAATCAATTAAGGCTGACGTTGATGCATTTTCCGATGCAGAAATGAATGATTCACTGCGCGATTCTTACGCTGATTATTATGATTCAATTCAGGCTTATGCTGCTCAGGCGTATAAGGTTGCTGCCGCAATAAATTCCGGTAATCCTGCCATACTTAAATCTGAATATCAGACCTTATCAACTATTGTTGCCGATATGCAAACCCCTGAAACCGAATATTTAAACACCCTTGATTCTTTAGTTGAGCACGAAACAGGACTTGTAAAAATCCGTGTTAATCGTGCTACTGCAATCACTATCGTAATGGGTGTTATCTTCATTATCTCTATGGGAATTGCAATTTTCATTACACTTAGAACAGTACTTAAGCCTCTTGAAAATATGCAGACAAGAATGAACCAGATGATTGATGAACTTCAAGCAGGACAGGGTGATTTGACCATGCGTATGGATTACTTGTACGAAGATGAAGTTGGACGAATCGCCATTGGTATAAATACATTTTTAGATGAATTACAGCAGGTAATAAAATCTATTCAAAATGGTTCAAGTAACATCCAGTCTGCAACATTCAACATGAATAACAACATAAATGATTGTGAAACCACTTCCGCTTCCATCTTTGAAAGCCTTAGTGAACTTTCTGCAAACATGGAAGAAATAAATGCTACTCTTCAGACTATCGATGAGTCTTCAATGAACATTCTTAATGCTGCAAAAGAGATTAAGGATGGTTCTGTGGAGAACACTGCTCAGGTCCAGGAATTGCTTGCACATGCTGAACTTGCTAAAAACAATTCCGAAACAAGCAAAGCACAGACCATAAACATGATTGAAGATATAAGTTCGCGCATGGAAGAATCAATTGAGAAAAGTAGTTCTGTGGAAAACATAAGAGAACTTACTGACAACATTCTTTCCATTTCAGACCAGACTAATTTGTTAGCCCTTAACGCTTCAATTGAAGCAGCTCGAGCCGGAGATGCAGGCCGTGGATTTGCTGTTGTTGCTACAGAAATTCAAAGCTTATCTGAAAACACAAAGGCCATAGCAAACCGAATTCAAGAAACTAATGTCATCGTTCTTGATTCCGTCCATGAGCTTGTGGCCAACGCTAACGAATTGCTTGAATATCTCACATCAAGCATACTTGTCGACTATGACAAGTTTGTTGAAAATGCTGTTGAAAACAAAAACGGAATTACGGAGATTAACAAACTTTTAATGAAGTTCTCTGACCATGCAAAGACCATGGAAGAGCTCACCGAATCACTTTCTGCTGGCATCAGCGAAATCAGTGTCGCCTCTGAAAACAGTGTTGCTGCACTTATCAAATCCACAGAAGAAATGAACACACTCCACCAATCCGTGGAAGATATTCAAAGTGAATCTGAGAATAATAGCGAAACTATAAGAACCTTAAATGTAGAGGTTGAGAAATTTAAAGAGATTAGCTAGAAAATTTCTTGATTGTTAAAAATAGGGCTGCTGAGCGCAGCCCTATTTTTCTATTATTTAATATCCTTTACAGGGTTGTGAATCGCCTTCAGTAAATCTACTTCCAGTTGTTCACCCTTTTCCCAATCCTTAGCCATTTTTTCAGCTATTTCAGCTGTCGAAACAAACTGGCCGTTATCCTTGTCTGATTTCATTTGTTCATTTAACATACTCATTTTCCTCTCCTTTCGATATCTTTCCTATATCTCACAGTACTATTATAATGAAAAATGTGCATTTTCAAAAATCTTTTAGATATTTTGTAACGAATTAGCAAAACTTAGGAGTCTAAAGAAAATTCCAGAAGAAATTGAATCACTATCTAATAAAATCCAAAAATGCTTAAAGCAAAAGAGTCCAAATGCCATTACATTTGAACTCTTTTGCTTAAGTTTGAACTTACCAAATAGATTCACTCTTTTGTACATAGAATGACCCTTTTCCTTCACCGTGTTTATCTATAAAGCCATCTTCATTTAGCTTTTTTAACGCATTAAACACCGAAGTACGACCTACTCCCGGACAATTGGCTAAAACATCCGCTGGGGTAAATTTTCCAATTTTAGTTTCTACATACGCCTTAACAACATCATATGAGGAACTTTTTACACCTGTATCATCCATCACACCAACACGCTCCTCAAATTCTAAATATGATGCAAGTACTACCTGTAACATATATTTTATAAATGGTGTTGGATCATTTTTCTCTTCATGCCAGCCGTAATCAATTTCCTGAAGAACGTCATAATACACATCTTTTGTTTTTTCAATCTGCTTTTCTATACTGATATATTTTCCAACAGCATATCCATTTTTATAAAGCAACAGCAATGTTAATAATCTACTCATTCTACCATTACCATCGTTAAATGGATGTATACATAGAAAATCGCAGATAAAGGCAGGTACTAATATCAACGGATCTACAATCTCTAGAGCAGCAGTTTCTGCATAACTCCTACAAATATCTTCTATTGCTTTAGGCGTCTCATATGGTGGAACTGGTGTAAATCTGATTACTTCGCTTCCATCTGGTCGTGTTTCTTTGATATAGTTCTGAGTATTTTTGAAACTGCCCCCATATGTAAAACCTGCATATTTTAGCAAATCTCTGTGCAGCTGTAAAATGTGGTTAGGAGATATATCTATATATTCATAACTTTCGTGTATGGTGTTCAAAACATCTCTATAACCAAGAATTTCTTTCTCATCCCTGTTCTTGGGTGTTGTTTTATCGTTTACTAGCTGTTTAATTCTTGTACTAGTTGTAACAATTCCTTCAATGCTATTAGATGCTTCTGTACTTTTAATCCTGGCAATTTCAATTAGACGATTTAATTGAGCAGGCTTCTGACGAACAAATAAATCCTGTCTTCCCTTACATTCATGAATTTTTGAGCACAAAAGCAAGATATCATTATCCCACGTTTGCTGGCTCAGTTTTTTATAATCAAAATTCCTCATAATGAAATCTCCTACGATTTATTCATTCACTATTATTTGAGTTCAATTATAGCATGAATTGAACTCAAATAAAATAACTTGAACTTAAATCTATCGATAATAAACACTGGTGCTTTTTCATAGAGGTAATTTTTGCCAAAAATTCTATCATTCTTCTTTAAATGAGCTTGCAAATATCATCTTCTACATTAGTAATTCCTGCTATGCCAAAATTCTGCACAAGAACGTTTGCAACATTTGGTGAAAGAAAGGCTGGAAGTGTTGGACCAAGATGGATGTTCTTTACTCCAAGGTAAAGTAGTGCAAGAAGAACTATTACAGCCTTCTGCTCATACCATGAAATGTTGTAAACAATTGGAAGTTCATTAACATCATCAAGTTCAAACACTTCCTTGAGCTTTAATGCAATAAGTGCAAGTGAATATGAGTCGTTACACTGTCCTGCATCCAAAACTCTTGGAATTCCATTGATATCACCAAGGTTTAGCTTATTGTATTTGTACTTTGCGCAGCCTGCCGTAAGAATCACTGTGTCTTTTGGAAGCGCCTTAGCAAATTCTGTGTAATACTCACGAGATTTTGCTCTTCCATCGCAACCAGCCATTACTACAAACTTTTTGATTGCTCCTGTTTTTACTGCTTCTACTACACTATCTGCAAGTGCAAATACCTGCTCGTGAGCAAATCCGCCGATAATTTCACCACGTTCAATTTCCGTAGGTGCATCACATTTCTTTGCCATTTCAATGATTTCTGAGAAATCCTTTGTTTCACCATAAGGTGCATCAATATGCTTACATCCAGGATATCCTGCAGCACCTGTTGTAAACATTCTATCTTTATAAGAATCTGCAGGTGGCACGATACAGTTTGTTGTCATCAGAATTGGGCCATTGAAGCTTGCAAATTCTTCCTTCTGCTTCCACCATGCATTACCATAGTTTCCAGCAAAATTATCATATTTCTTAAAGAATGGGTAATAGTGGGCTGGTAACATTTCTGAGTGAGTATATACATCTACTCCTGTACCCTTAGTCTGCTCTAATAGCATCTCTAAGTCCTTCAAATCATGGCCTGAAATAAGAATACCAGGGTTATTTCTAACGCCTATATCTACTTTTGTGATTTCAGGATTTCCATAAGCTGATGTATTGGCTTCATCAAGAAGTGCCATACCATCCACTCCATATTTTCCTGTTTCAAGAGTTAATGCAACCAAATCATCCACAGAAAAACTATCATCTAAAGTAGCTGCAAGCGCTTTTTGAAGGAATGCATCAACATCCTTATTATCCTTTAAAAGAGCATTTGCATGCTTCGAATAAGCTGCAAGTCCCTTGAGACCATATGTTATCAGCTCTCTCAATGAGCGAATGTCTTCATCCTTAGTTGAAAGAACACCTACTGTCTTAGCTTTTTCATCATACTGTGATTTATCTCCATCCCAGATAGCCGCATCTGGAAGATTACTCATATCTGTAAGCTTTTCTAATAACTGTTCCTTAGCATTAATAGTATCTTCGATCTTCTGGGCTATTGAATCATAATCAAAATTTGCATTTGTAATTGTTGTAAAAAGATTTACCGAAATCATATGATTAATATCTTCTGAAACCTCTTTACCCTCTGCTCTAAGCTTTGTTGTTACAAATGAAATTCCTTTGGTAACGTATACCAACAAATCCTGAAGATTTGCTACCTCTGGCTTCTTTCCACAAACACCTGACATTGTACAACCAGTGCAGCCTGCTGTTTCCTGACACTGATAACAAAACATCTTATTTTCCATTGTTTACCTCCATTTTCTAACCGGATTTCTTTGATGCTCATAATATACAGCTAGAACGGAAGTCAGTTTGTTGCAATTGCAACAGTTTGATTTTATAATAAGCTCATGAAAGAAATAGATTACAATGATATTCCCCTATTCGAGGGAATTCACCAGGACAATTTGAATAAACTACTGATATGTATCAACTCCTTTAAAAAGGATTTTGAAAAAGGGGAAACCATCATTATGGAAAAGGACAAAGTCCCTTATATCGGAATAGTTCTTTTTGGAAATGTGCACCTTCTGAAAGAAGATATATGGGGAAACTCTTCACTTCTATCCTATGTTGGACCTGGAGAATTATTTGGAGAAAACTTTGCCGTCAGCGTTGAGCAGGAATCTTCTGTTACTTTTGTTGCCGTAGAAAAAACCAGAGTATTATTTCTTGCTGCTTCAAAAATCATCCACACATGTGAAAACGCTTGTAGCTTCCATGCCAGAATTGCAGAAAACATGTTTCATCTGTTAGGACAAAAAAGTATTTCCTATATGAATAAACTTGAAATCATGTCGAAAGAATCCATCCGCGGAAAACTTATGGCATACATTTCAACCCTTGCTCAGCAACAAAAATCAAAATATATAAAAGCTCCCCTGTCACGAACACAGCTGGCTGATTACTTATCCATCAACCGCAGCGCCATGACAAGAGAGCTTGGTAAAATGCGTGACGAAGGAATTATCGACTTCGATAGAAATACCTTTGTCATCAAATAATTTTATTTTTCAAAATGCTTTTTAGCTTCATCCATTTTTTGAACGCATTCCATTGTGCCGATATATTGTCCATTGTCATCTCGAACTGCAATGTACTCTACAAGCACTGGGATGCCTTCTTTTTCCATCCAAACTGACACCTTATCCCTGGCGCCAGATTTGAAGTCTCCAATTATAGACCTAACCATCATCTCAATCTTTGGTGGATGACAACTAAACACATCACGTCCTATGGCCATGCCAGCACGTTTAAATAGCTTTGGTCCTTCGTTAAAGAAACAGTTAATATCATTTTCATCTATAAATGATATTTCTACGGGAAGAGTATTGAGCATTGCTCTAAGTTGAGCAGGTGTGAAATGTCCACCCGGCAGATTAATTATATCATCTGTAGCATTGCTAGTAGCGTTTTCTTTGGACAGTGCTGTCTCTGCCTCAGGCCATTTTATGAAATCAACCAAGCAAGGCGCATAATCCTTTGAATCCTGATAGATCTTATACCATTCTTCATCAGTGAAAAACTTAGTGCAAATGGGGAAGAGAATATTCTGCTCCTTATAAATCATTTCCTCCATGCGGGTAATAGCATGTTCTAATCTTCCCAAGTATTCAGCATTTCTAAAATCAGAGTCAGCTATAAATTTCAGCTCATCTCTTATCTCATCATCAACAGACCACATAACATCTGAAGGTCCCGAAATGTCATATTTGGCCTTCATATGAGGATAAAGTAAATCCCCCTTCTTAGCATAGTGGATAGCTACTTTTCTGAGATTATCTATAATTTCAATTATTTTTCTATTGTTATCATCAGATGGATCAATCTTAATGTCTTCAATCAAACTCTTGGTTTTATTAATCTCTTCCGTAAGAGCTTCATTTTCCTTAGTAAAAAGATGAAGTGGATGTCCCACTATTTCAGCCTGCTTTTTTGCAGCTTCTCTTTTTTCTATAGTGATATTGGATGTAACTCTTGCAGCTGATGCTTCAACTTCTTTTTCCGCATTAGCTATTTTTTCTTCTCTAGTTTTGCCATGGAACAATGCCGAATGAACATCGCAAAGCTTTTGCACCTCTGTAAAAGGCACACCTTCTTTCATCAGCTGTTGCTCAGCCTGCATGATATTAAACGCCTCAACATCAGAAAAATTATCTACAAAATCTGCACGAACAGATTCAAGACTTTCTCCATTGCTAAGGCGCTTTATATAATCTTTTAATAATTCAATATTCTTCTCTTCCATGACTAACCTCCAATTCAAACAATTTTTATTCACACGTATAATATAGCAATTTGTCAAAACTGGGGTTGTTGCAATTGCAACAGTTTTCCTAGCACCCTCAAAACACAGTTTTTAGGCTTTAATATTCAAAAATTGCTTGATAGTACGAATTATACTCTTCCTCAGTAATCACCTGGTCATTAAAGTAAAATGTCTTCGGACTATCCTCATTATAATCTTCTGTTTCCCAGTAAAGATTAATGGAATCTACAATCTGTAAATCGCCATTATATTTATCAAGAAAATACATGCGTCTTCCAGCATGTGTTGTATCTCTATGAACAATCCATGTAGCACCATCGTAGGTTGTGCATGAGCATATTGCTGCTGTGCCTTCCCCCTGAGCTATAAGAGTTACCGTTCCATCCTTACAGTCAAAAAACATGCTTCCGTACATTGGCGAAATTAATTCATATTCAAGCTCACCATCATTGTCTACATCAACAGGCTCTCCAACAGTCAGTGAATTATTTACGTCATAACCATCAATTTCATATCCATCTAGGTTGTATGGATATGAATCGCCATTTTCATCAATGTATTGACCTTCAACATCACCATTGCAAAATACCTCAAACAACTCATCCGGAGACATTGCTTTAATATCCTCATCCGAATAACTGACCTCAATTTCATCCACATCATTTTCAGAAAGAAAAGCCTCTATTTCATCCTCCGATGTAATCATATAGCCGTTATAATAAGTTAAATCTTTTAAATCGTCGCCAATGTAGTCATACCAATATTTTTGATAAAGCTCATTATATTCACTCTCTGAAATTTCTTTATCATGGTTAGAAAAAACGTCTGCAGTACTGTCATCATAATAGAAAACTCGCTCTAAAGAACAAAGATTTTCAACCTTTCCATCCTTTAGACTAAAAGCAAAGAACATGAAATCGCCACCATCATCCACGCTTTCCCCATCGTAATCATAGGAGAAATATCCTGAATTTGGAACATAGTTCATCTGACCATAACTACCATAAAATGGAAAACCATCAGTTGCCAGGTCAATCGCCTCGCCATCCTTATAAGTGTAGAGATAAGCACCGTCTGCTTTAGCATCGCCATCAAACATCGCAAGCTCATAATAATCGTCATCGTCAATATTAATAAGTGTTGCTGAAAATCCATCTTTAGTATCTTTTAAGTGTTCAGATAACACTTCACTATAGGCATCAAGCTCTTCATGAGCATACCTACTTTCTTTTTCTACAGTATCTTCATTAGCTTCAGTCACAACCTCTTCTTTCATTTCTATAGGTTCTGACTCTTCCTTTTTACATCCCATCAACATCATTGCTGCCAATGCAAGTACTATTATTTTTTTCATTTTATTCTCCCATTATTATTTTTGATTATCCTCTAGAATTTTATCATACCAACTCCACCCGGTGTACCTGTCGCAATAATAGTTCCCGCCTTCAATGTGTTCCCTATAATTAACACCTTGAGTTAGTTGTTGCTAACAAGATAATAATTTACTATCTTTTTGTTAGATGAGTACAATAGTCAATTCCTTGTAGACCAGATAACTCACTATATAATCTGGTAATATCTCCAAAACCACTATCATCGATGGACGCAAGTTTCTTCTCATCGTGCCCCCATATAACATATTTACCGTACAATGAACCATTTTTACCAATCCAATGATCTATTCTTTTGACGTCTTCTTTTTTGAAATATTTCTTTTTTCCAAACCAAGTAATAAAGCAATATTCTTTTCGTGCTTTAATGATTACCAGTTTATTTCTAAAGAAATCTTGGATATAGTAATCATACTCATCTATCCCGAAAGCTTCCTGCCTTCCCCATTTTATAAATTTATATAATCCTAAGTATTTATTAAAAAGATAAGTATCCTTTTCTTCACTAGGCCAAAAAAATATGGTCATTAGTAGGCCTGCTAATGCAAGGAGTGCAAATAACACTCCAATAAGTATTAATAAGAAATAGCCATCAGATATGTAGAGACATAATGTAGATAAAGGTGTAAATATAATAAATCCAGGTAGCATCATAAAAGCAGGGATATAGGCTTCCCCCAATACTCTGGTTAAAAATCTTATATATGTATTTATAAAGAAAAATACTAAAGGTATAGCAATTACAATTGTTATGATATCTGTAAATAAATCACTTAATATATTCATATATTTTGCCTTATTCAATTTAGTTAATTTACTTTGTTGACTTTTCCCCTATAAAAAAAGGATGCCCTTGAAAGCATCCTATATTATTCGTAATGTCCTTTACATGAAATAATTCTTATGTTTCCATCTTCAAAATCGTAAACTAAGCGATCCACATCATTAATTCTTCGGCTCCAAAATCCACTAAGATTTTCCTTTAGGGGTTCAGGCTTTCCAATGCCGTTATATGGATCACGTTGAGCATCCTTTATTAATGCATTTATTCTTTTTAATGTCTTTTTGTCCTGTGTTTGCCAATAGAGATAATCATCCCAACCACGATCTTCCCAAAGAAGCCCCATTATTCTTCATCCTCCAGTAAATCGTGTTGTTCAAAATGAGCCTTTCCAGTTTTAATATCGTTGGCAATTCCTTCAAGATATTTTATATTGGCCTCTGAATAAAAAGGATCTAAAGAGACTTCAAATGGTATTTTGTGTTCTCTAGTCATTTTCTTTGCAAAAATTGTAAAAGCAGTAGTCATAGACATACCAAGTTCATCACAAAGAGCTTCCATACTCTTCTTTAAATCTGCATCCATTCTAAAATTAACATTTACTGCATTAGCCATAATATATTCCTCCGTAGTAAAAGTTTTCTTACTATGATTATATCATGACATACGAAAAATGCAAGAGATGTCATTACATTGTAATGATATTTTTAAGCGAAATGAATAAGATTATTTTAAGATTCATTTACAAGTTTACCAGTCATATGCTCTGGTATAAGCTCAAGGCATTGCACATTGCGAAATGAATTATTGATTTCCTGTTTTAAATATTCGTCATCATCAGTAAATTTTTTGGTGAGTTCAGAGCAGATTTTTAGAGCTGTAGCTTCATCCTCCACCAAATGGATTCTTCCAAAAGTAATTACACTTGTAATGTTAAGGGCCCAATCCCCTTCTTTGCGGTAACCATCGTTATATACACAGAAACTTGCTTTATCACATGATTTTATTGCATCAATTTTGTGTCCTGCTTTTGCCCCGTGGAAATATATTTTTCCATCATCTTCACAATAATAATGGTTAATAGGCAAACCATATGGATAACCATCATCTCCAATTACAGAAAGTACACCACGTTTGGTTGTCTTTAATATCTCGATACATTCCTCATCTGATACCTGCTGCTTAAATCTTCTCATTTCTCTAAACATAATTAACACCTCTCTGTTTTGATAATATTTTTAATCCAGCTATTCCAATAATAATAAAAATCGCCACCCCCTCACCTTCTAGGACCTAACGGCAAAGGAATGACGTGAATCCCATTACTCGGTAGCAATGGGCGTCCGTATTATTTCATTGATGAGATGATAACTCAATATAACTTGATTCGTCAATAATTATGTCGGTAGAAACTAAGACAAAAAAGTTCGGGCTGCCCCTTAAATTGAGACAGCCCAAATTTAAATATTTTTCTTATATTAATACCTTCCATAACGCTCTTTACCGAGATCACGCTGAAAGGGATTAACAAGCAACAGTATCAAATAATCCCAGCTTCTCGCAGGCATTGTAGATTCCATCTTTATCAACGTCGGAAGTCACATAGTCTGCAAGCTTCTTCAGTTCAGGAATTGCATTTCCCATGGCAACCTTGGTCCAATCATCTGTAAACATTGAAATATCATTGCCAGAATCACCAAAAACAACAGCATCATTATAATCAGCTTTAAAATAATCCATTATCCTTTTTATACCTACAGATTTGTAGCTTGGCTCAATAAACAAATAACGTTCATGAAATCTACAACAAGGAAGATTCTCAAGTGCTTTGAGATTTTTCTCCTCTTCTGCTTTGCAGGCTACATATGCTTTATATATTTTTTCATAATCTTCAGGATTCAATCCCTTAACTATCTTTTGGTCCATATATGTATCCTTTGCGATTTCATTAAATCGCTCATCTGGCACATATCTTACAGCTGAATTTTCAGGCTGAATCCCCCATGGATATCCTTTTTCCTGACATTCTCTTATTAAAGCAACCACGTTTTCTTTTGGAAGTGGCTTGATTCCTAATAGAGCTTTATTAATGGTAATACCATAACCACCATCACTCACCATATTTTCAAAACCTAACTCATTCATTATATCAACTGCAAGAGCCTGAGCTCTGCCTGTTGCAATACATAGAAAATGACCAGCCTTTTTAAGCTTTTGCAGCGCTACAACAGTTGAGTCAGGAATATAGAAATTTTCATATCCTCCTGCAGCTAGTGTGCCATCAATATCAAAAAATAAATACTTTTTCTTACACATTGCTATCTCCTAACAACATTTTATATTTCCGATTGCAAAATGATAATAGCACATGTATTAACATGGTTTAATGTTCTATGTTGTTTAATTCCCCAATTTCTATGATATAATTATGTTTAATAAAACATTATATCCTCTGAAGGAGCTTTCTATGAAACAGGTAAATGAAAATAATGGCATAAGCCGCCGTGAATCTATATACGAATTATTAAAAGAACAGACTACCGTATATGTAAAGGATTTATCACAAAAATTTGGTGTGTCTGATATGACAATCAGAAGAGACTTACACATAATGGAAGAACAGGGAATACTTATTACTCATTATGGAGGTGCTACTATCAGGCATCCAAGCTCATCTCTACATACTTTTGACATGCGAAAAGAAAGCTTTTACGAGGCTAAAGCAGCAATTGCACGCCGAGCTGCAGAACTTGTTAAAGAAAATGATGTAATTTATCTAGATCCAAGTACCACAGTATTGCTTATGACTAGATACCTTCCACCTTTGCATCACACCGTTGTAACAAGCTCATTGGCTGTAATGCATGAGTGTTCTCACAATCCATATGTCACATTATACATAGCTCCTGGTAAATATCAGGACTCAAACGGCGGTCCTATGGATATAGATACTTTGACTTATCTTTCAAATTTTCATTTTAACGCTGCCTTTCTAGGAACAGGCTATATAGATACAGTCTATGGTGTTACCAGCACAGAAATGGATTGTTCAATAAAACAAGCAGTAATGAGAAATTCGGAGCAAAATATTCTTCTGGTTGACCACTCAAAATTCGGGCAACATACCATGAAAAAGTTCGGAGATATCAAAGACTTTAATACTATTATCACAGACTCTGATATCTCCGATGAGGATCAATATAATATTTTAAAAGAAAAGGTAAATCTAAACATAACACATTGTTGAGGTACCCTACACAATACAGCTTTTCGCTTCTGACTTTTTCATTTTCTAAAAACCATTAATATCGTTCTCCTTGTTATAAAGCATAGCAATATTAATATCCTTAAAGTACCAACAATAAGGTTCCGGCACCGATTAGTGCGCATCCTGCAAGTGATTTTATAGTAAAGTCTTCATGTAAAAATACAAAAGCTAAAACTAGAGTGATAACAACACTTAGCTTATCAATCGGAACAACTTTAGAAGCATCTCCAAGCTGCAAAGCTTTGTAGTAACATAACCATGATGCGCCTGTGGCTAAGCCTGACAGTATGAGAAATATCCAGCTCTTTTTGCTTATAGCAAATACGCCACTTTGAGTATTTGTGATAAACACCATTATCCAGGCCATAGCAACCACAACTACAGTACGTATAGCTGTAGCAAGGTTTGAGTTTACGCCTTCAATACCAATCTTTGCTAAGATTGAAGTTAAGGCTGCAAATATAGCTGATAGTAAAGCAAATACAAACCACATAATAGTCCTCCCATTATTTTGTATGTTTATTTTCTTCCAATTCTTTCTCAATCCGTGTCATGATTACATCCACTAAATATTCTTGCTGAATCTGACTAAGATCTTTACCAGGCGCCATCTTATGCCACTTTCTAATGCACTCTCTACAACAGGTAGCTGTTGCATGCTGCGCAATAAATACAGGATGGCCCTTTGTCGGAGTTTGTTTGCCATCATTAGGGATAACAGCAGGAGCTTCTCTTTTAGCAATGAAATCTGCAGCATGGGCTCTTATAGTATCTAGCCCTTTCTCATGTATATATTCTATATCTTTTTACTTTAATTTAAAACTTGTTCTAAATTTAGAATTGCCCAGCCGCGTAAACAGCTGAGCAAACCATTCTTCTCTATTCATTAAAAGTTACTTCCATTCCAACCCCAGTCATTCACAGGGTGATAAGTTACATATACGGCATTACCTGGAATACCAAGCTTTTCCTCAAACAAATTACAGATTTGGCCAGTAAGCCTATCGTATGATTCTGCAGGAGCATTTCCGTATAGACTTACAGAAACATAAGCTCCTTTATCAAGCTTCTTGCCACCAAGCCATAAGTCATAGGCATCTTCGATTCCTACCATTAGATAGGTTTCGCTTTTACCTAAAGTAGTTATGAGCTTTCCTAATTCTGATTTGATTTCTTCCTTTAATTCGGAAGTAACTGGTACTGTTATTTTTGAATCAATAAATGGCATGACAATAATCTCCTATCTTGTGTTGTTAATCTATATATAGTATACATAATTATCTTTTCTAGGAGCAGCTGGTTTCGCTGGCTCTTCAGCATAGCCAAGTGCACAGTGTCCGATTCCCTCAAAATCTCCTTCAATGCCTAATTTCTTAAGAATGTTTTTTCCAAAATCAGATTCAAATTCTTCTTTGGCTCTATGAATCCAGATACTACCAATTCCTAAACTTTCAGCTGCATTCATAAGATTTCCAATTACAAGAGAACCGTCGTATACATGAGTAACAACATCTTTATCAGCTAAAACAATTAAGATAACAGGTGCTCCATAGAATGGGTCAAATCCCTCAGGTGCGCCAGCAATTTTAGCATTTTCTTTAGAGAGTTCATCTCTAAGTGTTTTGTCTTTAACTGCAATAATAATTGGGCTTTGTTTTCCCATACCTGTGGCCGCATATGTTCCAGCTTTAATTATTGCATCTAAATCTTCTTCTGCAATTGCGTCCGCTTTAAATTTTCTACAGCTGCGTCGACTTTCAAGTACCTTTAATGTTTCATTCATTGTAATAATCCCCCTTTATTCATTGTCATTCCACCCTTTGCAGATATCAACCCAGCCTTCGGCGCCAGAAGCAAGCTCAAGCTCGTCTGGTGTAATCTTTACAGATGTAAACTCATTTCCACCTGCAGGATGAACGTATTCAAATCTTTGCATTGAAACATCAAGCCAAATCGGAATGTCCTCAGGTACAGCAAAAGGACAAACACCACCTGGCTGAAATCCAGTGATTTCTTTCACTTGATCACGTGGAATCATATGCGGCTTTGTGTGAAAATAAGATTTAAACTTGGAGCTGTTTACTTTTCCATCTCCAGCCATTACTACAATAACTGGCTTATCTTCTACAACAAAAGAAAGCGTTTTCGCAATCTCTGGCTCAGTGCATCCAATTTGCTGGGCGGCGTGCTCAACTGTATCAATTGTTTCTGTATGGACTGTTAGTCTATCCCCAAGTGATTTTTCATCGAGGAAGGCCTTAACCTTTTCATTAATCATGGCATATACCTCCTAATACTTGTAATTATAGACTACCTGAAACAAATATATGCTATAGCTATTTTCTATAAGCAGTCATCAATTTACATTGTATTCATGACTATCTCAAATAGTCTGAACCCTTTTTCTCATGATGCCTGCATATTTCTCATAGCTATATTCGTATAGTCTTTATTTTTTTTATAATCTTTTCTTATGGCAAATGCCAAGATTACATTCAAAACATACCATAAATTAAAAATTAGATAACCGACCATTTTGACAAAAGATATTTTATTATCCAACTTTAGCTTTATTGAACATACTTCCGCAGGGATAACTGTTGTTGCGAATATTGCCGCATCTATCGCTATAAGTATTGGTAAAACAAAAATACCAGCCCCTGCCAAAGCCATCAAAATAGAAAAAATACCTGTTGCCACTATAAAAAATAATACGTAATACGGAATCTGTATTAGCTTTACAATTAAATTAACCTTCGCAAGTTTACTTTTATCGTGTGCAGCCAAAGCAACTATTAATGAAAATATAATTTCTATTACCATTAGAATAAAGCAAATACTATAAAGCAATCCCCAACTATCCGTAATTTTGCTTGATGCATAAAATAGTAATAAATAAACGTATGGCATTAC
Organism: Pseudobutyrivibrio sp. LB2011; assembly: GCF_000701765.1. NCBI lineage: Bacteria > Bacillati > Bacillota > Clostridia > Lachnospirales > Lachnospiraceae > Pseudobutyrivibrio > Pseudobutyrivibrio sp. LB2011. Next base: position 225,901 of record NZ_JNJS01000002.1, on the reverse strand, counting down.
TGCGTTAAGATATAAAAGATTTTCCATTTTTCCCCCTTCATTCCTTAGAAATAATTATTTCTCAATATTATCAAATATTCCAGCTTGTCTATAATTATTCCAAGCTGCATTATAGCTCTCTGCAGCCTTTTTATCCATGATTTGCTTTCTATCACTTAATATAGCAAGCATCTCATCCGCAATTTCTACTTCTGGCAGATGGTCATAGTGAGCAAGATATCCTAGCATTCGCCCAGCTGTGAAATCGGTATTTAAATTATCTGTTATCAGCGTAGCAAACTGGTGCCCGTAGCCATCCTGCACTAGCGTATTATAAAGTTCTATACTAAGTGGTGATTTATTTCTCATATCTAATATTTCTTTAATTTAGCCTCTTTATGTTTTTTATAAATTTATCTGTCGGTAAAAAACTCTTATAGAATTTCTCATATAAATTCCAAGCCTCATCCTGATTTTGACAAAGCTTATTTCCAGCCTCTAGAACAATGTAATTTACTCCAAAGCACTCTACTCTTAGTCCTGTATCACTACAGTTATTGCGAAGGTAAAAATTCAAACGTCTAGTCTGAAGCTGCTTTTGAGATTCATCTTTTGTATAAGTAGGATCTTCCACTTCTCCTATGATTCTGTCTGCGTTTTCAAGATATTCATCTATAAGACTAAGAAGTTTGGCTCCTATACCTTTATTTCGTAATTCTGGGAAAATAGCTATGTAATCTATAAGATAGCTATTATCTAATCTTACTAAAAAAGTGTAACCTACTATTTTTTTCTTCTCAAAAAGACCAAGACACTCATAAAATCCTTCTTCAACAGATTTAAGAATCATCTTTAATGGTTTCAGCTCATCTTTAGGAAAGTCTATAACCATATGCTCTTCATAGAGCTTTGAAATTTGTTTTTCATTTAACTGCTGTAAATTCATTCACACCTGCACCATAATATGACATTGATATCAAAGGCGAGGGAAACCCTCGCCTTTATTAATTATATAGTTAGCACATTAATTTACCACTCAATAGTACCGACAACCTCTTTAAGAGTTTTGGCAGATTCCTGAAGTGCCTTTATCTCATCTTCATCAAGAGAAATTGGAACCTTTGTCTCCAATCCATCAGCACCAACAACAGCTGGCATTGAAAGGCATACGCCATCAATATCGTACTCACCGTGCATCATAGATGATACTGGAAGGATTGATTTCTCATCACGGATGATAACTTCACAAATACGTCTTACAGCAACAGCTACGCCATAATATGTAGCATGTTTCCTCTTTATAATCTCATAAGCAGCATTTTTTACGCGCTCTGCAATTGCCTTTTCAGATGCCTCATGATTAAAGTGACCTCTCATTTCACAGAAATCATTAAGAGGAATACCAGAAACATTAGCACTTGAGAATGCTGCAATTTCGCTATCACCATGCTCTCCGATGATGAAAGCATGCACCGAACGGCTGTCAATGCCAAGGTGCTCACCAAGCTCAGTCTTAAGACGAGCAGAATCGAGAACTGTACCTGAGCCGATTACTCTATTTTCTGGGAGACCAGAAAGCTTTAAAGCTGCAAGAGTAAGAACATCAACAGGATTTGCTACGATAAGCAAAATTCCGCCAAAATCTCTCTTAGAAATTTCTGGAATGATTGATTTAAAGATACCAACATTCTTGTGTACAAGATCAAGTCTTGTCTCACCTGGCTTTTGTCCTGCACCAGCTGTAACTACACAGATAGCAGCATCTGCAACATCATCATAATCTCCCGCATAAATCTTAATAGGCTTTGTAAATGGTGCGCCATGGGAAATATCCATTGCCTCACCTTCTGCCTTGTCATGGTCTGCATCAATTAAAACCATCTCTGAAAACAGACCGCTCTGAGAAAGAGCAAAAGCTGTAGCTGAGCCTACAAATCCCGCTCCTATAATCGCTACTTTTCTATGGTTTACTTCTACTGCCATACGCACCTCCTATAATCCGCAAGTTACGTCCACAAGCCTGATGAATTCTCCGTTCGACAACATGTCTCACTTGAGAATTATCAGAGCTTGTGTACTACTTGCTCACTTAAAAATTTTTATTACTTTAATGCTACTACCAAATCATCTAACACCGATGAATCCTGTAGTGTTGATTTAATGGAAACCACTGGCTCCACAAATTCCATATTTTTCATTGGCTCAAGAATTGCCTTCATGCACTTAGCTGCCTGAGGCGCCCATGTGCCATTTTCAACAAATGCAACCTTACGATTCTGATATGCCTTTGCTGTAAGATGATGTAAGAAATCCTGCATTGGTGGGAATAATCCACCATCATAAGTGCAAGCGCAGCACACCATCTTATCCCAGTAAAATGCTCTGGCAACTGCCTCTGACAGACTTTCTCTTGTAAGGTCGATAAACTGCACCTTAGTGCCATTTGCCTTTAATTTTTCGACAAGCTCAAGCGCTGCTTTCTTGGTATTGCCGTGGATAGAAGCACATGCAACAAGCACGCCCTCTTCCTCTGGTTTATAGCTACTCCATGTATCATAAAGATTAATGTAGTAATCTAAATTCTCTGTCAAAACTGGTCCATGCAATGGGCAGATTTTCTGGATGTCAAGATTTGCTGCCTTTTTCAACAATCCCTGCACCGATGCACCATACTTACCCACAATATTAAGATAATATCTACGAGCTTCGTCAATCCATGGCTCATCCACATCCAGCGCGCCAAACTTTCCAAATCCATCTGCTGAGAAAAGAACCTTCTCTGTAGATTCGTACTCAACCATTACCTCTGGCCAGTGAACCATTGGTGCCATGATGAATGTAAGCTCATGACTTCCAAGAGAAAGTGTGTCTCCTTCAGCCACCACATGCTTTCTATTTTCAAATATGCTAGCATCCATAAACTGCGCCATCATTGTAAATGTCTTGGCATTTCCAACTACTGTGGTATCAGGATATTTTTCAAGGAATACCTTGATTGAACCAGAGTGATCTGGCTCCATGTGCGAAACTACAAGATAGTCAGGTGTACGTCCAGCCAGTTCCTTATCAAGATTTGCCAACCACTGGTCTGTCACTCTTGGATCTGCTGTATCCATGACAGCAATCTTTTCATCCAAAATCACATATGAATTGTAGGATACACCGTTAGGAACAGGATACTGGCTTTCGAACAAGTCGATAGTCTTGTCATCGCAACCTATATATTTAATAGCCTCTGAAATTGTCATAACCAAAAACCCTCCTTTTACATATCTCTATCTTACCAAATAGCAATATAACTATCCATGATTTCATCTTTATCGATAAAAAGTTCTCAAGTATGAATGCCTCTTCTATTTGGTCAAATTCTGCACCCACTTATATTTGCGGAAGCGAATCATTACCCATGGAATTTTTCCAACCTCGTCCAAGCATGTGCATGAATATACCAGCAACACTGGCCAGTGGAATACAAAAGCTCCCAACAGCGCCAGAGGAATTGCTATTCCCCACATGCACACAGCCAGGCTATACATATCGAATATGGTATCTCCGCCGCCATCTAGCACACCGTTTATTGTGACAGTGTTTACACATCGCCCTATCATGTAAACAGCCATTATACACATCATACCTGTAAGATATTTTCTGGCTTCGTCAGTAAGAAGTACCATATGAACTGTCAGCGGAGTTACCGCAAATACGATAAGCATAGATGCAATGCCGATTACGTAAGAAATCTTCATAAGCTTGATTCCATAAGCTTTTCCCATTTCTAGATTACCAGCACCAAGTTCATTTCCAACAATAATTCCAGCCGCACTTCCAATACCATTACAAACGCAGCAAATCAAATCTCTTACAACTGCTGCAATAGAATTTGCTGCAGCTGCATCTACACCCATGTGTCCCATTATTGCAGTGTATGAAGTAAATCCAACGCCCCAAAATAATGAGCCTCCCATCAGTGGCAAACACTGTCGCCAAAAATCCTTAGTAAGTTGCTTACTTATAGAAAACATCTTGCTAAAGGCTGGCCTAATGTAACCTGCTCTTCCTGAAATTGCAAGACAAATAACAAGCTCTATTATACGTGCGATAGTTGTTGCCAGGGCTGCACCCTTTGCCTCCATTCTTGGAGCTCCCAGAAAACCAAAGATAAATATCAGGTTAAACACTACGTTGAGCACCACAGCACAGCTACTAATCCACGCACTTTCATTGACATGATCTGTAACCTTCATAATAGCTAGATAACTTTGTGACACACCCGTTATCAAATATGAGATTCCTGCAATACGGAGATAAGCAGCACCAAGCTCAATCAAAGTCTGGTCGCTTGCAAACACATGCATCAAGGCCTCTGGAAAAACCTCACATCCGATAAAGAAGGCTATGCAAATAGCCCCTGCATACTTCAGCATCATATCAAAAAGCTTCTGTATAGTTTCTTTATCACCTTTGCCCCAGTACTGAGCTCCAAGGATTGCTCCCGCTCCCGTAATAGCCATAATCAGCATATTCTGAACGAACTGTATCTGCGTAGCCAGGGAAACCGCCGTCATCTGCTCCTGTGCCACTCTCCCCAGCATCAACGCATCACAGGCAGCCACCAGCGCCAGCATCAAACTCTGAAACGCTATCGGCCCCGCTATGGTCGCCAACCTACTGTAAAAATGCTTACTGTCTATTCTAATCTCGTTATCCTTTGTCATTACACCCTTCTCCAATTACATCATTTTCTCCAATGGTACTGTATTGCCCCGTTTTACACAATAGGTTAACAACATAAAAAAGGACCCTAGGTAATCCTAAGGTCCTTGATTTGCATTATTTAGAGAGACGCTCAACTATCCTGTCTAGGGTATCGCGAGGTACTGTGCCATCACGATAAAGTTGGTTGATTGTGCTTTCGCTTCCAAGTAGAGCTGTGGCATCCAGCCAAGTGCCCTTTTGAAATTCTTCGTCAAATACGGCAAATATTTTTCGATTTTTTAAAAGCTCCGAAAGCGGGTATTCTCTATAATCCATAATTAAACTCTTGATAAATACTCTCCAGTTCTAGTATCAATCTTGATTGTCTCACCATTCTCAACGAAAAGTGGAACGTATACAACAGCACCTGTCTCAACTGTAGCAGGCTTTGTAGCACCTGTAGCTGTATCGCCCTTGAAACCTGGCTCTGTGTCTGTAATCTGAAGCTCAACAAACATAGGTGGCTCAACTGAGAAGATTGAACCGTTGTGTGAAAGCATCTTTACGATTTCATTTTCCTTAACGAACTTAAGAGCGTCACCAATCTGATCTGCTGTAAGAGCAACCTGATCGTATGTCTCAACATCCATGAAGTTGTAAAGGTCACCATCGTTGTAGAGATACTGCATATCCTTACGATCGATACGTGCTGCTGGGAACTTCTCTGTTGGACGGAAAGATGTTTCTGTAACACCACCGTTCTTTATGTTCTTAAGCTTAGTACGAACGAAAGCTGCACCCTTACCTGGCTTTACGTGCTGAAATTCAATTACCTGATAAACCTGATTATCCATTTCGATAGTCATACCGTTTCTAAAATCACCGGCTGTAATCATTATAAATTCCTCCTTAAAAGCTATACCTATACCGAGCCCTACCACATCGCCCGGATATATTAGCACTCGTAATGGTAATTTTACCGCAAATTTCAGTTTTTTTCAATATATTTTCATTTCTCTCTTTATTTGCTACTATAAATCCATGGAAATCGAAAGAAAATTTTTAATCAAAGAATTGCCTGATTTAGGCCAATATAAGTATGTTGAAATTGAACAGGGGTATCTTTCTACCAGTCCTGTCGTTAGAATTCGTCGAAAGAATGACGCATATATTCTGACATATAAAGGAAGTGGATTGATGGCTCGCGAGGAAATCGAAGCTCCTCTCACCAAGGAAGCCTACGAACATCTTCTTGAAAAGATTGATGGCTATCCTATCACAAAGCGACGCTACCTTATTCCACTTGATCCATACACAATCGAACTTGATGTATTCTCTGGTCACATGGAAGGCCTCATTATGGCTGAGGTAGAGTTTCCAAATGAGGAAGCCGCCAACTCCTTCACCCCACCAGAATGGTTCGGTGAAGACGTCACAAGCGACCGCCGTTACCACAACTCAAATATGATATTCGGCAACCCGCTCTCGTAAATTACCTAGAAAGATTTTACATAGTGTAGATTATACTCAAAAAAACAGAAGCCAGTATGTAGGCATCAAGCTCTACTATTTCTTAAGCGAGACATTCGTCGAGCGAAGAAATCAGTAGGCTTGTAGCCGTAACATGCTGGCTTCGTCATTATTTAATTTGGTACTCTAGGCTTTCAAAATCTGCCTCTAGAGTAATGGTGTCATTATCCTTTGTCCATGTAAAGGAAACAACTGAACCATTGGTATTGATTGAAAGTTTACTATCAAAACCAAATGCAGGATGTGACTTACGAAGCTGTAAAAGCTCAATCTGCTTTTTAACAACGTCCTTCTTAAGTCCTTCCTCAATTTGCTCCATTGTAAGATTTGTTCTGTTGATTTCTTTGTGACCACCTGCGCCTGCACGAGCAACAGCTTCGTGATCATTCTTTCCTGCGAACAAATCTAAGTACCATACCTGTGGCTTACCTGGCATGAACATCTGAATTGCTCTGGCAAAGAGCATCTTCTTATCGTCTTCACCTAATGCACTGTAGTATGTGGCATTTACCTGATAGTACATGTTCTTTGCTCCGTGAAGATCCTTTACAAATCCTCCTCTAGAAACAAGTACATCTATCATCTTCTGGATTTCGTCTTCTGGAAGAAGTCCCTTTAAATCAAGAAGTGGTATACCATCATGGCAACCAAGCATGTTTACAACTCTGATATCCTTTTCAACAAGCTCTTTTGCCCAGTTGATAAGAACATCTGGATTGTGGTTTTCGATTGCGTATATAAGAAGTCCTGGTAAGAAGAAATCATATGTCATATAGCCTTTGCCTGCTACTAACTCATAAATCTTCTCGCCGTAGCTTGCGTGAATCTCTGGAAGTAACGTTACTCCGTTTTTGTCTGCAAGCTCTCTAACCTTCTGTAGTAAATCCCAAGTACCAGGATCATTCAAGAAATTCTTTTCTCCTGGCTCCTTAGGAGCATATGCGAATGCATCAAGTCTGACGATTTTAGCACCGTATGATGAAAGTGTCTTAAGAGTGTTTTCATAGAATTCCCAAACAAGTGGAGATTTGATATTCAAATCCATCTGTCCTAAGTATCTACGGCTGCTCTCAAGTAAATCAACTACCTCATCGCGATACTGTTCGTATTTTCCAAGCTTCAATTCTGCTACGCGTGTTCCCTGGCTGATTTGGGAATTAACACACTGTGCTAAACGTGTAGCAGCCACATACTGGATATCCATCTTTTCCATAAGGTCTTCTGCTTCAAGATTCTTGTAGCGAACCTCCTGGTAGAATGTGTTCCAATATGGTACGTTTCTTCCATCTGGGAATCTTACCATAAGAATTGGTAAACCTGGCTTGCGGAAAAACATATCCTTGATATATTTTTCATCTGGCTGAATGTAACCCTCTTTTGTGAGAGTACCGCAACCTTCCCAGAATTTGTTCCAGTCAATGAAGAAATCCTTGTACTTAGAATTCTCACCATTTTTGATGATATCCTGGAACTCCTTTGATAATACAGATGCGTGGTTAAGGATGAAATCAAGCTTAAGGTCGATGCCCATATCCTTGATAGCCTCAATGGCTTCCTTACTACCAAGCTCCTCATTGATTCCATAATCAATTACTGAGAAACCTCTGTCTAAGTCTGTATTAAAAATACTTGGAAGGATATAGAATGACTCGAATACGTCCTTCAATTCATCCTTGCTAAGAACCTTTACAATATCATCTAATGTGCCTCCCATTGAATCAGGATAGGCATTTAACATTGGTCCATTGCTCATTACTAATCCCTCCTACTTCATAAGACTTTCATATTCGCTATATGAAAGTAACTCACCTGATTTAGAAAGAATAATTTTTGCCTTGTGAGCCTGTGACTTTAAAAGGTTCTGCTCGAGTTCCAACACAAGCATAGTGAATGCACTATCAGTCTTGCCATCACGATTTCTAGCTCTGCGGTGAGCCAGTGTCTCTTCTGGTGTGCTGTTAAGAAGGATTGGAATATCCACGCCTTCATAGTTATCACTATTACCATGTGTCCATTCAATAACTAGAACTTTTTTGTTTGTAAAATCAACTTCATCATACCAAAGTTCAGAGTCGGTTCTACCCATTCTCTTAAGGTAGATCTTATCCTGGCCGGATTTGAAAGCCTTAACAATACCAGTTACTTCATCGAAATCAATTTCGTTTGTAGTGCCAAGATAGCCTGTGAGTCCTTCTCTACCAGCATCAAGGTAAGCCTTCATCCATGGATCAGTTGAAACATGGTCAGCTGAAGCATCTGTCTCCTCCTGTTGCCAAGCTCTAAGCTTGTCGAAGTGTTCAGGTGTTGCTTCATTAGCCTTTACAAGGCCTCTTACACCGCTAGTTCTAAAGATGCGAAGTCTCTCAGCATCGTTGTACATAGGAATTCTTCTAGGATAGTTGTCTCCTGACATTGTATAAGCACCAATGCCCTTCTCATTTAAGAAATAAGAAATGAGAGACGCTGTCTCAGACTTTCCTACTCCTGAGCCACCGCAAACAGCTATGACAGCTCTGCCATCCTTTGCGATAACCTCATCAAGCATGCCCTCAAGTTTCTCCATAATAAGAGTTGCCTTTTTAACATGCTCCTCACCTATTTCTACCTTGTCACCTGGCATATCGCCATGTGGAAGTGCCTCGTATTGTTTAAGATCAATAGCCATAATAATATCCTCCTGCTCACTATAGATATGACATAAACAACACGCAATAAGTATACCAAAATATATTTAACGTTAAACCGCTTTACCCCAATTTTATTTAATTTACCGAAAAATCTGTCTGAATGCACAAACAAAAAAGCTGCCACACCCTTAAAGTGTGACAGCCTAATTAAAAGCTAATGATTAAAGAGAATCTTCGAATTCATCAATTCCTTCGTCACTGATGTAATCGTCGTACTCATCAATATATTCATTTGTGTTATCAATCAAATCGTCGATTGAATATGAGCCTTCGAAAAGAACCTCATCTGCGTAGTGAGTGTAATCTGTACAAACGATATCAACATCGTAATCTGCACTATCCAACTCATATCCTAAGATAATTGGAATAGACTCACCTGGCTTGATTTCTGCATAGTTAAGCTTTGATGTACCAGAGATGTATGCTCTATCAAGAGAAATACCATCCTGCTTTACTTCAACATTAACTACGCTTGCAAAATCCATTACCTCATCAGAGTTGTTTGTAAACTCACCAACAAGGTAAACAATAACTACATCATCATAATACTCATCTGTTCCAAGTAATGCTGTATCAACATTAAATGCATACTTGCTTGAAGTATCGATTGTGCCTGCTACGATAACATCGTCATCATCCTCGTCATCCTCTGACTTCTTCTTTGAATCCTTGTCATCGTCCTCGTCTTCATCCTCATCTTCTTCGTCATCTGCTGACTGCTCGATTTTATCCTTGATAGATGAAGATTTACCACATCCTGTTACACCAAATACAAGTGCAAAAGAAACAAGAAGAGCTGCTAATAATCTCTTTTTCATATTGGCCTCCCTTATTTAACCTGGATTTCCTTTTCCAAGATTACTGCCTGATCAAAGCTCTGTCTATCTGTAAGCTTAATTTCTACATTTGAATCGCTAGTAAGCTCGAATACTTCACGAACCTGAATGCTTGCACCAGACTTGATGTCTGTGTATACATTGTCATCATCCATATCCTCACGTAATGGGTGATTGTATGGAAGGTATCCACGCTGAAGAGCTACACCATCCTGGAAGAGTTCCTCTGTAACTGCAGAACCAAAGCTTGTAGCCTCATCAGAATCATTTGTAAATGTGTAATCAATAACTACGATGTTTGTTCCTTCTCCATCATCTGTAACTGTTACATTGTCAATTGAAACATCAAATTCACTTTCAGAAACCTTTGCCTCAACATCAGCCATTGAAATAGTCTCATCAAGAACGCCTACAGTTTTGTAATCCTTGATTGTGTAAGATGTTAATTCAAGCTGAAGTTCAGAATCCTCATCGTAATCAATACCTGAGATATCAAATGCTGCCTGAACCATTCCTGACTCTTCGCTCTTAATCTTTGAATCAGCAATAGCGTATGGGTTGTCAGATCCCAAATAAGATGTGCTAAGTGTTGTACCATCAAGAGTAGCTACAAGACTATACGCAACTGTATAACTATCTATGTATGAGTCTGTGTTGTTTGTAGCATCAAGATTTACAACCAATGCTGTTCCGTCGTAAGTACCACATGTAAAAACCTCGTCAACTGTTGCCTCGTACTGTGGAGTAGAGCTTTTACCACATGCTGTGAAAAGTGAGCCTGCCATAACAACTGTGGCAGCTAATAGCGTTACTTTTTTCATAATCATCCTCCTAAACGCTTTTTTTCTAATTTTATAGCTAGTTAATTTTATCTCATCTTTGAACTTATTTCAATAAATTAAGACAAAATAAAAAAAGTCGTTGAGTAATATTACACAACGACTTTATTCAGTCTATTATTGGACTTCTGACACATTTGAAGCGTCTACTGGAACAAATGGAACCAGCACGTATTTCAAATCATCTGTAGCCCCTTCAATTGATGAAATTGACTGGCCTTTGGACAATACTGCACATGCATTTACCGCTGCAACTCCCTGGCCCTGGGCATCCTGCAAAACTGTCATATACATATCTCCCGCCTTAATTGATGCGCATCCGTCAGCTGTGGCATCTACACCAGCTACAAGATACTTTGATGGATCATAACCATTATCCTTAAGCCACTTAACTGCGCCAAGTGCCATTGTGTCATTATTGCAGAATATAGCATCGAAGCTCTGATTTGTTAGCTTAAATACATCAAGCTTTTCATATGCCTCAGTATCTGACCAGTTTGCATGGTCCATAAATACTATGTTTGCATCAACTCCATTGTCACGGTAAAAATACTTGATAGCATTTGTTCTTCCAATCGCTCCTGCATGGCCTTTCTCACCCTCAAGAATAACGATATTCATAGATGATGGATTGCCCAATTTGTTCCAAACATATTCCGCCTGGAATCTACCTGCATCCTGTTCAAATGATCCTGCATAAATATATTTATCTGCCTTTAAATACTCTGAACTAGGCTCATTGTTTACAAATACGATAGGTAAATCTCCTGCTGCAATTTCCATCTGCAGAGCAGTAGATATATCAACGATTCGGCAGATAATTACATTGTACTTTCCAGATGCTGCTGCAGCCTCAATCATATGAAGCTGTTCATCTGTACTGTTACCACAATACTCAGTTGTTACTGTTGCCCCTGATTCAGCTGCGGCCTCATTTATAGCATCGCTAAGCGCTGCTCTAAAAGTATCATCAACATCCGGTATTGAAAAATAGATATTAGTGCCCTTTCCTGAAACATTTCCAGTAGACGAGCTGGCACTTCCACATCCAACCATAGAAGCTACAGCCAGCACGCCTATCATAGTCATACATAATAGTTTTTTTATCTTTGATTTCATGCCATAGCCCCCTCTATATCTTGAATTGCTGAACATAAGCTGAAAGTGTATCTGATGTGCTTGCAAGCTCATGTGAATTATCTGCGACATCCTGGCTGCTGGCTGTGATACTATTTGCCTGCTCAACCATGTGGTGACTTGTTTCAAGGATTTCATCAGCACTAGCTGCCTGCTCCTCTGAAATGGCTGCAACGTTACCTGCAACATCATCAACCTTTTCTACATCCTGAATCATTAAATCAAGCAATTCATTTGACTTTTCAATATTCTGGTAAATCTGATCAAATGTATCAACCGCTGTATCAATAAGCTGACTGTTTGCGTCGATGTTTTCTGCGCTTGCCTCAGCCTGTTCAACTACAGAATTGATAGCCTTTTGAACATCATTTATAAGCCTTGATATATTATCTGCACTGGCTGCCGAATTCTGTGCAAGCTTTCCAATCTCACTTGCTACTACCGCAAATCCCTTGCCAGCCTCGCCTGCTCTTGCAGCTTCAATTGAAGCATTGAGCGAAAGAAGATTTGTCTCGTCTGCAATTTCTGCAATCAAACCAACAATCTTTGTGATTTCCTCTGATGCTTTGCCAACATCATTAATCTTATTAACAAGCTCATCGTTGCTATTTTTGATTCCCTGCATAGCAACAGAAAGCTGTTCCATATCATCTCGGCCCTTCTTGCTGATTTCAACTGTTTCCTTCATGCTAGCGTTGGCCTGATTAGAATTCTCCCTGGTGTCAGAAACAACCATGGCAAGAGTTGTGGCGTTTTCTGCAATTTCATTAACTGCCACTGCCAACTGGTCAACAGTGCTATTCAAGTTCTGCATAGCATCTGCCTGTGAACGAGATGCCTCAAACATATCTTTTGATACTCTATCTGAGTTGTCCGATTGCTCTTTAAGCTTTTCAGACTCCTCATTAATTGTAGAAAGCATGGTTCGCATTGATTCCACAAACTCGCTAACCTTGCTTCCCATCAAGCCGATTTCATCATCGCTCTCCTGCTTAACTTCGATTGTAAAATCACCTGCTGACATATCTGTAATGTTCTTTGTGATATGTCCAAGTGGAGCAATAACTTTAGATACCAGGAGGTTGATCATAATTACTATAACGATTACTGCAATAATTCCTACTATAATGAGAAGATTTGTCAGCTTCATAACATCCTTAAGGATAACCGAATCTGCAATATATGAAACAAGTACCCAGTCTGTTCCCTGAATCTCCCTAAATGCAACTTCGTATCCATTCAATGCAACTGTATCGTAATCTCTAGTCTCAAGCTTCTCTGCAATGTCTGCCATCAGCTTATCGCTGTCTGAAGTTGTAAGAGTAGTAGATATACGCTCTGGATCTCTATGAGCAAGAATAGTGTTGTCTGATGCATCGATAAGGAATGATGCCGCAGAATCCATCTTTACTCCAGAGTTTACTATGATACTGATTTGGTCAAGAGATAAGTCTGCAGCGATAACCTTAAGCTCGCCACTACCATCATTTAAAATACCAGATGCACTAATTACCGATGTGCCTTCATCATTTGTATAAGCTGTACCATAGTTCATATTTACACTAGTGATACCCTGCTTAAAGAATGTTTCTCCTGTAGGATTTGTTACTCTTAAACCGGAAGCACTTGAAGCATAAAAGCGGCCATCTGCTGTAGCAACATATGGGCCTTCAGTGCAATACTTATTAAATCCATAGAATGAATCCAGGATTTTCTGCAGCCCCTCTTCATCTGGCTGTGTCTGTTCAATTACTTGTTTTACTGTTGAGAAATTTTCAAGATTTTCGTCAAGCCAGGCTTCGATATTGTCTGCCTGATTAGAAATTGATGAATCCAACTGTGCTGTGGCCATTTCTGTCATACTATTTCGAGAAAGAACAGTTGCTATTCCAACTAACACGAGAATAGTGACTATTACCACTGGTAGAAGCAAAAAGATTAATTTGTTTTTAATCTTTTTGCGCTTTGTTTTTATTTTTGTGTTTGCCATTTCTATCTCCTAAATCTTTCAGTCTCGTATTTGGCTCTAGTACGTACACAAACTTTTAAGTCCTGTAGTCTTGATTCGATATCTCCGTCATCAATTACAACATCAATGGATGACGCCATGTTGTCAATAAGAAGGTCGTCAAAATCCATTGTTGGCGTTGCAACCAAAAGCTTATACTTATCCTCGAAGGAATCCGCATCAAGGAACTCCAATAGGATTGGATTTACCTCTTCATTCTCTAGCTTTTCCATGTACTTTCCTCCTATGTTATTTTTTATCTAAATGACTTAGTATTTAAAACTGATTTGTATAATATATATGTCTTGCTAAGTCCTTATTACCAAAATCTACAATAATAATTCCATAGCTAGTATCATCTTTTAATTGATACTCCATTAAAAGTTCATTTAATGTATTTGCATATCCACGTGGATGGCCAATTTTTCCATCTCCACTTGTACTAACAAAATTAAGGAACAGTGTATTTTCGTCAGCCTCGCAGTTTTCAAGGCCATCTACGATTGCTTCATACTTATCCTCAACGTTGTATTTATATCTGTCCTGTATCCACACTCTGAAATTGTTATACACATAAAGCTCATAAGGGATATCGATTGGTGTATTGTTGTCCTGCTCAGTCCACTGCATATTAAGGCCCATCATATCTGTCGCGGCTGCATCTGAAAATCTTGTTGCAAGAACAATACGGCCTCTTGCATCACTAAGCAAAGGTATCTCATCCTCAGTATACCAATAATCTTTATTAGCACTTATCTGTTCAGTTAATAGATTCTGGATATCGCTAACCGAATGGTCATCATCTTCTATCTTAATGTTTACAATGACTGTCTCTGTAGGATACTGCTGCAAAAAGCTATATACATCAGCGCACACATCATCAAAATAGAGATAATCCGAAAATAGATTGCCATCTTCATGACAGCTGGCAAAATTATGTACCATCTTTACTTTATTTGTCTTTTCGTCTAATGCTACGCGAAAATCCAAATATCTATATCCGTTCTCCAACTGTTCTGAGACATCGGTGTCCTGGCATCTCATCACATAACCAAGCATAACATTTCTAGCACAACTATCATGCGTACCAGGAATTGTAATCTCTGATAAATAAAGGTCATCAGATAGGTTGCCCATCCAACTAGTTGTATCGGCATAAGGAACAGATTCATCAATACTTACGCTTGAATAAGTATCGTCATCACTTACAAAAAGCACCACAAGAATGACTACTATAATCGCAATCATTATCCCGCACACAATTCTAAAAAGTCGTCCTTTTCCCATATGTCGCATCCCCCTATCTCCAGTTATTTTCTTAAGCTCATTTTACCATTTATTAGTGACAAAGTCTTATAGTTTCTTTAAAATATAGCTTATGATAGAACGAAAGAGACTCCTTTCATTAGGATATTACAAAAAAGCTCCCTCATTTACAGGAAGCGACGGCAAGAAATGCTATAAAATTGAAAAAGTAAGCGAAGAAGGTGCTGACGACAAGTTCCAAGCCACCCTATGGCCTGGCCCCTTCAGCTCCGAAAACACACCAGACGAAAAGAAGCTCACAAACACCGCCCCATTCACAGAGGACGGCCTCCAAGAGCTGGTAGACTGGATGAATTCCACCCCCGTAGAGTAAACCCCACGGCTTGCTTGCACCTGGGGCTTCGGACTCCCCTGCCTGCCCGGCACAATCACAGATTTAGGATTATCTAATTGTGTAGTCTCCCATATTTATTAGTAGGTGTTCTTACAAAGTTTTACAATTCTATCGGTAAAGTATGCCCTAGACGGACATTCTTTACATTAAATTATCAGCTGTCTAAAGCTAGCTTTGTATTAATTACTATTTGCTTTGTAGTGAACTTAGAAAAAATAAAAGAGATATTTGATATGAATTGGCAGATGCCGCTAGGACGGCGGCAGCAGTGGTCACTTGAAACACGATGTTGAATGTGCCACGGTGCCAATACATACAAATATCTCTTTTTTATTTTTCTTAGTGAGCGGAGTAGCAAAAGTAATAATACAAAGACTAGTTTAGACTAGCTGATTATAAATATTATTTTTGTCCGTCTAGGTCACACATTACCTTCGAATTGTAAAAGCTTCGTAAGTACACCTACATATGGGAGACTTTACACATTAAGGTAATCCATAAATCTGCTCAAATGATGCCGGGCAGGCAGGGGCGTCCGAAGCCCCAGGTGCAAGCAAACCACACCACGCCCTACATACGGGGGTAGAATTCATCTACCTAGGATATGGCAGCCTTGAGCTCACGTTTGTTTTCGTACATGTGAGCATCGGCACGTTTGACGAGGGCTCGGAAGTCAGGATCAAGCTCTGAGTCATAGCGAGCGTGTCCGACGGCTACGCCGATGTCGAAGACGTGGTCACCTTCAAGGTTGGCTGTATATACCTTTGACATGAATAGCTTTTTAAGGCGATCCATATTAACGTGACGATTTGCAGGAATAATACAGCAGAACTCATCTCCACCAGTTCTATAACAGTTTCCATATTTACCATAGACACTATTGAATATGTTGGCAACTATTGTAATGTATTCATCGCCTGCCTCATGGCCGTATGTATCATTGCATTTCTTTAATCCATTAGCATCGGCTACAACTGCAACCAAACCTTCAAGACTTCCACCGGCTTTAACATGGCTCTCAAATGCATTTCTGTTAAACAAGCCTGTCATACTATCAGTAATGGCAAATACTTCAAGCTGTTTTGCACGACGACCCTTTTCAATAATTTCATTTGCATCCTTAATCATATCGAACGCAAGCAAGAATGCAAATATCAAGAATAAGTATCTACCAACTTTATCAGCATCACCAAGAACCAAATAATACTGTCCCAAATCAATAATCAAAGTAAGTATGAACAATGAAAGCCCCATCGCGCATATTTCAAGACGTCTAGAAAAATTACGCTTAATGAGCATACTAATCATTCCAACCAGGATATAGAAGGCTGCTACAACAAGTAAAATCTGCATGAAAATCAGTGTTTCTCTAAACTCCGCAATCTTTGTGAAGTGTAATATGGTAAGTACAATAGACTGCCCTACTGAATACGAAAGAATTATTTTTCTACAAGTAATACATCGTATTCCCAAATATGCATCAAAAAACATAATCATTGATGGAACGATAAGCATTAAACATATATATGGAACAAGTGAATCAACAATTTTGTTGCTCATCATAAGTGATGATACATCTGTCTCATTTAATGACCACAGACCAGCAAAGAATGAAAAATATCCAAGATATAATAATTCTCTACCGAGCTGCTGTTTTTCGCGCATTATTGCATAATATAAAAACAGTAAAACGCTAAGGAATATAATCAATATACTAACGAAGAATCTTGGCATTGAGTTTGTCATAAGCCCATCATACATTCCATATGTACTGCCTATGTAGAATGTAAGCTTTTGATTTGCCACGATATCATATACAGGCTTTACAATAACTGCAATCTGTACCATTTTTTCATTAATTTCAATAAAGTGATAAGAAGACCCCGGACTTGATGTCCAGAAACCACCTGATGTATTGAAAGAATAAATCTCTCTGCCCATATTATAGGCAGTGACTAACTGATGTGATGTATAGAATGATATTCCAGAATAGTGATAGTCATAATCTACCAACTTAAAGAAATATTCCTTAGAGCCATCTGATAACACTGCTACCGAGTACGGCTCTATTTCTTCTGTTATTACATTATCTACCGTGTCTGTAGTAGAGAAGTAACACAAAGCGAGAATTATAGCTGCCGCCATAACTATCGCTATGTTTATTTGGGCTAGAAGCCCCATTTTTTTACCCTTATTTTCCTGTGCCATAACTACCCCTGTTACTTGCCTAGCGGAACGTTATATTTAATAACGCTTAGTTTCTTTTTCACAATTTTATAACAATATTATCATGGATAGTTCATAAACACAAGGAATACTTCTACCTCAAAAAGCCTGAAATGTACTTAAATAAGCGGTTTGTCCCCACTATATAACTGTCATGATTTTCATCTGGTAAGATATGTAATTCTGCCTCAGGAATGTTGGCAGCTATTTTTTCAGACTCTTTTTCCTTGATGCAATCATCTTCTCCTGCAAATATCATTGCAGGCACAGAGATACGACGTAAGTCTGATGGCGAAATATCAGGCTCCTCAAGCATCATAAGAATCTTAGGGTCATTTGTTCTCTTATAATCCTTTTTCATTTCACGAAGCACTCTGTGATGTATTCCAGATGGTGAAAGATTTGCGCCACAGCATACAATTCCAGAAAGCAATTTGCTAGCCTTTATTGCAACTAAAAGGGCTATTATGCCACCATCCGAATATCCAATTAAGTATGGCTTTTCTATATCTAAAGCTGTAATAAGATTGATTACATCATCTGCCATATCACGATAATGATATTCCTTTGGTGTTGCACTCTCTCCATGGCCTCTTGAATCCATAGCATAAACTGTATGATACATGCTCATAGTCTCTGCTAATGCGTCAAAATCATGGAGATTTCCGTTATTTCCGTGTATAAGAATAACCGGCGTACCCTCGCCGGTCTTCTCATAGCATATTACCTGTGAATTGAGTTGAATATACATAATTCGCCCTCTATATCTTTCCTCTTATTTCTCAGCAATAACCTGCTTCATGTCGTAAAGCCCTGCTGGCTTTCCTGCTAAGAATTTGGCTGCTTCAACAGCTCCCTTAGCAAATACGCTCTTAGAATATGCTGTGTGCTTGATAGTAATAACTTCATCAAGTCCTGCAAAAATAACCTCATGCTCGCCAACAATATTTCCGCCTCTAACTGCAGAAATACCAATTTCGTTCTTAGGTCTCTTTTCTCTTCTATCTGCACGTCCGTAACAATACTCATACTTTTCATCCAATGCTTCATTACAAGCATCTGCAAGAGCAAGAGCTGTTCCGCTTGGTGCATCTAATTTTTGATTGTGATGCTTCTCTACGATTTCGATATCATATCCTGCATCAGCAAATACCTGTGTAGCTTTTTTGCAAAGATCAAATAATGTGTTGATTCCAAGTGACATGTTAGCTGAACGAAGAACTGCTACCTTCTTGCTAGCTGAATCAACATGATTAATCATATCATCTGTAAGTCCTGTTGTGCAAAGAACAACTGGCTTGCCATTTGATTCGCAATATATCAAAAGGTCATCTACAGCTGCAGCGTTTGAAAAATCAATAATCACATCAAAGTCTACATCTACATCTGAAATAGAATCAAATACTGGGTATTCATTTTCAATTCCCTTGAATTTATCTACACCAGCAACAATTGATACTTCGCTGTCAGCTTTACACAAATCAGTAATAACTCTTCCCATGTGGCCGTTGCAGCCGTGCATAACTACTTTTGTCATTTTGTCACCTCAATCTAAAAAACTTATATTACTAGTAAACATCCTAAGTGATTCGTCGTATTCCTCATCTTTTGAAGGATTAGCTTTGATTTTCATTTCCTTGTACATTCGTTTGTCCTCGTACATGGCCTGATCAGCTTTAACTACGACATCATCAAAATCATCGGATGGATTATACATATTTATTCCAAAGGAGCATGTGTATGGTGTTTCTTGAAGCTTTAATCTTATATCATGTATAAGCGTTTCAGCCTCATCCTTTGTGGCTTTTATTCCAAGCATCATGAATTCATCTCCACCTGTTCGGTAAAGAATAAATTTGCTAGGCTTTACGGAACGACATACTTCAGCAAAAGTAAGCAAAGCTATATCTCCTGCCTTATGTCCAAAATTGTCATTGATATACTTTAGGTCATTTAAATCCATTGATATAATGGCCATTTTATTCTTTGAATGTCTTTCTGCATCTGCATAAAAACATCTGCGTTTGTAGCACCTGGATACAGAATCTATGTTATATCTAGCTGCATACATATACATATACAAAAATAGGATTCCAATAGCCAAAAATGGCAGAATATAAGAAAGAACAGTAACTATTATATAGCCTGATGTTGAATAAATTATTGTTCCAAACATGGCAATTAATAGAGCTGTTGCTCCATAGATAAACCTGAATTTGACCTTGTGATCAAAAGCTCTCATTGTAAAAATGAACACAATCAAAGCAATACATGAAAACATGCCAAAAAACAGTCCGCTGCTATTTCCGATTATCCACCCTCTAACCATAGCTTCTCCTCGTAAAAACCCTACAATTGAGAATATAACAGTAGCCAGAGATTATTTCTCTGGCTTAATGTTTAATACACTGTCTGCTATTTCAAACAATCCAGGCGTCATGTTAAGACCTGTCAATATCACATTAGTGAAAACTGACTTGCCTTCTAATACTTCCATTATATCCTGTTCTGAAACGATGCCCTCGTCAACAACGCCGAGGATTTCATCAAGAATGAGTAAATCACATTCTCCTGTGCCAAGAACCTTTTTTGCATAGTTCAAGCCATTGAGAATGTTGATTTTCTCTTCCTGCTTTTGCTCGTCTGTAAGATTTTGAAAACCTTCTTTTGAACGCTCAAATCTGAAAAGCTTGATTTCTGGTTCAAGCTTTTCAAGATAGTCTGAATCGTTTTCTGATTTTAAGAACTGGATTATGATTGTACTTCTACCTTCCGAAGCAAAGCGCAGAGCATATCCAAGCGCTGCCGCTGATTTGCCCTGTCCGCTTCCGTAGTAAGCCTGTATAGTTCCCTTTTCCATAAATCTCCTACTTTCTAATGCTAGCTCTCTTTCTCATAAGAGGATCAAGGATTCTCTTTCTGATACGTAAAGACTCTGGAGTAACTTCCAAAAGCTCATCTACATCGATGAAATCAAGAGCCTGCTCAAGACTAAGAACTCTAGGTGGTACAAGAGTAAGTGCCTCATCTGCTGATGATGAACGAGTATTTGTAAGATGCTTTTTCTTACATACGTTAAGCTCGATATCTTCAGCACGTGAGCTCTGTCCAATTACCATACCAGAATATACTTTTTCGCCTGGTCCAATGAAAAGTGTACCACGCTCCTGAGCTGAGAAAAGTCCGTATGTAACAGACTCACCTGTCTCGAATGCAATAAGTGAACCCTGCTTACGATAAGCAATGTCACCCTTGTAAATCTCATAACCGTCGAAAATTGTATTGATTATACCATTTCCTTTTGTATCTGTCATGAACTCTCCACGATAGCCGATAAGACCACGTGCAGGGATCTTAAACTCAATACGTGTGTATCCACCTGTGATAGGTGTCATATTCTGAAGCTCACCCTTTCTCTGAGAAAGCTTCTCTATAACTGCACCAGTAAACTCATCTGGTACATCTACGTAAGCACGCTCCATTGGCTCAAGCTTGTGACCCTTTTCGTCTGTCTTGTAAAGAACCTCTGCCTTTGATACAGCAAACTCGAAACCTTCACGGCGCATGTTCTCAATAAGAACTGAAAGGTGAAGCTCACCACGTCCTGAAACCTTAAGTGAATCAGGTGAATCTGTATCTTCAACTCTAAGTGAAACGTCTGTGTTAAGCTCCTTCATAAGGCGCTCTCTGATGTGACGTGATGTAACGTACTTTCCTTCCTGACCAGCAAGTGGGCTATCATTTACAATGAAGTTCATTGAAATGGTAGGCTCAGAAATCTTCTGGAATGGGATAGGATTTGGTGCATCAACTGCACAAATTGTATCTCCAATATGGATATCTGCAATACCAGAGATAGCTACAATAGAACCAATCTCAGCTGAATCTACGTCTACTTTATTAAGTCCATCGTACTCAAAAAGCTTTGAAATACGAACCTTGTTGTTCTTCTCTGGGTCGTGTGCATTAACAACGATTGCATCCTGGTTAACCTTGATTGAACCATTCTCTACCTTACCGATACCAATTCTACCAACGTACTCGTTGTAATCGATTGTAGAAATAAGAACCTGTGTAGGAGCCTCTGGATCACCAGTTGGAGCTGGAATGTAATCAACGATTGTCTCGAAGAGAGCTGTCATATCCTTGTGCTCTTCATCAAGGCTTCTGATAGCATAACCTTCCTTAGCTGAAGCATAGATGAATGGGCAATCAAGCTGCTCATCAGATGCATCAAGATCCATGAAAAGCTCAAGAACTTCATCGATAACCTCATCAGGACGAGCCTCTGGTCTATCGATTTTGTTGATACATACGATAACTGGTAAATCAAGATCAAGTGCCTTCATAAGAACGAACTTTGTCTGTGGCATTGCACCTTCAAATGCATCTACTACAAGAACAACACCGTTTACCATCTTAAGAACACGCTCAACCTCGCCACCAAAGTCAGCATGACCTGGTGTATCGATAATGTTAATCTTTGTGTCTTTATAATATACTGCTGTGTTTTTTGAAAGAATTGTGATACCACGCTCACGCTCGATGTCATTTGAATCCATGACACGCTCAGCTACTTCCTGGTTCTCACGGAATACACCAGACTGCTTCAAAAGCTCATCTACAAGTGTAGTTTTACCGTGATCTACGTGTGCGATAATCGCAATATTTCTAATATCTTCTCTACTCTGAATTGCCATAAAACTTCCTTTTCTACTGCAAACCTATAGTTACAGTAAAAACCCCAAAAAGTGCAAGTAGCACTTAAGTTTTTCATGCTCCCGGAGGCCACCTTCCACACTTCGCTAGGCAACCTCCCCCTTCGGGGTTCCTTCCTAGCTTGTATGGAGCCTTCCTCCTCGCGCTTACCGAGACTTTGATGCTACTTGCCATTAAATACTATATTAGATTTCTTCCCGATGAATAATAATATGATTCGAATATATTGTCAAATACGATTATTTTACGGGTATGAGGACTTCCTTACCACCCATGTAAGGCTGGAGTGCCTTAGGGATAGCTACGCTGCCATCCTCGCGAAGGTTGTTCTCCAAGAATGCGATAAGCATACGTGGTGGAGCAACAACTGTGTTGTTAAGTGTGTGAGCAAAGTACTTTGTACCATCCTCAGCCTTAACACGAATCTTAAGACGGCGTGCCTGTGCGTCGCCAAGATTTGAGCATGAACCAACTTCGAAGTACTTCTTCTGACGTGGTGACCATGCCTCAACGTCGCAAGACTTAACCTTAAGATCAGCTAAATCTCCTGAACAGCACTCAAGTGTACGTACAGGAATATCTAAGCTGCGGAATAAATCAACTGTGTTCTGCCAAAGCTTGTCATAGTACATCTTTGAATCTTCTGGCTTACAAACAACGATCATCTCCTGCTTCTCGAACTGGTGGATACGATATACACCACGCTCCTCAATACCATGAGCACCCTTTTCCTTACGGAAGCATGGGCTGTAGCTTGTAAGTGTGTATGGTAAGTTTGCTTCATCATTAAGTGTATCGATGAACTTACCGATCATTGAATGCTCTGATGTTCCGATAAGGTAAAGATCCTCACCTTCGATTTTGTACATCATAGCGTCCATCTCTTCGAATGACATAACGCCAGTAACTACGTTTGAACGAATCATGAAAGGAGGAATGCAATATGTAAATCCTCTATCAATCATGAAATCACGTGCATATGAGATAACTGCTGAATGAAGACGAGCAATATCTCCCATTAAGTAATAGAAACCATTACCTGCAACCTTACCAGCTGCATCCATATCGATACCATTGAATCTCTCCATGATATCTGTGTGATATGGGATTTCGAAATCAGGAACCACTGGCTCACCGAACTTTTCGATTTCAACGTTGCAAGAATCATCTGGACCAATTGGAACTGAAGGATCAATGATGTTAGGAATCTTCATCATGATTTCTTCAACCTTGTCTGAAAGCTCCTTCTCAACTGGCTCAAGGTCCTTGATTCTCTGCTTAAGCTCTGCAACTTCTTTCTTTGCAGCCTCAGCCTCATCCTTTTTGCCCTGTCCCATTAATGCACCGATCTGCTTAGATGCTTTGTTCATCTCAGCACGGAGGTCATCTGCCTCCTGCTGAGCAGCACGTCTCTTGTCATCAAGTTCAATTACTTCATCAACAAGACCAAGCTTGTGCTCCTGGAACTTCTTTTTAATATTCTCTTTAACTGCGTCTGGATTTTCGCGTAAAAATTTAATGTCGATCATACTATATCTCCTAATCTATACTAAATACTTTAATAACTATTTGATGAGTGATAATTAATTCGACTTTTTACCACTAACTCTAAATATGTACCAAAGCTGTGTTGCGATAAAGATAGATGAATATGTACCAGCAATTACACCAGCAAGAAGTGGTAATGCGAACTCTCTGATTGATGAAACACCAAGGATGAGAAGCATAAGTACCATGATTGCTGTTGTTATTGATGTTGAAATACTACGAGACAATGTCTGTGACAATGAGTTGTTTGCAAGCTCCTTAAGAGTCTCAGCTGTCTCTGTTCTGATTGCCTTGTGGTTTTCTCTGATACGGTCAAATACAACGATTGTATCGTTAACAGAGTAACCGATAACTGTAAGCATACATGCAATAAATGCTGAACCAACTGATATACGTGCAAATGCATAAAGTGACAATACAATAAGTACATCGTGGATAAGAGCAATGATTGCTGATGATGCAAATCTGATGTCCTTAAATCTGAACCAAATATATACAAGCATGCAAAGTACTGCAACGATAACTGCGATTGTTGACTGGCTGCGCATCTCGCCTGAGATTGTAGAACCAATACTCTGTGAAGTAATTGAATCCTCTGCAACTGAATACTTTGACTCGAACATTTCATTTAAAGCTGTACGCTCATCAAGTGTAAGTGTACGTGTTTTGAAGATTGCCTGGTTGCTTCCATCAACTGTTGTTGTCTGGATGCTTCCCTCGCTAATATCAAGTGTAGAAGCGATATCTGGAACAACAATGCTATCTAACTGCTCAAGTGTGTATGTCTCGTTGAAATCAACTGTTGTTGATGTACCACCAAGGAACTCGAGAGAGTAGTTAAGTCCTGCTCCATCCTTTGCCTTGAATACACCCATTGTTACAAAGCCTGCTGCGATGATTGCAACTGAAATTGTAATGAAGATTGCCTTCTTTCCAACGAAGTCGAACTTTGTAGGTTCCTTAGCCTTACCGTATGCCTTTGGAGAACGAACGCCAAGTGCATAGAAAGAATTCATAAGGATACGTGTAATAACAAGTGCTGTAAACATTGATAAAACAACACCGAGTGCAAGTGTAATTGCGAATCCCTTTACAGTACCTGAACCAAGGATTCCAAGAACTGCTGCTGCAATAAGTGTTGTGATGTTTCCATCAAGGATAGCTGAAAGAGCCTTTGAGAATCCTGTTTCAATTGCTGAGATAACAGGACGTCCATTCTTAATCTCCTCACGGATACGTGCGAAGCAAATAACATTGGCATCAACCGCCATACCGATTGAAAGAATCATACCAGCGATACCTGGCAATGTAAGTGTAATATCAAATGCCTTTAAGATTCCAATAAGCATTGCTGTGTAAAGAGCAAGTGCAAGTGAAGCAACAACACCTGGTACTAAGTACATAGCAATAAGGAATAACATAACGATAACAAGACCTACACCTGCAGCAATAAGTGATGTTCTGAGTGCGTCAGAACCAAGCTGAGCACCTACTACCTGAGACTCAAGCTCTGTAAGCTCAATATCAAGTCCACCGATACGGATGTATGAAGCAAGCTTCTGAGCCTGCTCGTATGAATCCATTCCCTCGATGACGCAATTACCATCTGAAATTGCATTCTTTACGGTAGGAACTGAAACAAACTTACCATCATAGTAGATTGCAATTGAATCGCCTGTTAATGAAGCTGCTGTTGTTGCTGCTGAGAATGCTGTTGTTCCCTCATCGTCGAAACGAAGCTGAACAACATACTCTGTAGCGTTTGTTGTCTGGTTTGTCTGAGTAGCTGCCTGTGCACTAGTAACATTTGTACCAGTTGCAATAACTGAGCCATTATCAATCAATGTATCGATGTCATAGTTAAGTGTGCCATCGATGTTGCCATCTGCATCATAACCGTTGATTGTGTAGTTTGGATTTCCCTCAATATCGTACTGAGTAATGAAGTAAAGTGTACCTGGTGTACCAAGCTCTTCCAAAAGAGCATTAGCATCAGAAACACCTGGAATTTCAACTGTGATACGCTTATCGCCTACACGATAAACATTAGCTTCTGTTGTTGAGCTTTCTTCGCCCAAGTCGTTTTCGATACGCTGCTGAAGCTTAAGGATTGTATCCTCCATCTGCTCGTCAGTAGGTGTATCTCCAACTGCTTCGTATGTAATGCTGACACCACCGTCAAGATCAAGTCCTAACTTAAGGCTGTCGTCAGTCTTATTGATTGTGCCTGTAAGAACAAGTGCTGCATAGTAACCAAGTAAACCAAGGATTACTACGAACGCAACAAGCCAGGCAATACCCTGTCCCTTTTTTAAACGTCTCATTTTTATTCTCCTATTCTATTTATTGTGCCTCAGCCTCTAGCTCGCTTGCGTGAACCTTTAATGCAATAGCACATTCAATACGTTTTTTCTGTAACTCGCAGCCAACGTGATAGTTCCCCAAAATGCTGCCAGTAAAGTTGTATGCATTAGCTGCACAACCGCCGCTACAGTAAAATCTTGCGAAGCAATTCTTACATTCTTCCTTAGCGTATACATTGCAGTGCTTGAACTGATTAACAACATCAGTCTTTTTAACTCCGTTATATACATCGCCAAGACAGAAGTCTGTGTTTCCAACAAACTGATGACATGGATAAAGCTCACCAGTAGGTGTAACTGCCATGTACTCAGTTCCTGAACCACATCCTGAAAGACGCTTGTAAACACATGGGCCACCTTCCAAATCAATCATGAAGTGGAAGAAATTGAAATCTTCATCTGTGCCCTGACGTCTCATCATTTCTGCTGCAAGATTATCGTATTCTTCAAAGAGCTTTGGTAAGTCTTCCTCACGGATAGCGTAATCATCTGTATCCTGAGCGACTACCGGCTCAACTGAAATCTGCTTGAAGCCTTCGTTTGCCAAGTGGATAACATCCTTTGAGAAATCAAGATTGTTTCTAGTGAATGTACCTCTGATGTAGTATTTGTCCTGATTTCTGGATTCTGCCAACTTTTTAAACTTTGGCATAACGATTTCGTAGCTTGGTGCGCCTTTTCTGAATGGACGCATAAGATTATGAATTTCTGGACGACCGTCGCAGCTAAGTACTACATTGGCCATCTCCTTATTTGCAAATTCCTGAATCTCATCATTTAAAAGAACGCCGTTTGTCGTAAGAGTGAATCGGAAGTTCTTTCCGTGTTCCTTTTCAATTGAACGACCATACTTAACAAGATCCTTTACAACCTGCCAGTTCATAAGTGGCTCGCCACCGAAGAAATCAACCTCAAGGTTTCGACGGCTGCCTGAATTAGCAACTAAGAAATCAAGTGCTTGCTTACCAACTTCGTAGCTCATGAGCTCGCGCTTACCTGTATGGTATTCGCCTTCCTCTGCGAAGCAGTATTTACATGCCAAGTTGCAATCGTGTGTTATATGTAAGCAAAGAGCCTTTACCACTGTAGGGCGTGCTGTAAAATCAGCAATGTGAGGCTCGTAGTTATCCTCTGTAAATAATGAGCCATCGTCAATAAGCTGCTGAATTTCGGATTTGATAGCGTTAAGCTCCTCCTCTGAAACTTCTGAATGGCTCTCTTTCATCTTTGTAAAAGCGACCTCTGCGCCATGCTCCTGCCAGAGAGCAAGGTAATCGTATGTGACATCATCAACTACGTGAATCGCGCCACTGTTAATATCTATGACAACGTTATAACCGTTGTTTTTAAACTGGTGTATCACTAAAAATAAAGTCCTTTCATAAACGCACAATAGACCGTTCCCCTAATTTACATTAGATAGGACCGGCCTTCGCGTTAAATATAGATAATCTTTGTAAGATTAGTTCTTGTGCTCACAGCTCTGGTTACCAACTGTGCAAGATGTCTTGCAAGCTGACTGGCATGATGTCTGGCACTCGCCACATCCGCCTTCTTTAACTGTGTTCTGTAATCTCTTTGTGTTAAGTGTCTTAATGTGTTCCATCTTATTTCTCCTTTTATATTAATTGCTCCTAAGAGCCAAAAAGCTAGAGTAAATTATACTACAGCTAGGTAAAAATAGAAAGTATTTCCTACTGTTCATCAGCTTCTACTTCTACCTCAGATTCCAATTCTTCGTCTGTTACAACTTCTGAATCTTCCTCTGTATCAGCATCTGCATTAAGAACGTTTGTAGAATTAACTACAGCATTCTCTACACAGAAATCTGTTGCCTTTTCTGTACGATATGCAAGCTCAAAATATTTCTGTCCGCCATATCCATCTACAGTGAAATCAGCATAGAATGTATCAAGGTCTGTATAACCCATATTCTGATAAATTGGTGTGATGAACTCTGTGTAACCCTCTTCATCAACCTCTATACCTTCCTTATTAGCGATTGCTTCAAGGATAAGCTCTGTCTTAGTTGATTCCTTAACATTCTCTGTGAGAGTGTTGATTACTTCCTGGTAATCATATCCCATAGATGTAAGGTATGCTTCCATTGTTGTGCCGTATGCTTCATACTGCTTGCTCTGAATAGAAAGGATAAGATCTACTCTTGCCTGAAGAAGTCCCTCTGGTACCTCTGAAACAGTGCAGTTGTTAATGAGAGCATTTAATACTGCTGTCTCTGTATCATCCTCAAGATTGTCCTCTAATGAAGCTGTATATTCTTCCTTAAGAGCAGCGATATATTCATCAACTGTATCGTATCCGAAATTAGCTGATACTACATCATCTGTTAAGTCATCCTCAGACTCAATAGCCTTAGCAATGTAATTAATCTGGAATGTAAATACAACTGTCTGGCCAGCTAAATCTGTATTGCCATATGACTCAGGGAAAGTAACATCATATGCAACTTCATCGCCAACACTGTGTCCCACAAGACCTGCTGTAAATCCATCAATAAATCCTGTAGTACCACCAGCCATGCAATTGCCTGCTACATCAATCATCTGGTCCTCTGCTGAACCACCATCAAAAGGCACTCCATCCTGTGAACCAACATAATCAACATTTACAATTGAATCTTCCTGAACCTCTGTCTGGCTATCATCCTCAGCATAAACTGCCGCAGACTCAATAGTATCTGCTACATACTGCGCAAATCCTTCGTCAGTATACTCATACTCACCTTCGATTGTAACTTCAATCCCTTTGTAATCTCCCAGTGTAACGTAGTCGTCAACATTGTACTCTATCTCTGCTACCTGTGTAGTCTCCTCTGTAGCCTCATCAGAAGAACTTCCACATGCCACCATAGAAGTAGCCATCACTGTAGCTAAAGCTAATGCTAAAACTCTATTTTTCATCACAAAACCTCCGTCAAATATGCGAATCTTGCGCTATTGTACCACATATACCCCTCGAAATCAAAACCGTACCACCATCCAACTCCTACTCGCACGCCCCATAAAAGTACAATAAACTGGCTGCCCTCCGGGGCCCTGCACCGGTCTGTATAGGGGGAGTCATCGCATGAATATTATGTTTTTCTAAAGTGCAAGGCGAGCACACTTATTTACAGGTGTCTTTTGCAGGTCTGTACATTTTCTGAATCTGTATGTCTATGGACGGACACGCAGTTCTTGATTAGGATATGGATTTCAAAAACTATGGATACCTTTGGGTGATTTTGGAATGAGCCTAGTAGAACAAAAAGAGATATTTGATATGGATGAGCAGCTGCCGCTAGGACGGCGGCAGCAGTGGTCACTTGAAACACGATGTTGAATGTGCCACGGTGCTCATACATACAAATATCTCTTTTTTAGTTCTACTTAGCGAATGTAATATGAACCCAAGGTACCATAGCTTTGGAAATCCATATTAATAATATTATAGTGTCCGTCCTAGCCAATACAGATTCAGAAAAAGTTCATCCCGCAACAAGACACCTGCAGTATGCTCGCCTATTGCACTAAGAAAAACTATAATATTCGCGAAATCGACCCCCCCTATACAGACCGGTGCAGGGCCCCCGGAGGGCAGCCAGTTTTACATACACTAGGGGTGCGAGTAGGAGTATGGGTTATTTTTTAGCCTTTGATTTTGCAGGCTTTTTAGGGGTTTCTTTTTTCTTGGTGCGGTCGTACATGACAGACATTTTGTAGATTTTTTCTGCAAGGTCGTCTGTGATTTCGTCCTCGATAAGACGCCACTGCCAGTTGCCTGAGTCTGTGCCTGGGATGTTGATACGATTGTATTTGCCAAGGCCAAGGAAGTCTTGCATCTGAGCTACAAAGAGTATGGCCACCGAACTCATGCCACCACGAATCATGCCCCAGTTAAAGCCCTCTGATTTGGAGATTCCTAGATACTTGCTGGCATATTCTTTGTCTTTTTTGTTGGCCTCCTGGTACCATTCCATGACGGTTGCATTGTCGTGAGTGCCAGTGTAGCATACACAGTTTTTGTCGTATGTGTGTGGCTGGTAGTTGTTTGGTTCTCCTGAATCGAATGCAAACTCAAGTACCTTCATGCCTGGCCACTTGCTGTCATGTAGAAGCTCCACAACAGTTGGAGATGGTTCTCCTAAATCCTCTGCTATGAATTCGATATTTGGGAATTTTTCAGATAGTAGACCTACCAAATCCATTCCAGGGCCTTTCTTCCATTTGCCCTTTTTTGCGGTCTTCTGCCCTGCTGGAACTGCCCAGTATTCATCAAAGCCTCTGAAGTGATCAATACGTAATACATCATAGAGCTTTGCAGCACCTTCGATTCTACGAATCCACCAACGGTATCCATCCTTCTTTAGAGCCTTCCAGTTATAGCATGGATTACCCCAAAGCTGACCGTCTTCACTAAAATAATCTGGTGGAACACCGGCCACCTCAACTGGATAGTTTTCTTCATCCAGGCTAAAGAATTCTGGCTCAGCCCAAACATCACATGAGTCCAATGCTACATAGATTGGTAAATCTCCAATGATTTCTATTCCTAAATCATTGATATACTTTTTAAGCTTGGTCCACTGCTTGAAGAACAAATATTGAATGTATATAAAGAATTCAATATCCTTTTCTAATAGCTTTCTGTATTTTTCTACGGCCTCTGGCTTGTGAAGACGGATATCTTCCTCTGGCCATTCCTGCCAACTAAGCTGTCCAAAATGTTTTTTAATGGACATAAATAGAGCATAGTTCTCTACCCATGGATTGTTTTTCTTAAAGTGAGAAATATCCCCTAACGCAGCCTTGTAGCCTCTTTCCTTTGCCTTTTCAAGAATCTTGAATCTGCTGCTATAAATCTGTCCATAATCCACGTATCTTGGATTTGTTCCCCAGTTTTCAGCCTCTACTTCCTTTTTTGTAAGAAGCTTTTCCTCAATCAGCATTTCAAGATCTATGAAATAAGGGTTTCCGGCAAAAGTAGAAAAGCTTTGGTATGGGCTGTCGCCATAGCTTGTTGGGCCCAGTGGTAAAACCTGCCAATACTTCTGACCTGAAGCTTTCAAAAAATCTGCAAATTTGTACGCTGCCTTTCCAAATGTGCCAATGCCATATGCAGATGGCAATGAAGATATAGGCAGTAAAATACCGCTACTTCTTTTCATATTCTCTCTCCTAGCCTTTTACAGCTCCAGCAATTACGCCTTTGATAATATATTTCTGAAGGCAAATATACATGATGATGATTGGTAAAACTGTCATCATGATGCATGCCATCATTGGTCCCATTTCAACATGTCCATAGCTGCCGCGGAAATACTGAATAAGAATTGGAATAGTCATGTATTTCTTACGGTCTAGAACAAGATATGGTAATAAGTAATCATTCCAAAGCCACATTGTTTCAAGGATAGCTACTGAAATAAGTGTAGGCTTCAGTATAGGTAATACAATCTGGAAAAATGTCTGGATTGGATTACAGCCGTCAATCATTGCTGCTTCCTCAATTTCCAGAGGAATAGACTTCATAAATCCTGTAAACATAAACACTGCCAATCCAGCGCCAAAACCTAAATATATTATACATATATTGAATGGTGTATCCAAATCCAATCTATCAGCTGTAGATGAAAGTGTGAACATAAGCATTTGGAATGGAACTACCATTGAGAACACGAAAAGAGCATAACATACTTTTGAGAGCATTCCGTGAACTCGTGTTATGTACCAAGCGCACATTGATGTACCAATCAAAATAAGCACATCAGATGTGACAGTGATAACTAAGCTGTATCCAAAAGCTGCTGCAAATCCCTTTGAAGAAAGAGCATCCTTATAGTTTTCAAGACCTATAAAGCTCTTCGCATCTGGCAGTTGAAAAACTGTGTTAGTGCTGATAAATGTATCACCCTTAAGCGAGTTGATTAATATCATAAAAACTGGATAAATCCAAAGTACAGCCAAAATACACAAAACAATAAATACAATACCCTTGGCAATTTTCTCTTTTGCTTTCATTACTGCTGCACCTCCTTTGATTTAGTAAACTTCAACTGAATCATGGAGATAATAATTACCATAATACAGAAGATAACAGCCTTTGCCTGACCATAGCCTTTCCACTGAGGGCCTGTACGGCTGTAGAAGGTGTTGTAAATATTAAGAGCAAGCATCTCTGATGCATGTGCAGGTTCGCCGCCTGTCAATGCCAGGTTCTGATCAAAGAGCTTGAATCCATTAGTGATTGTAAGGAAGGTACAAATTGTAATTGAAGGCATTACATTTGGAATCTTTACTCTGAAAAGTATCTGACTTGTTGTAGCGCCGTCAATCTTTGCAGCTTCAATATAATCATCAGGAATAGATTGAAGTCCTGCGATATATATAATCATCATGTAACCAATCTGCTGCCAGCACATAAGAATTGTCAAACCGATAAATCCATATGTTGCATTAAGAGCAAGAAGTGGCTTTTCCAAAAGTGAAAGGACACAGTTTAAAAGAATCTGCCAAATGTAACCAAGAACAATACCACCGATAAGGTTTGGCATAAAGAAAACTGTTCTAAAAAAGTTAGATGCTTTTATTTTGTTTGTAAGTGCCAGAGCAATAGCAAATGCTATTACATTTATTAACACTGTGGATACCACAGTAAAAAGCGCTGTAAACCAGAATGAATGCCAAAACTCACTATCTAGTATTGCATACGCGTAATTGTCTACTCCAATAAATGTTGCTTTTTTAATAGTTGTAAATTTACAGAATGATAAATACAAACCTTGTACAAATGGATAAATAAAACCAACGCAAAAAGCTGCTAAGGTAGGTAGTACAAAAATGGGCCAGTATTTTCTAATAGCTTTCTCCATAGCAATCTCCAATCCCAAAAAATTTGGAGGGCGTTAGGCCTCGCCCTCCTAAGAATAAAAGAAGAAAAAATACTCTAAAAAGAGTCTTTCTTTAGTTATTAGCTGCAGCGTATTCTGATGCCCAGCCATCAACGAATGCTGAAACAACATCGTCCCATGAACCTGTGCCTGCTGCATATGCTGTAAGAGCACTACCTACGCCATTCTTCCATTCTTCTGAAGGCATAGTTGTGAAGTTCCAAGAAACTGGTGTCTTGCCTGCTTCTGTGTATGCTCTATCGTTAAGTACGAAAAGGTTAGTTGTATCTGCTGCATTCTTGAAAGGAATTACACCGATGTTTTCAGAAAGCATCTGTGTACCTGCCTCAGATGTAACCATCCATGTAAGGAAATCAATTGTTGCCTGAATATCTTCTTCTGATGCTTCAGAGTTTACACACCAATAGTTCTCTGTACCTGTGCAAAGTCCCTGATTAGCCTCATCGCCTGCGCCAATGTAAATTGGAATCATTGCAAGCTGATCATCTGTCATACCCTTATCTGTAAGGTTCTTATATTCCCATGAACCATTCTGATAGAATACTGCCTGGCCCTCTGCAAATTCATTTTCTGCATCATCACCAGTCTTACCAGCTAACTCAGAAGGATCACATGTTGCATTGTTGATGTAGAGATCCCACATTGCCTTGTAGTTATCAAGGTATGTACCTTCGATTGCGTCTGTAGAATCGATGCCCTTGTCCTGATACTCGAAGTAAATAGGGAGGTTTGCAAGGTGTGTCTTGAATCTCCAATCAGAAGAACCATCCATACCTGCTGATGTAAATGCTGAGAATCCAAGCTCTCCTGAACGAGCTGTGATATCTTCTGCAACTGTCTTTAAGTCATCGAAGCTTGCGATGTCATCAAGTGTGTATCCAGCCTGCTCAAGTAATTCTGTATTTACGATAAGTCCATAAGACTCGATAACATATGCAATACCTGCAACAGAATCCCCATCATAAAGAGCAAATGAATCACTTGTTAACTCATCATAGAGAGATGAACCCTTAAGGTCATAGCAATAGTCCTTCCAGTTAGCAAGACCTACTGGACCATTTACCTGGAATAATGTAGGAGCCTCGTCTTTAATAATCTCAGATGACAATGTCTCCTCGTATGTACCAGAAGCTGCTGTAATAACTGTTACAGGAACACCTGTCTCTTCTGTGTACTGTGCAGCGATTTTCTGCCAAGCCTCATCTGCCTCCGGCTTGAAGTTAAGGTAATAAACCTGTCCGCTTGCGCTATCTCCTGTGCTTGCAGAACCACCATCGCTACTTTCGCTTGAACCACAGCCTGCAAATGCAGCTGTCGACATCATTGCGATCAACCCTAATGCCAATACTTTCTTCATCTTCATTTCTTACACTCTCCTTTTTGTGTATGATAATTTCTATGTTTCAACAAAGGACTCTATACCTCCTTTGTAAAAACCAAGAGAATTACCTACTTAAGAGTCTCACCTTCTCTTAAAGTAGTTGGAAGAATCACATGTCTGTATGTGCGTTTCCCATTAATGATATCTACCAACAATTTCACTGCTTCACTGCCCATTTTTTCCATTGGCTGACATAGAGTTGATAACACAGGATTCATGTATTCAGAAGCTTCGATTCCATCTATCGCAATAACCGCAACATCATCTGGCATCTTTTTACCAGCTTCCCTCAAAGCTTTCATTGCTCCCATTGCCATATTATCTGAGATAGCAAATACTGCTGTGAATTCTCTATTCTTTTTTAACCATTCTTTCATGCCTGCATAGGCATCTGCAATATTGAAACTATTGATCTCTATTATCAGATTTTCCTCTAGTTGTATTCCAAAATCCTTCAATGCTCGTTTATAGCCGGCAAATCTCACCTGGCTGACTGAGCCATCCTCCACTCCTGATAGCAAAACAACTATCTTTCTGTGGCCTTCATTAACCAAATATTCCACTGCATCATATGCAGCCTGGTTGTCATCTATACATACACTTGAATAATCAGATTTATCTAATGTTCCATACTGATTATTGAATGTACAACATACATAAGGAACATTGATGCTAGTCATTCGTTCCTTTGTATAATCCAAATTTCCTCCAAGAAAAATCAGACCCTGGAGCTTCTTATCCCTTTCCATTTTGGCTGCGGTCATAATCTCATCTTCGCCTGCTGCGATTTGCTGCATCACCATGGTGTAACCAGCCTTTTCAATTCCGCTTCCAATCTCTGTAATAATCTTTGTGTAGAATGGGTTAGATAATCCTCTTACAACAACACCTATGTTGTCTGATGAAGTCTTACCAAGCTCCCTTGCGCTAGTGTTAGGTATATAGTTGTACTCTTGCACAACAGCTAATACCTTTTCCTTAGCTTCCTCGCTTACGTCAGGATGGTCATTAAGCACCCTTGATACGGTACTGACACTTACACCTGATAAACGTGCAATGTCTTTAATTGTCATGATTTTTCCTTCCTTTATTGAAACTACACAGCCTTTTTATTTAACATTCAGGGGCCTAATCCATCCTGTTATCAGCTATGTTTAGTTTTTCTGGAACCGTTACTGGTAACGTTTCCAGTACGTGTAAATAATATCCTTTATGCCCCACTACGTCAATATCTCTAAGGCCATTTCGTCCTTTCTCACAAATCGACTATGAAAATTTTGTGAAATACTCTTGTATCTCATTTATGTTTTTTCTATGTTATTTTCTTGTATATTTTATAATTTCTATGATTTTTAATAATAATCATGCTATATTTTTAGATGACTCCGCTATCGGAGAAGATTCATCAGCTGAAAGGAGCTATGATATATGAAGATTTCTAAAAAAATTGCTAGCATCGCATTTGCATTAGTTTTTTCACTTAGTGCATTTCTAGCAGTACCTAGCCTTAACGCAGAGGCTAAAACAAAGTCAGCATCCAGTGGTGTTACAATCGCCGCAGCTTTGATTCAAGGCACTGATGTTGTTGTCACAACTTCCGGTGCATCATCATCAGAGGATGGTTTATATCACCTTGTAGCATCTGATGCGAACCAGACAGCACCAGCAGGTGTTGATGTAGCCCAGGTCACAGCAGCTTCCGGAGCAACATTCTCTGTTCCACTTGGAAAAGGAACTGCAAGCACAATGCTTTTCAAGAAGTTTACTGTTTGTGTTATGAAGGGTGGAGCTCTTTCACCTGTTTCAAACAGCATGTACATTACAAATCCTGAAGGATGTGCTACATATGCAT
Source organism: Pseudobutyrivibrio sp. LB2011 (assembly GCF_000701765.1). NCBI lineage: Bacteria > Bacillati > Bacillota > Clostridia > Lachnospirales > Lachnospiraceae > Pseudobutyrivibrio > Pseudobutyrivibrio sp. LB2011. Next base: position 189,531 of record NZ_JNJS01000002.1, on the reverse strand, counting down.
GTGCAAGAATGGATTATGGAAAGAAGGGTATTCTTCCAGCACTTGATGTTGCAACATTCAATAAGAACCAGCCAAGAGATCTTGGTTGCCAGCAGGTTCAGTTAACTCTTCCACTTTCATGGATTTCAAATGGTGGTGGTTCATATAGTTATAACGGAAAGGTTTATCACTTTGAGACAGCTAGACTTTCTGGATATGATAACGCTATTAGAAAATACAATGGAATGGGATGCCAGGTTACATTAATTATTGTTGTTGACCAGGCAGCTCAGACAGAATTTATTAATCCTTATTCTTATGATGGATTAGGACTTCACAATTACTATGGATTAAATGCTTCAACTACTGAAGGTGTAGATATCCTCAGTGCTGCAGCAGCATTCCTTGGAAACAGATATTCAGGTCACGGCTTCGGACAGGTTGATAACTATATCATCGGTAACGAAGTAAACGCTTGGGGAGATTGGAACTACATGAACTGCGGTTCATTAGAAGCTTTCACACAGCAGTATACAAATGCATTCCGCGTCATGTACAACGGAATCAAATCTGAAAACGCAACAGCTAACGTATACGTTTGTACAGATCAGCAGTGGGCTAGAGCAGGTGCAGCAAATTACTATGCTGGTAAGTCTTTCTTAACTCAGTTCAACTCAATGATTAAGGCAGAGGGAAATGTTGATTGGAGACTTGCAACTCACGCTTACATGACACCACTTACAAGTGCAACTCCATGGGCAGCTTCTAGCAGCTTAACACACAGCCAGAACTCACCATACATTTCACTTCAGAATATCGATGTAGTAACAGACTTTATGTGCCAGAGCGATATGCTTTCACCAACAGGTGCAGTTAGAACTGTAAAGCTTTCTGAACAGGGATACACATCACTTTCAGGTGAAGACCTCCAGGCAGCTGCAGTTGTATACGCATACCTTGTTGCTATGAACAACAGTCACATTGATGGAATGATTCTTTCACGTGAGAAGGATGATCCAGGTGAAATCGCACAGGGCCTCGCTAATGGACTCTGCAACGTAGACGGTTCAAAGAAGATGTCCTACACCTTCTATCAGAACTGTGCAGACCCTAATGTAGTAGCGCAAGCCAGCGCAATAGCAGGGGTAGACCTCAACACACGTATAACACCACGATAAACTATGAGAGCCATGCTGTTACGGCTACAAGCCTACTGATTTCTCCGCTCGACAACACGTCTCGCTTGAGAAATAGTAGAGCTTGATGCCTACAGCATGACTCATATAATTTAAGGCTAGCCAAGTAATTATGGCTAGCCTTTTTTTTACGATTTACTGAACCGCGTCAACCTTATGTGTAAGTGTTACTTCTACGGTTTCTTCTTCGTAGTTATTTGATGCCTTGGCGACAGTGACCTCTACGGTTGTGCCGGCTGGAAGGTACTTCATAATGTTGTTGAGTGTGTTTACAGATGTAACTGTACGTCCGTTGAATGATGTGATTACGTCATCAACTTCGATACCAGCTGCTTCAGCACCTGAACCTGCAACAACCTGAGCTACGTATACACCAACTGGAACATCATACTGCTCAGACATTTCTGATGTAATATCCTTACCAGCGATACCAAGATAAGAAGCATCAAGCTCTGATACAACATCGTTATCAATCATCTGCTGGATAATATCCCATGCATAAGAGATAGGAATTGCATATCCCATACCTTCTACAGACTCATCTGCAAGCTTTGCAGATACAATACCGATTACCTCGCCTGTCGCATTAAGTAATGCACCACCTGAGTTACCTGGGTTAACTGCTGCATCTGTCTGGATAAGGCTGTTAGTAACTATATTTCCGTCGTCGTCTGTGATTGAAACCTCACGGTCCTTAGCAGAAATAATACCAGTTGTTACTGATGTACCATAACCAAGTGCGTTACCGATTACGATAGCTGCCTCACCTACAACTGTTGAATCTGAATCGCCAAGTGTAGCAACCTTGATTACTGAAAGAGTATCTGAAGGGATATCTGCAACTGCAACTGCTACTACAGCAAGGTCGCATGATGAATCAGTTCCTTTGATTGTTCCTTCAACAGCTTCGCCGTCGTTGAAAGTAATTGTAAGTGTTTCAGCACCTGAAACTACGTGGTTGTTTGTTGCAATGTAAATGTAGTCATCATCCTGTGAGATGATAATTCCGGAACCAGCTGATGTTGTCTCCTGCTGCATTGTTCCAAAGAATGTCTGGTATTCTGTAAGACCTACATTTGTAACCTGTACGATTGCTGGAAGAACATTTTCAGCAATTTCTGATACATCTGAAGTAACTGTTGTAGATACTTTGTTTGATGTAGTAGAAAGAGCTGTGCCACTTGCGCTATCAGATGTGTCTTCTGTCTCTGTAGATTCAATTGTTGTTTCTGCTGATGCAGACATTGGTAAGAATCTGTTTGAAACATATACTACTGACTGGAATGCTGTACCTGCAATCAATCCAAATACTAAAGCGATTGCCGCTGCACGTCCAAGCTTTGCACCGAAGCCTGTGGTCTTCTTTGGCTTTTTATTCTTATTACCATTGTCGTAAGGTGACCATTGATAATAAGACTCACCTTGGTTTATCTCGTCCTTCTTGTAGGAATATGAACCATTGTTGTTTTCTGGCCCATTGTTTGAGCCTCCATTGTTGTATAAATCACTCATAAACTCGCCTCCATTTAAACTTTTAGTAAGAATAACCCAGTAATGTGATAGTCAGGTGACGGTTTATTCAACAGTAACTGACTTTGCAAGGTTTCTTGGATGATCCACATCAAAACCTTTGCCCACTGAAACATAATATCCAAACAACTGAAGTGGAATAATAGCCAATGAGTTTGTAAAGTATCTGTTTGTCTGTGGAACATACATTACATAATCTGCCACTTCTTCAATGTCTTCATGTCCAACTGTTGTAACAGCAAGAATGAAAGCGCCACGTGTCTTGCATTCTACGATATTTGAAACAGTCTTTGCATAAACGTTTTCCTGAGTTGCAACTGCTCCTACTAATGTGCCCTCTTCAATAAGAGAGATTGTTCCGTGCTTTAATTCGCCAGCTGCATATGCTTCTGAATGAATATATGAAATCTCCTTAAGCTTAAGAGAACCTTCCATAGCAATTGCATAATCAATTCCACGACCAATAAAGAATACATCCTTTGCAGCAACAAATCTGTTAGCAAATTTCTGGATACGTTCCTTATTTCCAAGGAGCATTTCTATCTGCTCTGGAAGCTTCTTTAAATCTGTGATAAGAGACTTCATTTCATCTGCTGAAAGAAGACCTCTAACATCAGCAAACTTCATAGCAAGTAAGTATAACGCTATAAGCTGTGCTGAGTATGCCTTTGTTGTAGCAACTGAAATCTCAGGACCAGCCCATGTGTACATAACCTTTTCAGCCTCACGAGCAATTGAAGAACCTACTACGTTTACAATAGCAAGTGTCATGTTGCCCATTGCACGAGCCATACGAACTGCTTCCTTTGTATCTGCTGTCTCACCAGACTGGCTGATAGCAATAACAAGCTCGTTCTCCTGAAGGATAGGGTTTCTGTATCTGAACTCTGAAGCTATATCAACCTCAACGGGGATACGTGCCATTTCCTCGAAAACATATTTAGCTGTAACACCTGTGTGATATGCACTACCGCAGGCAACGATACGAATACGTGAAATAGATTTGATTTCATCATCGCTCATTCCAAGCTCTTCGATATCAACAGTGTCATTTTTAATTCTAGGATTAAGTGTATCACGAACTGTCTTTGGTTCTTCGTGAATCTCCTTAATCATGAAGTGGTCATAACCACCCTTTTCTGCTGCATCAACATCCCAATCGATTGTCTTAGATTCCTTCTCGATTGGCTGTCCATCTACATCAAAGAACTCAATTGAATCCTCTGTAAGGCGTGCAATTTCTTCGTTCTCGATGAAGTAAACGTTTCTTGTGTATTTAAGAACAGCTGGTACATCAGATGCGATTAAGTTGCCGTCTTTTCCAAGACCAACAATAAGTGGGCTGTCCTTTCTTACTGAATAAATCTGATCTGGATAATCAGCAAAAATAATACCAAGAGCGTAAGCACCTTCTACACGGTGCATAACCTTTGTTACGCATGTAAGAGGATCATTGCCCTGCTTATAATAGTAATCAAGTAAGTGAGCAACAACCTCTGTATCTGTCTCAGACTTAAAGTTGTATCCACGCTTGATAAGCTTTTCCTTAAGCTTTGCATAGTTTTCAATAATACCATTGTGAACTACTGCGATTGTCTCTTCCTCATTGAGATGTGGATGAGCGTTTGTCTCGCTTGGCTCACCGTGAGTAGCCCAACGTGTGTGACCAATACCGATTGTACCCTGCATTGTCTCACCATCGTGAGTTTTCTCGCTAAGAAGACGAAGACGTCCCTTAGCCTTTTCATATTCGATTTTGGTGCCATCATAAACAGCCATACCAGCTGAGTCATAACCTCTGTACTCAAGCTTGCTAAGTCCATCCAAAAGGATTGGTGCTGCCTGTGACTTACCAACATATCCTACTATTCCACACATATATTTATTCCTTTCATAATACGCTTTATTAATAACATACAAGCCCTTTGATTTTACTACTATTTGCTCTAAAAGTAAAACAGGGACCAGCCATAAGGCCAGTCCCTGTGAATGAACTTTATCGATATATTAATCCGTCGTTTGTGTGATTGTCGCACTATCTTCCGTGAATCCTGTTTCATTAACAATGTGGTCGCTAATAACATCAACCATATCGTCAGTAGGATCGTAATCAGTCTGGTCATACAAGAACTCATGTAACTGCGAAACATTTGATGAAAGTGTACATGGTACCAATACTGAACCAGTAGTCTTGCTAATTGTAGTAGAGTTGAGTGCAAATGGGAATCCTGTTGAATCAGAAATCTCATAATCACCAACTGATGCTGCCATTGAAAGCACCTGTGAAAGTGACAAGCTTGTTGAAATGCTAGGGAATACATCATTTGCAATATCATTTAATGTAGCCACATTAGCTTTCTTTGCTTTTTCAATAATCTGCTTGATAACAGCACGCTGATTCTCAGCACGACCGTAATCGTTATCTACTGCGTATCTGTTACGGCAGTAACCAACAACCTGTGCACCGTTAAGTGTGTATGTTCCTGGGCTGTCGAAGTAGCAGTCTGAATACTTCCATCCATCCTCTTCGTTTGGATAGTAGTTAAGTACGTTCTCAACCTCTGCAATATAACCTGCAAGAGCGTTCTGATGTGTCTCTGGGTTGTCTGTGTCAATCATCTTCTGAGTGATTTCAAGCTCCAAACCGCCTAAGTCATCGACGATAGTAGCAAGTGCGTAGAAGTCAACTGATACGTAACCAGAAATCTTAAGGTCGAGGTTAGTATTAAGCATGCTGATAGCAGTCTCAACACCACCATGGTTGTATGCGTAGTTACATTTTCTGTATGTGCCCTCTGTAATCTGGAGATATGTATCACGCTGTACAGAAACCATCTTAACTTCTTTTGTATCGTTATTGATAGAAACAAGAATGATTGTATCTGAGTTACCACTATCAAGGTTACCATTAGAACGGTTATCAACACCGAACAATGCAAGTGTGGTGTAGTTACTTAACAACTCTTCTGTCTCTGTATCAAGGTTGTTAACTTCGATTTCATCCATGTTGATGTTGTCCCAGTTAACCTTGCCGAATTTGTTCCAGAAGAAGAAGATAAGCAAAAGAAGCAACAATACTACGATTTCAACAACAATAATTGTTCTTCTTGTCTTCTTTTTCTTGCCGTTTCTTCCTGAACCCTTGCGTCCACTAGGAACATTTCTTCCTCTAGATGAAGATGAGCTTCTAGTTGGTCTGCTGCTTGAGTGAGAAGAAGAAGGCTTCTTTTTTCTCTTAGCAGAAGATGAATGAGCAGCAGCTGCTGAAGTTCTGTGCGAGCTTGCTGAGCTACGTGGTCTGCTTCCACTTGCACTGTGGCTACCACTAGGTCTGCGAGCGCTCATTGATTCACTCTGTAAGTCATAATCATATAAATCGATTTCATCGTCCAATGAAAGATCTGGAGAAATATCAGCATCTCTACCGTATGATCTAGATACTGGTCTTCCTGTTGCTGGTCTACCAGATGCTCTATTGGCAGAAGTTCTGTTTGTAGGTCTTGCGCTTCTAGTTGAACCCGAACTTCTTCTTAAATCGTAATCTTCAAAATTACTCATCGGATAATTACTCCCATCTTAAATTAAATTTAACTATGCTAGTCTACTCTATGGCTTAATTAATTGTCAAGAAATCTGAATTATTTCTGTCACATTCTATAAAAAACGAGGTAAAAATTTATCATTTTTACTCTTGTGTTCCCGGCAATATATAATTTTCCATACCAACCGGTAAATTCTTATTGTAAAATGTGTCACCATTCTTAATGATTTCACCATGTTTTTCCATCAATATTTCATGAGAATCGGTGGATGTTATTGTCACTCTGTTCTTTTTTCTAGCAATAACTTTTGGAATGACTATTGTTCTAAATCCTCTGGCTTTTGCTCTAAGACAAAAATCAAACATTGCATCCTGACCAGAAAGTCTGGTGTCGAAACCATGAAGCATTCGATACACCTTTGCATCAATCATGCAACAGCCTGCATCTACCATCGCTACGTCCCTTGGCATACTAGCCAGGTTTTCATAACTGTCTCTGAAAATACGCTGGCCATGAAATGCTGGATACCAGGCACCATCTGTATCAAACACATATCCCACATTGTCGTAGGTGAAGCCTCTATCTATAAAGCGAGCACCTACTACGGCCACATCAGGCTGATTCAGATATGCATACATTTTCTTAGCATTGTTTCTTGTGTAGAGCTTAACATCCTCCTCTTTAAAGAACATGTAATCTTTGGAGAAACGCCTAAAGGATGTTTCATCGTAATCCAAATGCCATTTCTTTAGAGATGCATCGATACGTCCCTCTGCAATAACTCCTGTTTGGCGAAGATAAGATATAGCAAGTGCCATATGCTCCTTGCAATAAAAATTAGCTTCGGCTCTTTGCTCCTTAGTAAGAAGCTTGTCTGAAGTACGTTTGTGATACAAAAGAGATGGAATATGCTCTATAGATTCTTTTTTGAATGCTGCCCGAAGAAGATATTCATAGATATAGGCAGTCTGAGCCTTTTCATTGAATTCTCCCAATCGGTTATAAACATTCCTTGCAATTGCAACAAACTCACCGATATAGTTTGTCTGCAATAATAGTTCTTTGTTGAAATCACATTTAAAATGAGGGTTCATTCTATCCTGGCCAACAATTTCATCATTATCCGTATATACGATACTGTCATTGTCCAGCTGTGAAATCTTTTCATTTAAAAATGATAAAGTCTTAAGACTTAATCGATCGTGCTGTCCTAAATAAACTAGATAATCCCCTTCTGCAAAATGGGCGCCTATGTTATACGCATAGGCACCTCCAGATTTCTTTTTCAGTCGACGATAATGAACCTTATCTACAATGTCAGGGAAGAATTCCTTAATGGTAACTTCGATGGCATTGGAAGGATTATTATCTAGTATATAAAGTTCAAAATTACGGTACTCCTGCTCATCAATAGACTCTAGACAATCTTTGAAATAATCCATATCCGTATCTATAGTCCAGATGACCAAAGAAAAATATGTATCCGCCACTATTTCGAGCCCTTTCCGCCAAAAACAACAGCTATAGTCTTAAATATTATCTTGATATCTAATCCAAGAGACCAATTAGATATATATTCTGTATCAAGAGCAACTACCTGCTCAAAATCCTTTATGTCGCTACGTCCGCTAACCTGCCACATTCCTGTAAGGCCTGGCTTGATTGACAATCTAGCCTTGTGATGGAGAGCATAGTTTTCGTATTCCTCTTCAAGTGGTGGTCTTGTTCCAACAAGAGACATCTCTCCGATTAGAACGTTCCAGAACTGAGGTAACTCATCGATAGAATACTTTCTAAGGAAATGTCCGATTGGTGTGACACGTGGGTCATTTTCCATCTTGAACATATTTCCCTTCATCTCGTTCTGAGACATAAGCTCTTTTTTGCGCTCTTCAGCATCAATGTACATGGTTCTGAATTTGTAGAATCTAAATCTACGACCATTTTTTCCGATTCGTGTCTGAGTGAAAAATACTGGTCCTGGAGACTGAAGCTTTATAACTGGTGCAAAAATAACAAAAGCAATAAATGCTAAAACCAATCCTACGATTGCGCCGCAAATATCCATCAATCTCTTTAGGAACGCCTGTCTATTGTTGGCAATATGCATACTTGTTGTAAGTACAACATAATCGCCATATGTTTCCATAATACGATTTGGCATAAGATTGTTTGTGTGAATCAAGGACATGTGAACTGTAAGTCCCTGCTCAACCAAACGTCCTGCCAAGCTTTCCTCGCTAGCTCTAGTGTTACCATCAAGGAAAATTTCATCTACTACATTTGTCCTGAGGTATTCAAAAAGGCTATCCGCATTTGCGACTACTGGAATGCCCTGAATCTCCTGACCAGTCATATCTTTATCAACAACTACAACGCCCTCAACCTTAAACTCTGTGTATGGGCTGTGAGCAATTTCTGAAAGACAATGATCCACTGTGGTGGACTCTGCAACAACCACCATTGATGTTTTGTTGACATCCAAAAGCTTTCTTCTGCGAATGATTCTCTTCCAGAAAACTCTGACGATGTATGTAACAACAATCATCGCTACACCGAAAGCGCCTAAAGCAAATCGTGAGTAGTAGTATGATGTTTGGTTGGCATACATGTAAAGTAATACGCCAAGGAAGTTTATCAAGCTGTGCCATACAGTGGAAGTAATTTCTTGATATTTTGTTCTTCTTAATATTCCTGTGTAAGTCTCGGTAAAAAGTACACCTGTCAAATCAATGAATGGCAATATTTTTGCCAAACTCTGATAGAGGTTGTACCATTCAAAACGGTCCAAAAAGATTACGCTGTGGAACTTGATATAAACACCAATAAAAAGTGCCAGCTCCGCAGCAATCATATCAAGGATTATAAAATCCAAATGTTTTACCCAGGAACGCTTCTTTTTTTTGTACAAGTCTTTCTCCTTTAACCTAGGCAGCTAAGCCACCTTTAGTTAGAGTATAACTCCATTTTTCTTAAGCAATTCTTTTGCGCTGTCTACTGAATCTACACCGTGAAGATTTTTGATTGGTGCAAATTCGTGTACTCTGTCTACCTCGAATGCAAGGTTTGAATCCATCATGTGAACCATATCAAGAACTAAAAGCTCGAACTTGTAGCCGTTTGGTTCTTCTGGTGAAACATGATTTCCATCAGCATCGATGTGTGGAATCTTTTTCTCAACAACGTGTACAAGCATGTTGTTGTTAACGATTTCATCAAGCTTCTCAAGTGAGAATAAGTAGTTGAGGATAACGCCGTATTTGTAAAGAAGGCTTCCGTCCTCTGCTCTTGCCTCTGCCATCTCATCTGACATTTCGTAGTACTCAACGATTGATGGCTTGCCGTCCTCAAGGCAAAGAAGACCCATTTTTTCCTGTGGATCTACCTTGCGAACAACCTTTGAGCCTGCTTCGTATCCGCCTGCAATTGTAGCTCCAACAAATACTGGATCTGCAATTCGCTGACATACATTATCTACTGCAAAGATGTTAATCCACTTAACACCCTTTGCCTTCATTTCCTTATCAAGGCCTGCCTTTACCATTGATGCATACCAACCACCATTTCCGTTTGGTGATGTAGCAAGACGGCCCTTCTCCTCAAGAAGAAGCTTGCCATTGTAATCAACAGCACAAGCCATATCCTGAATGAAGTACTTAACGTACTCAGGATTGTATCCAAAATAATCATGCTCAGCGAAGAAGTCACGTGTAGCCTGATCATTCTTTTCACTTGTCATAATATAAAGAGGGACAAAACAACCTGCCTGATTAACAACATCCATAAGATTGTTGATAAGGCACTGGAAAATGTAGAGCTCTTTTGTTTCGCCAACATTAAAACATCCCTTTGGTAAATCAAAACCAAGACGAGTGCCCATTCCACCTGCAAGAAGAACTGCTGCTACTTCGCCTTTTTTGATTGCCTCTAATCCGATTGCTTCGAACTCATCGTGCTTCTTTGCAATTTCAGAAATACTTACTGCTGGAGGAACGCTAAACTCTCCTCTTGCTGCAGCTTCGTTTGAACCGATAAGCTTGAAGTCTGGCCAATTAATATTTTCAATCTGATTAAGAAACTCTGTCTTGTTTTCCTCAGGAAGCTGGTCGAAGAAATTCATTACGTGTTCCTGATTATTCTCCCTCAGTATCTCGAGTGCTTTTTCCTTATTTAACATTATAAGTTATTCTCCTTTTTATATCCATCTTTATTATTCACCCCATCGTAATCCATCTTTCTTGTATGGTACTCAATATCCTCCAAAATCTTACGATTCTTTGCAAGAAGATCACCAATGAGCGCAATCATTAGGGAAATGAATCCCATGATTAAAAGAGTACAGCCAAGTATAAGTGACTGAACATGTCCCGCTGAATTACCCATTGAAACATATACCAAATATCTGATGATAACCCCTAATCCAACAATAAATGGTATTATAGCCAAAAGACTGAATGTCTTCAAAGGCTGATACATTAAATAAGCCCTAAGTATAGTAACCATGGACTTTTTAACATAGCCCATCATGCTGTTGAACAGTCTTGATGGTCTAAGCTCGCCGTTGGTACGGATTGGTACACTGGTCTGAGCGATTTTATTGCGCCCCGCTTGCACAATAGTCTCAAGTGTATATGTATAATCGTTTGTAACGTTGAGCCTCATGGCTGCATCCCTTGAATATGCTCTAAATCCACTAGGAGCATCAGGGATATCTGTGTTGCTGGCTTTCTGAACCACCCAGCTTCCGAAGTGTTGTAACTTCTTTTTCAGTGGTGAGAAATGCTCTGTCTCATCGATTGGTCTTGCACCAATAACAATATCTGAGCGTCCCTCTAAAATTGGTCTAACTAAAAGTTCTATATCGTCTGCGACATATTGATTATCTGCATCCGTATTTACGATAATGTCTGCTCCATGGCGAAGGCAAGCATCAATACCTGCCATAAATCCATAAGCAAGTCCTTTGTTACGACGGAGATTAACGATGTGATGTACACCCCAACGTTTTGCAACCTCAACAGTGTTGTCTGCACTTCCGTCATTTATAATTAAATATTCAATTTCATCGATTCCATCAATATGCTTAGGCAAATCATTTAAGGCTATCTCAAGTGTCTCTGCCTCGTTGTAGCATGGAATCTGAATGATTAATTTCATAGCTACTCCTTACTTCTAAATGAATAGTCGAATTTGGTGAGTGATAGGTTTGGGTTGTAGTATGGATCTCCCTTATCAAGCACTGACTGCCACTTTGACATAAAGTACTCTGTCTCTGATTCCATACGAGCCTTTTTTCCATCATCCTCAAGGTCCAGTCCTCGGCTCACCGACTCTAAATGATACCACTCTGAAAATGGAGTGTAAACGCACAGTAAATTCTTGGCACGAAGCTTCAAGCAAAAATCTACGTCGTTGAAGGCAACTGCAAGGCCTTCGTCAAATCCTCCAACTGCTTCAAAATCTGACTTGCTAGTAAGCAAGCATGCTCCTGTAAGAGCTGATAAATCCTGGACGCAAGTGCTTCTGTAGAAATAGCCAACCTGCTCTCTGCCACTTCCTAAGAACTGTGAGTTGGCAACTCCGCCAAGGCCAAGTACAAGGCCGGCATGCTGTACAGTGTTGTTTCCAAAATAGAGTCTTGCACCAACAGCACCTACATCACCTCTGCGAACGAATCCCATCATCTCTGAAATGCTGTCAGCATTAATCATGCGAGTGTCGTTGTTGAGCATCAGGATGTACTCACCATCAGCGTGAGCAACTCCATAATTCATAAGAGCAGAATAATTGAATACTCCCATGGTGTCTGGATGTTCTTTTGTAAAATCAACAACCTTCGCTTTAATATCTGTTCTATTTTCAAGCTGTGTGTAGTAGTTTCTGATTGATTCTTCTGTAGAATTATTCTCTACAATTACGAACTCCACATTTGGATAATCATTTTTCTCAACGATGCTATCAATGCATGCCTTTAAATCCTCTACGTGATTCATGTTTGGAATCACAATTGAAAGAAGTGGTGAATCTGGCCACTGATAGATTGTACGGTAATATCCAAGGTGAGTATCAAGCTCTACGCGAGCTGGTATTCCAAGGCGCTTGTAATGATTTTCAACTGCACGTCGACCATTTTCATAGGCATACATTTTTGCCTCTGGATGATCTGCAGTTGAATCTGGATGACATCTCCAGTGGTAAAGCACCCTAGGAATGTGATATATATTGGTGCATTTTTCCAAAACCCTAAGGTCGAAATCGTGGTCCTGTGCACCGTCAAACTCAGAGAGAATTCCGCCACTCTCTTTTACAATGTCCGCTCTAACTACAAAAAGATGCGTGATGTAGTTGTGAGAGCAAAGCAAATCAATATTGAAATCTGACTTGAAGTGAGGAAGGAAATATTCTTTGCCCTCCATGTCGATTTTATCTTCGTCAGAATAGATAGCCTCGATTGTATCGTCTTCATTTAAAGCTTTTGCAATATAGTACATTGCATCTGGAGTGATAAGATCATCGTGGTCCGTAAATCCGATATAGTCTCCAGTAGCAAGCTCCATTGCTGCGTTTGTATTGCCTGCAATACCTGTATTATCACTTAGTTTTTTATAGATGATTCTTTCATCCCAAGTACCATCGGTAGCCTTTAGAATGATATCCTTCAAGCCTTCCTCTGGGCTGCCATCACCAAGGCAAAGCTGCCAGTGTGGATAAGTTTGAGCTGTGAAGGACTGAATTAATTCTATAAGGAATTCTTCCTTTGTGTTATATAACGGAATTACGATACTGATAACTGGATTGTATTTAAAAACAGTATGCTTTTGCTTATCTAATTCTTCTTTTGTAATTGGATTTTCTTTAAGGAACTGTCTGTAGCTGTAGTGCTCCTGGTCGTGTTTCATAAGCTTTCTAACTGTCTTTGCCACAGTCTTTTTAAAGCCATAATGCTGTAGATAAAGTAATCCTTTTTCTATTTTGTTAGTAGGTTGCTTATATTCTTTTATTTCACTCATAATCGAAAAAATCTTTTATTGCTTCAGCTAACGCTGTAGAATCTCCCATTTTTACAAAAATATGGCTGCTGTCTAGTGTGAACAGCTCGTGGTTGGCTGGGCCATCACCAAGTATCATAGGCCTGCCCATTGCCTGATATATGTATGCCTTTCCAGGAATTGTCCTCTTAGCTTTATCGATGGTTCCTGAAAAATGGCCTGCCAGGCATAAATCTGCCTGAGCGATATGCTCTGCCAACTCCTGCTGACTGAGCCAGTTTATATAAGATATATTATTCTGGATTGGTTTGTCCATAGCCGCTGGCACTGGACCAATTATTTCAAATGAAATATCTGTATCATCCTTGAAATGCTTCAGTGCATCTAAAATCACATCCACTCCCTGAAGATTTAGAATAGATCCAAAATACAAAACCTTTTTCTGTGAATCCGATGTCTTTTTATCCCTTGGATAATAGATGCTTGCATCAGCCTCAAGATATAGAACCCTAAGCTTTTCCTGGCAAGCCCCAAGCTCATCTGCAAAAAACTCACCGTGTGCCTTTGTATCGCAGACTATGTAATCTGCCTTTTTGAGTGTACTTTCATCAAGGCGATGGCAGAACTTTGAAAGGAAGCCGCCATCTTTGAACTTCTTTCTATCAAGCACCATGGTGTCATATACAGAAATAAAAAAGTCGATGATGACAGTCTTTGTTTTAAACTTCCAAGAGAAAAAAGGCATAATAAGCTGAGGAGCAAATCCCACAAATACAATATCAATGTCTTTCATGGACTTTTTGAACAAGCTAGCAAACACAAATGCAAGGCGCTTTGGATAGCTAGAGGATTTGCTTCCGATTATCTCTACCTTTGATGCAAGGCGAGATAGATAATTAATCTCTTGGGAAACTCTGATATAATCTAAATTTTTAGTTGTTATATAAAGAACCTTCTTCCCCTTAATGAGGGAATCCAGTTGACTAAATTGTTCCATATTATAATCCCTGACAACACAGTTTGTATAAGTATACCACACTTGCACATTCCTTGCATTGCCTAGGGTATTGTTTTAGAATAGTTTATATTTAATTACATGTGAAAGGCGCGCTTTTATGGCAACCATTTCAGTTTTATTGTCCACTTACAATGGGCAAAAATATATTACCGAACAAATACAAAGCATACTGAAACAGACTTTTTCAGACTTTGTTTTATATATTCGAGATGACGGTTCTAGTGATGACACATTAAACATCATTCATAATTTAGCTTCTACAGATTCACGAATTGTTGTCATCAACGATGTTTCAGAAGATACAAATACAAATTTAGGATTCGGAGAAAGCTTTAGCACCATCGCCAAATATGCTCTTACAAATAGTGATGCTTCTTATTTTGCTTTTTGTGATCAGGATGATTATTGGGAAGAGGATAAATTGGAAGTAGCTTTGTCTTATTTTGAAAAGGCTAACTCAGATACACCTATTCTTTTTGCGTCTAATTACTATATATGTGATGATGTGTTGAATGTGACCGGCACTTTCAACGAAACTAATCCTATGACTGATGTCACCTTCGAGAATCTTTTCTTTGAAGGAGTATTTCCCGGTTTCACCATGATGATAAACAGAAAGCTTGCTGAGCTTTCATTTGATAACAATTACTCCAAAGATATTTATTATCATGATAAGTGGGTCACTTTAATTGCCCTTGGATTAAATGGTCAAATCATTTACAGTGAAAAGCCTTTAGCCAAATATAGACGCCACAGCGACGCAGTATCATCCACAAATCTAGGCATCATCAAAAAGATTAAATGGAGAGTAGATAAGGTTTTAAATGGTGATTTCTGTCCTCGAACAAGGCAGATGTTAAAATGCTTTTCTGAATTGTTTTACAGCCAGGTTGATACTTCAATAAAACATTTTTTGGATACTTTCAATTCAAGTAAGATTTTCAAAAAGACATTTTACCCAAAGCATCTTCGCAGAAGTTTTTCAGGAGAAGTTATGCTTCGACTAATTCTACTACTTGGAAAACTATAATACCTTTAGGACTATATTTTAATGAAAGAGAAAAACGTAAAAAAGAATTATATATATAATGTAGCATATCAGTTACTTGTTATTATCACACCTCTTCTGACTGCACCATACATTTCCAGAGTGCTGGGCGTAGATGGCATCGGTGTTTTTTCTTACGTAACTGCCATTGCTGCATTTTTCATTATTTTTGCCACCTTGGGCACATCTACTTATGGTCAGCGTGAGATTTCATATGTGCAGGCTGATGCCCACCGACGCTCGGTGGTATTTTGGAACACAGTAATTTTCAGATGTACCTCTACTGCAATATTCCTATTAATCTACGGCATCTTTGTTTTTGCCCTAAGACCAGAATGGATGATTATTTACATCATTCAGTTCATCGAAATAATCAATGTTGCCTGTGATACATCATGGTTCTTCCAAGGCTTGGAGGAATTCGGCAAAATCGTTGGACGTAATGCCATTTTCAGATTAATAAACCTGGCAATGGTTTTTACTCTTATCAAAGATGAAAACGACCTGGCCCTCTATACTGCAGCCACTGCCATCATCACCATGGCCGGACACGTTTCACTTTGGGCGTACCTTCCAAAATATCTTACAAGGATTTCAAAATCCGAGCTTACACCATTTGCTGATACTCACGTGATTCTAGGATTGTTTTTGCCAACTATTGCTGTTCAAATATATCAGTATCTAGACAAGATTATGATTCGCCTCATCAACGGTGGCAGTACTGAAAACGGATACTATGAACAGGCTATGCGAATCACAAAAATGGTGCTGGTACTTGTCACATCAATGTCCACAGTTATGGTTCCTCGCATTGGCAGATACTTTGAAGAAGGCAACAAGGATGCCATTAGAAATGCCATGTACAAGGCCTACAGATTTGCATGGTTTTTAGGCCTGCCTCTTATGTTTGGATTATTTGGAATTGCCGACAATTTCATTCCTTGGTTCTACGGCCCAGGCTATGAAAAAGTAATCGTGCTTTTAAAGATTGTTTCAGCTATCACAGTGGCCATCTCAATCAACAATGTAACAGGCATCCAATATTTAGTTCCTACAAAAAGGGAAAACTTATACACAAAGACAGTGCTTTACGGAGCAGTTATCAACTTCTGCTTCAACCTGATGTTAATACCAAAGCTTAGCTCTTATGGAGCTGCAATCGCTTCTGTCATCGCCGAAGCATCAATCGCTATCATCCAGCTATTCGTCATTAGAAAAGAGCTGGAAATCAAGCGCATCATAGCGCCAATACCAAAGTATTTATTCTCTGCAGCTATGATGTTACTATTACTTATAGTAGAAAGTCGTCTCCTGCCAAACACAATCATCGCAACATTTATCATGATTGTCAGCGGAGCCGCAGTATATTTTATTCTTTTGCTTATACTTGCTGATTCATTCTTCATTGAGAATGCTAAGTCAGTTATTAATAAGATTTCAAGTAAATTGAGTGGAGTTAAAAAATAATGAAATTAGTAGCTTACATTTTAATTGCAGTGTTTTTTATATTAGCTATTGCTGCCTTTTATTTTGCAATCAACGTAAAAGGCAGAAAGGCATTTATAGCTTTTATATACCTGTTTTGTTTAGTATTCACTGCAAGTGCAGGCGTCTTTTACGCCAACTATGTTCCTGACACATCGCCAGATGAATCAGCCCATATTGCATATGTTTATTACCTGGAAAGCACAGGTGAGATAATTCCTCATTTCGAAGACATGCACATCTTCAGCAATGTTGTTATGAAATGGTCGGAAATTCCAAACTATGCTTACATGGAAGATCTTGTTAACTATCTATGCCACCCACCTCTTTATTATCACATCATGCGTCTTGCTGGTGGCTTTTCTCCTACAGAATCAGATGTAGTTATTACCATCCAAAAAATGCAGCTTCGATACTTCAGCTTAGGCATCAGCATCATTGGACTTTTGCTGTTTTTCTACATCGGCTACTCCAGATTATCAAAGGATATGCCATGGCTTCATCTTGTCTACGCAATGACTGTATCATCAATACCAATGCTTTCATATGAGCTTTGCGCCGTAACAAATGATGCACTTACACTTACAACTGCAGCACTTTGCATCCTTGGATTGATAAGATTCAGTGAAGGCAAACGCAACATACTAACTTATGTTTTAGTAGCACTTGGCATCACAGCATCACTTTTGACAAAGCTCACAGCTGCCATTCTGTGCATCGTAATGGCACTTATCGTACTTATCGCAACCATGATAAAAGAAAAAAGCCTCGCACCACTTATCTGCAAGGCCTTCTTCATATCATTACCAATATACGCCATAGCTATCGCCTACTACGGAATCATTTACTCTCGCTATGGAACTTTACATCCTTCATTGGAGCTTATCTCCTCAAAGGAATACTTCGAAAATACGATATACTACGTTGCCGAATCAGAGCGTCGCACCTACGACTTCGCCCAATACATTTCCTACTACATGGAGCGATTCTTCCTATCTTGGTCCGGCATCGAATCTGTATACCGTTTCACAAAAACCTACATATACAGCCTCACAGCCATACCATACGAAATCCTCTGGGTAATCCCAGCACTTGTATTCACACCTGCTGTAAAGAAATGTGCTGGCAAGCTCAGCCTACCAGTCATCGCAGGATGGATTTCACTGATAGTTACATTCCTCTACCAGTTTAAAAGCGCCTACGGCTCATTCCAAAGCCGTGGCTACCTTGGAGGCTTCGCATCACGCTACTACATGCCATTCATGCCAATCTTCGCACTGGCCGTAGCCCTACTATTCCTTGGCATGCACGCAGACAACGGATTCGAACCAAGCACCGGCGTCACCACAATCTCCGGCGACTTCCCAACCTACCGACGCCGCCTACTGTACAACACACTAATCTACATCCTGGCCCTTGCCTTTGCCTTCCTCATGTACTACGGAAGCCTACCATTCTTCCTGCTGCACTACGCAGACTAGGTGGCCACCTAGTCTGCTTTTTCGAAGTGTTGGTAGTCTTTGGAGGAGGTCCAGGCGCCGCCCCAGGTGAAGCCGTGGGCTGTGAAGAGCTGATAGGCCAAGTCCGTTTCGTCGATTTTGTATGGGAAGTCGGCGCTGCGATCTACGTATGGTGCGCCGTTGGCTGGTTCGATGCTGAGGGCGCCGTCCACGGTTTTGACGTATGGGTTGTACAAAGGGTTGATGTCGATAGCTAAGCCCGCACCATGGTTTGAGACCTTTGTGGTGTGGCTGATGAATCTAAAGTTGAAGCATGAAGAGTTGTTGTCAGCCATTGAGGCTTCATCCTCTGCATTGTATTCGTCTACAAGCTTTATTTTTTCGATTGGATACTGAGCCTCGTATAATGCTTCGAATATTTCAAGTAGATCTTCCGCTATAGATTTGTTGCAGATGATTTCGCCCTCGTGAGTCTGTCCATCAAAGCCTACATGGAGCACGTGAAGGTATCGTAAATCCGATACTGGAATTGTGCAGTCATCCTTGTAGGATTTTCCTTTGATTCGTGCGAAGATCTCGCTATCCTCTGTGAATTCTATTCCATAAAAGTTCTCTGTGTCTTTTACATTTGTGGTAGTCATTTTTGTTTCTCCTGGTTGTGTAGATTCTTGTGGTTGATTATCAGATTCAACCGAAGTAGCAGCTTCAGATGTCACTTCAGGTGTATCTTCTTCCGCAGGCTCTTCGGTTGCAGGCATCTCTTCCTCTACTTCCGGCTCAGAATCATATGATTCAGCAGACTTATGATAAAAGAGCACCACAGCGCATGCTAACACTATAAGAATTACTATAAATCCAATTAATAATTTCTTTTTCATAATTCCTCTGAATCTTCCATCCACAAATGTATCTGTACTCCACCAGGAATATCCGATATCGTTCCAGTGATGTCAGCAGTCTCCAAAAAACCTAAATCGGCGCTATCCGTAAGAATAGTTGGATGAGTAACAATATTTCCATTTTCATCAAATGAGCCATTGTTCTCTACAAAGATTTTACATGCATTCCCCTTGAAATCTTTTCCTTCAATAATATATCTAGCTGATAAAACTCTGGCACTGCCTTTTATTTCTTTTTGGGTGTCCACACCGCCTGGAAGAATAATTCCATTGAAATATTCCCCGGTAGCATCTCCATCAAAGTGAATCATCAGTGCTTCTCCACTTTGACCTTTCACTTCATCAAACTTTGTAAGTTTTACGTTAACTGTTAAGATTTCTTTTCTCTTCATAACAAGAGTCCCTTTTTCTCTTTATTTCTCGTCAACAACCTGGAACACTAAGAACTTGAGGTAGTAGCTTTCGTCAGCGGCCCAGAGGATTGGATGGTCTGGAGCCTGTGTGCGGAATTCTACCTGGCGAAGGCGCTTGTGGGCAGCCTGTGCAGCCTGGCCAATTACCTTTACGAAGAGTTCCTGAGTCATGAAATGTGAGCATGAACATGTAGCAAGGTAGCCACCGTCCTTAACAAGTTTAAGGCCCTTCATGTTGATTTCACGATAGCCCTTCATTGCGTTCTTTGTAGCCTCACGCGACTTTGTGAAAGCAGGTGGATCAAGAATTACAACGTCGTACTTTTCTCCAGCTTCTGCAAGCTTTGGTAGTTCATCTAAAACATTGGCCTGACGGAATTTGACAGTTGAACCCAAGCCATTAAGCTTTGCGTTTGCTGTAGCCTGAGATACAGCAAACTCTGATATATCAAGACCTGTTACGTCTGCCGCTCCTGCGATTCCAGCATTAAGAGCAAAAGTTCCCATGTGAGTAAAGCAATCCAAAACTTTCTTACCTTTGCAAAGGCGCTGAATAGCTAGACGATTATATTTCTGATCAAGGAAGAAACCTGTCTTCTGTCCATTTACCACATCTACCATGTAGTGAACACCATTCTCGACGATTTCTACGTTTGTATCAAACTCGTCTCCGATAAATCCCTTATATGGTGCTAAGCCCTCTTTCTTGCGGACTGCTGCATCGCTACGCTCATAAACACCGCGCACGCTAAATCCGTCTGCAGCCATAACCTCTTTAAGGTAATCTACAATCTGCAGCTTAAACTTATCTATGCCAAGTGCAAGTGATTCCACAACAAGCACATCATCGTACTTATCGATAACAAGCCCCGGAAGGAAATCAGCCTCTCCGAAGATTACTCTACAGCAGTTCAAATCCTTCTCAAGTAATACGTTTTTACGATAATCCCAGGCATTCTGCACTCTCATTTTGATGAAATCATCATCAATTATCTGGTCCTTTTTTCGTGTCATCATGCGGACACGAATCTTGGAATTAGTGTTGATGAAACCTCGTCCCATCATGTATCCATCGAAATCATGGACAACAACTATATCTCCATTTTCAAAAGACCCCATAACTGAGTCTATCTCATTATCAAATATCCAAGCGCCTCCAGCCTTAATTGTACGGCCCTCGCCTTTTTTTAATGTAACAATTGCTTCGTTCATAATAACCTTTCTTTAATCACTAAATATTTATATATTTTATCATCATCAGAGTGCTTTATCAAAAATAAAAGGAGGCTGATTAATCAGCCTCCCTATATCCTATAATTCAATTAATTCATATTCAAGACTTCCTACGCCAAGCTTTGCAGCTGTAGCAGGTGTGTGCTCGCCATTTCTGGATGTAACTCTCTCAAGGAAGTGGTCACGCCCAACATCTTTTGAAGCATATACTAAATCTAGGCAAGCTCTATCGATTGCAACCGGATCCAAGCTTGCAAGGATACCAATATCCTTAAGGCATGGGTCCTCAGCTACTGCACAGCAGTCACAGTCTACAGACATGTTTGCCATAACATTGATAAATGCAATGTTCTTGCCGAAGTGATCGACTACTGCAGATGCAGCCTCTGCCATACTTTCAAGGAAAGCGTTTTGCTCTGGCAAGTCGTTCCAAACAATATCCTGCTCGCTGGCTTTATTATATTTGCCAGCTGAATGGATTTGTACCTTTCCTGCACATGATGCACAGCCGATTGAAAGCTGCTTTAATGCTCCGCCGTAGCCTCCCATTGGATGGCCCTTAAAATGCGAAAGCACAAGCATAGAATCGTAGTTAAGGAAGTTCTTTCCCATTATATCAGTCTTAAGATGGGTACCGTTTTTGATTGGAATTTCGATATCTGGTCCTTCAGCATCCATCAAATCAACATCAAAAAACTCATTCCAGCCATGTCTCTTTAATAATTTGATATGCTTATCTGTGTAGTTTCTTTCACCTTCGTAGGCTGTGTTGCACTCTACAATAGTGCCGTTCACATGCTCTACCATTGGCTTCCAGAATTCAGGCTTTAGATAATTCTGATTACCTTCCTCACCAGAATGCACCTTTACGGCAACCTTACCCGGCAATGTGATTCCAAGCTTATCGTACATTTTTACTACAGCCTCAGCTGTAACATCCTTAATAAAATAAACTTTTGATGCCATAGATACCCTCCTATAAATCATTTTATATTTTTTATTTTAGTTTATTATTTATTCAAAAATCAATTTCAAAAATTCGTATGACATGTTGTAGATGGTAGTCTTTGCATATGACAGCTTTACCTGGTCCATAGCCTCCATCTGCTTGTCAGTAGGGTAAACATAAGGATAGATGCCATACATGTAAGGGAAGAATGCATATCGAATCTGCTCACATTTTTTCTTATCAATCCCCTCTAAATTTTTTGCCAGGCACTCTTCGAAAATATCTACAGATTCCTTGAAAGCACTTTTGAACTCTGCCAATAATTCCAGTCTGCTGTTATCCTCAATCTCGTAGAGGTTCATTGCAGATATCTTTAGAAGTGTTTTTCTATCCTCCATTGTCTTTGCAATGGCCTTAGCCAAATTATCTGCATCAAGCTTCTTGCCGCCATCAATAATTTTCCTCAAGGCTTCGTTCCACTTTAAATATTCTCTAGTAAGAATGCCCAGGAATATTTCCTCTTTTGTTTGGAAATAATTATAGATAGATGGACGAGAAAAGCTGGTTTCTGTGCTGATATCCTTTATTGTGATACTATGAAAGCCTTTTGTTTCATAAAGCTTTTCGCAAGCATCCATTATTTCTTCTCTACGTTTATCAATAGTTTCTTTTAATTCAACTGCCATTTGGCCACCACTACTTTCTTATAAATGACTGATCCTGCTCAGGAAGCGCATCTGAAGTAAAACGCTCCACTGTCATGTGCAAATCATATTTCTCTCTAAGCTCTGCAATTTTAGCCATCATAGGTGATGCATGATGCACATCAATTGCTTCCTGGTTTTCCCAGCTATCTATCAACAATACTGTTTCAGGATCATCGAATGAAGTGTAATACTCATAGCGGAGATTACCTGCTTCTTCCCTGATTTTTTGAACAGTACCACTGCTTATCATTTCCTCAGCAAATTTCTTTGCTGCCCCATTTTCACCTTTATATCTAAGATTTACTGCTATGCTCATAAAACCCCTCCAATCCGATGACACCATGTCAATTATCTATACTATACCATCTCGCTGACACAATGTCAATTTAAACAACCAAAAGCCTTGCTTTATCCTGACATCCTTTAAATTAATAATCTTTTTAGACTTTTTAATTAGTAAAAATCAGTGGATAGATTTATACTAATAAAAAAGATTATTAATAGGAGGAATAATAATGTACTACGGATATGGATACGGTTATGGCATAGATCCAACACTTATTCTTGTATTGATAGGTGCTGCTATCAGTGCGCTTGCATCTATGAATGTTCAGGGCACATTTAGCAAGTACAATAGAATTAGAAATTATCGAGGACTTACATCTAATCAAGTGGCAGAACATATACTTCACTCCGCTGGCATCTATGATGTAAAAATAGAACGTATAAGAGGGAATCTGACTGATCATTATTCACCAAATGAAAAAGTACTTCGTCTTTCCGATGCAACCTACGGGCAGACAAGTGTCGCTGCAATCGGTGTAGCCGCTCACGAATGCGGTCACGCCATCCAACATAAAGAGTCATACGCACCACTTAAGCTTCGCGCCCTTTCTGTACCTCTAGCGAATATTGGTTCAAAAGTTTCATGGCCAATTATTCTCATCGGTCTTTTACTAGGGTACTCTACAATTGCAGAGCTTGGTGTTTACCTTTTTTCATTTGTAGTTATTTTTCAGTTGATTACTCTTCCAGTGGAATTTGATGCTAGTGCGCGTGCACTTAGAATTCTCGATGAGGATAGATTATTAGAAGAGGATGAGCATAGAGGTGCAAAAAAAGTGTTGAAGGCAGCAGCGCTTACCTATGTGGCAGCTTTATTTACTACTATCCTTCAACTACTTAGATTAGTTTTGATTGTAAGCAGAGTAAGTCGTAATGACGACTAAAACACCCTTTCCGGCATACTTTTAGATTGATATTGCATATCGCTAACTTTATAAACAGTAACGAATGCTTTTGGGTCTACCTTATCTATATAGGCCATGAGCTTTTGGAATTCGCCTTTATCAACAATAGTGATAATCTCATTGTGCTCTTCCATTCTGTAAGCTCCTGTCACCTTGTAAACGCTGGCACCACTGTGAAGCTCATTTAGAATGTAATCTCTAATTTGAGCTTCATATGGTGAAACTATACATACACGTCTTTTTAATTTCTGGTCAAATATAAAATGATCAAGCACCATTCCATTCAAATATGTTCCAAGTATACTTAAAACAACTGTCTTTGAATCATATGCAAGTGCCGAAGACAATGCTATGCATAGTCCCGCAATAGACATGGCTTTTCCAATATCGATACGGAAATATTTATTTAAAATCTTTCCAATAATATCTAATCCACCTGATGACGCATTTCTATTGAACAAAATCGCGCTACCGATACTAACTACAAATATGTAGCAAACAACATCGAGAGTAGCATCGTTTGTAAGAGATGTATAACCTGGCAACATTTTTTCAAATACACCAATTACAACAGGAAGCAGAATTGATGTATAGACTGTCTTATAGCCAAATTCTGGACCGCAAGTGATAAAGCCAATTATGAGCAATACCACATTCAAAACCATGGTGATTTGCGAAACTGAAAATGGTATGAAATTGGTTAACACAATGGCCAATCCTGAAATACTGCTAACTGCTGCATGGCTTGGCATAAGGAAAAAGAATACCGCCGCACCTATAATTATTATGGCAATTGTAAGAATGAAAAGTTCTTTGATTACGGATTTAACATTCATATTATTTACCTACCCTATAATATTAATCCTTGTTTTAATTAACTAGGCGACTAATAGAGTACGGCTTGTATCCTCAAATGTCAATATTATAATTACTTCAAATTTTCCTCAAAGAAGCTCTGAAGCTTATCAAATGGGATATAGTTGTTATCGCCACCATCGTAAAGATCTGTATGGCTTGCATTTGGAATAATCATAAGTTCCTTATTTGATGTGTACTTGCTATCCTTTACCATATTTTCATAAGCATCTTTTCCAAAATAAAGGGAATGAGCCTTTTCTCCATGAATAATTAGAACTGCGCTTCTGATTTCGTTTGTATACTTTAATATTGGCTGATTCATGAATGATTCACATCCAATTACATTCCATCCACCGTTAGAATTAAGGCTACGCTTATGGTATCCTCTGTCAGTCTTGTAGTAATCATAGTAATCCTTAACAAAGAATGGGGCATCCTCAGGAAGTGGATCAACAACTCCTCCTCCAAGCTTATATTCTCCTGCTTTCAAATCCTCCAGACGCTGTGCACACATAGCAGCTTTCTTCTGATATCTAGCTTCTTCATTATCCTCAGAATCGAAGTAGCCATTTGCATTAACTCTTGTCATGTCGTACATAGTAGCGGCTACAGTTGCTTTAATTCTGGTATCGAGAGCTGCTGTATTAAGTGCCATACCGCCCCAACCACAAATACCAATGATACCGATTCTATCAGGATCTACCTCTTCATTTAATGAAAGGAAATCTACTGCAGCCATGAAGTCTTCTGTATTAATATCAGGAGATGCCATGTATCTAACATTTCCACCAGACTCACCTGTAAATGATGGATCAAATGCAATTGTAAGGAAACCTCTTTCTGCCATAGTCTGGGCATACAAGCCTGAACATTGCTCCTTTACAGCACCAAATGGGCCAGATACTGCAATTGCTGGAAGCTTGACCTCAGCATTCTTAGGCACATACATATCTGCTGCAAGAGTGATGCCATAGCGGTTTACAAATGTAACCTTCTGATGATCCACTTTGTCGCTCTTTGGAAATGTCTTATCCCAATCTGTTACTAAATTTAAACTCTCAACCTTAATCATTTTAAATACCTCCATTTGCTATTATAAATTGAATTTATTTCAAAATCGTGATACGATGGTTGTATGTTAATACCTAAAGTTAACTTTAGGTCAAGCTTTAATTTAAAAAAAATTTGGAGGAATATCTATGTACTCAATTGGACAAGTTTCAGAAATGTTTAATATACCTGTATCCACACTTAGATACTACGACAAAGAAGGCTTCTTTCCTAACATGGAACGCCAATCTGGAATCAGGAAATTTTCAGATAGAGAAATCGGAGCTCTCCACATCATCGAATGCCTAAAAAGCTCCGGCTTAGAAATAAAAGAAATCAAGCAGTTTATGGATATGACCACCAAGGGTGCCGAAACCTACGCCGACAGAAAGGCTCTTTTTGAAGCCCGCCGTGATGCTGTGGAAGCCGAAATAGCAAACCTTCAAAAGACCCTAGACATGCTTAAATACAAATGCTGGTACTACGACCAAGCCATCGCAGACGGCAGCGAAGACCGCATCAATGCCATGCTCCCCGACAAGCTTCCACCAGAAATCCAAAAACTCTACGATAGCGGAAACGGACGCCACTAGGCGTCCGTTTCTTCATATTTCACAACTCCTTTACTCTGCAAACATTATGACCTGTCCGTCTGGAAGAGTCATTCCATTTACCATCTCTCCATAGCCTGCAAAGCCGCCCATGCCATCGGCAAATCCAATCTGTCCGTCCATTTCAACTACACACCACTGGTGCTTGTTTTCATTTTCATTTACGTGGTACCAATTGTAGCCCATGTAATCAAGGATTCTGCCAAGAGCTCTTGTGGAGCCTGCGCATGTATATACTCCGTAAACGAAAGGACCTGCTGGGGACTTGTAAGCCTTTAAATCATCTGAACCATACTGTGACGCTGCACAATGTAGACTTACCACATATGCTGCAGCATTAATTCTGTCATAATCTGTTACAAGCGTAGGGTCAGCCATAATTGCATCTGCATAGTATTTTGCATTTAATTCTGCAAGTGTTACAGCCTCCTGAGGAAGCTTATTACCATAATACGAGTGGGCTACATTAGCTGCATTTAATGTATCCTGAGTTACATTGGCATAACCTATATTGGCTGCCTTTGCACTTGTGCTATAGCCTACAAGTAAAGTTCCTACTACTGCAAACATCATCATTCTTTTTACAAACTTTTTCATACTCAATTCCTTTCTATAAATAAATGCTTTCTGGTGCTGCATCTGCCAATTTAACATTATACTATCAAGTAATCTCAAATCTCACCCTCTTTTTGTAATATTTTCAGATTATTTATTAGTTAGTTTAATATACACCCTTGCCACCCCCTTGTCAATACCGCCAAGTCCAGTATTTTCAACGGTTTAATCACTTTTTTACATTTTTTTGAAAAAAAAAATAGACTGATGAGAGGTTCTAGGTTGAGAACCCTCATCAGTCCACTTATTTATAACATTGTTTGTTTATTAGTCTCTAGAGAATACGTCTCTGGTGTATACTTTGTCTTTTACGTCGTCGAGGCATGTGTCGTAGCGGTTTGCAATGATTGCATCACTCATGGCCTTGAACTTTGAAAGGTCGTTAACGACCTTTGAACCGAAGAATGTTGTGCCGTCTTCGAGGGTTGGCTCGTAGATGACTACTGTAGCGCCCTTGGCTTTTACACGCTTCATAACGCCCTGGATTGATGACTGACGGAAGTTGTCTGAGTTAGACTTCATTGTAAGGCGGTAAACACCGATTGTAACTTCCTTTTCGGCTTCCTTGCTGTACTGGTTGGCCTCTTCGTAGCCGTAGTAGCCAGCCTTTTTAAGAACCTGGTCAGCAATGAAATCCTTACGTGTACGGTTTGACTCTACGATTGCACGGATAAGCTCCTGTGGAACATCGTTGTAGTTTGCAAGAAGCTGCTTTGTATCCTTTGGTAAGCAGTATCCACCGTAACCGAATGATGGGTTGTTGTACTGGTCTGTGATACGTGGATCAAGGCAAACGCCCTTGATGATAGCCCGTGTATCAAGGCCCTTTGTCTCTGCATATGTATCAAGCTCGTTGAAGTAGCTGACGCGGAGAGCAAGGTATGTGTTAGCGAAAAGCTTTACAGCCTCTGCCTCTGTGAATCCCATTACGAGTGTGTCGATGTTTTCTTTGATGGCGCCTTCCTGAAGAAGTGCTGCAAACTCGTGAGCAGCCTTTGTAAGCTCAGCATCATTTTCATCTGTACCCACGATGATACGGCTTGGATAAAGGTTGTCATATAAAGCGCGAGATTCGCGAAGGAACTCTGGGCTAAATAAGATTTTGTCAGAGCTCATCTTTTCACGGATACGCTTTGTGTAACCTACAGGAATTGTAGATTTGATAACCATGAATGCATTTGGATTTACTTTCTTAACAAGCTCGATAACTGCTTCTACTGCAGATGTATCGAAATAATCCTTTGTGCTGTCGTAGTTTGTAGGTGTTGCGATAACTACGAATTCAGCGTCCTTGTATGCAGCCTCTCCATCGAGAGTAGCTGTTAAATCAAGCTCCTTGTTTGCAAGATAATCTTCAATCTCTGTATCAACGATTGGAGACTTTCTATTGTTAATTAATTCAACCTTTTCTGGAATAACATCAACTGCTGTTACGTGATTGTGCTGTGCCAAAAGTGTAGCTATTGAAAGTCCAACATAACCTGTACCAGCTACTGCAATTTTTCTATTCATAATAATCTCCTAGTCCGCCAGTTACGCCTACAAGCCTAATGATTTCTCCGCTCGACAGAACATCTCGCTTGAGAAATATTAGAGCTTGCTGTCTACTGGCTCACATAAATATTATTGTACACAAATTATTATTCTTCTTTTAATCGATACCATCCGTCGAGAATCGACAAGTTAGGATTGTAATATGGATCGCCTTTTTCTAAAATATCAGGCCAAAGCTTTTCAAGCTTTTCTACTTCTGAATTGAAACGAGCTACCTTCTCGCCTGTATCTTCGTATCCACGAGATTTTGACTCGTAGTGATAAAGCTCTGCGTGAGGATTGTAAACTACTAAGTAGCCTTTATCGCGAACCTTCATACAGAAGTCTACATCATTAAAGGCAACTGCCAATTCTTCAGTAAGTCCGCCTACCTCTTCAAATACATCCTTGCGTACCATCAGGCAAGCTGCTGTAACTGCAGATAAATCCTGAGTAGTTACTGCACGGAACATGTATCCTGGCTCGCTTCTTTCAAGGCCAACAAATGTGTGTCCAGCGATACCGCCAATTCCCATAACAACACCGGCATGCTGCACTGTGTTGTCTGGATAATAAAGGAGTGAACCACATATACCAACATCAGGGCGAAGGCAAACATCTACCATTTCCTTGATGCAGTTTTCATTGATTATTTCAGTATCATTATTTAAAAGCAAATACATCTCACCGCTGGCTGCCTTGGCACCGCAGTTGTTGATTGCAGAGAAGTTGAAGCCTGGTGTTTCGTAGCGAACGATTTTTACATCAGGACGATTCTCGATGCTCTTGTAATATTCGAAAGTTTCTGGCTCTGTAGAATTGTTTTCTACAATGATGAACTCAATATTTTTGTATGAGCTACGGGCGTCAATAGATTTGATGCACTTGTCCAAATCATCTGTGTGATCCTTGTTTGGAATGATGATAGAAACAAGTGGCTCCTTGCCCCAGTTGTAAACTGTGCGGTATGTGCCGTAGAAAGTATCCTGCTCAACCTTTGCTGGGATGCCCATTCTGTCGTAGTGAGCCTGAACAGCCTTGCAACCAGCATCGAAAGCATAAAGCTTGCTCTCTGCACTCATGGCTGTAGATGCTGCATGACTACGCCAATGATAAAGTGCCTTTGGCACATGATGGATGTTCTTTGCAGCCTCGCAATATCTCAAAATCAAATCGTGATCCTGAGCTCCATCGTACTCTTTATTAAATCCACCAACTGTGTCATACAAGCTACGCTTGAAGATGAAAAGATGGCAGATGTAATTAACTGAACAAAGTAAGTCGAGATTGAAATCCGGCTTGAAGACTGGCTCAAAGTATTCCTTGGAATCCATTGAGATTTTGTCCTCGTCAGTGTAGATAACATCTATGCTGCGGTCCTTGTTGATTGCAGCAACACACTCGTACATTGCATTTGGAGCAAGTGTATCATCGTGATCAGAAAGAACGATGTAGTCACCAGTTGCAAGTGCAATGGCTGCATTAGTATTTTCTGAAATACCAAGATTGTCATTCAGGTGAGTGTATTTAATTCTGCTGTCAGAACCGTATTTTTTATTAATGAACTGTCCCAATGTTTCATCAGGGCTTCCATCTGCCAGACAAAGCTCCCAGTTTGGATATGTCTGTGCAACGATTGAATCGATGAGCTCCACAAGGAATTTCTCAGGAGTCTGATACATTGGAATAACAATACTCATCAGTGGATTGTATTCGAACTTTTCATCACGCTGACGCTGAAGCTCTACCTCTGTAGGGCCAAAGCTTGTAAGGAAATCCATGTATGTGTATTTAGGAGCATCTGCATCCTTCAGCTTATCGATGGCATGCTTGATTGTAGCCCCAAGACCGTTGTCCTGACGGTAAAGCTCGATACGCTCCCAAAGTGTCTTCTTTGGAAGAAGATTGCCTCCAGTGAGAACGTGCTCTGTATCAACCTTGCAATCGTAAACCTGACCATTTGCAGTGATTGTCATACGAAGCTTTTTATAATCGCCCTTGTCAAAAACAATCTCAAGACCAGAATCACATTTCTCAGTAAGCTCTGGATAAACTCCGTAAACATCTTTTCTGAACATACGCTTAACTGAGATTGGGATTTCTTTATCGCCATCATAAAGATGGAACTCCTCTGGAACATTTCCGATTGCCCAACCAAGAATCTGAATCTTGTCGTCTGTGACTGCTGCACGCTCAAGATTGTATTCGTACTCTTTTTTAAGCTTAATCAAATCCTTGCCAGTGGCCTTGTAAACCACTGAACGAACCTGATTTTTATCTCCTGCTTCCCCAAGAACACAGATAAGCTTCAGGCTCTTTACCTGGCGCAAATCCTCTGGCAAGTTAATCTCACCAACGTATTCCTTGGAAACACTTTTGTGAGCGGCAATGTATCTACGACGAACTTCATTACCTTCGTTGATAGTCAAATCCAAATCATATGGCTTGCCATTCATCTCACAAACAAGGCTGTATCCCTTTGGATTATCAAATGGATAAAAGCCCTGGAATAATAATGTATTTTTCTTTAATAGGTGATATCTGATGAATACCACATTAAAAGTATCTCTCAAAATATATATCCTTCTAAGTAAATTATTTGGCGGTGATTATTTTACAACCCATCCACCAGTTTTTACATCAAATTTTTGGACGCCACCACGGCTGTATCCATCCTCAACTGTAAGTGTGGATACAATCTCATCTGTTAACGTACCGTCTGCAATTATATCATAGAATAAATCTTCTACAAGTTTTGCATCAGCTAAAAGACCATCTGACAGATTTCTGCTGGCGCTTGCGTACTGTTTTACATAATCCAAAATACCGGACTGAAGCATTTTTACATCGTCGCTGACATAATCATCATCCTTGAAATGAGGAGTTGGTACGCCATTTTCCATTGTGAAATTGATAAGCTGACCAAATGGTGCTGATAAAGCGCTCTCCAAAAACAGCTGATATTTAAGAAGCTTGCTATTTGGAATCTCCTTTGGATCAGTGATGGTGTAGATAGCATCTGCTCTTCCACCGATTCGCTCAGGCTTGTTTGAATGTAGTGCCAAGTAATGGCCTGCGATATCTCTGCCTGTAAGCTTCATCAAGAAGTACTGAATTGTACCTGAGAATCCCACATCAACAACAGCTAAATCCGAAGATGTTGCAAGGAATTCACTGGCATAATTCATATATGCATTCTTTTCAGTTTTGCTTCTTTCAAAGATTTCTGCTTTGTATGGCTGAATAGCCTTCATAAGCTCATCTGTGTCTGTCTCGTAATCGAACTGCCTGTCCTCATCATCCTCATGAAGTTCAATGCCAAATCTTTCATTCAAAAGATTGCTGAAGCTTCCCTGATATTTCTGAGAAAGAAGCTCACGAATATCCTCATCATTTTCAAGAGCAGGCACTGCACATGCTCTTCTTGATGTAAGGAAGTAATGGATGTCCGGCAAAGCCTCACCCTTTTGATTGCAGTATTCTTTAATGAGCTGCTCAAGCATGTAGCCCTCGCGAGACAACAGAAGAAGACTTTCTTTTTCGCTGGCATTTTTATTAACCAGCCACTGAACAAATCCTGCCATCAAAGGCCCCATTGTGGAATAACCAAAGTCGTAGTTATTCTTGAAATGAAGACCGCCCTTTTCATCGAAGGCAAATGGAGAATTGAAAATTCCTCCGTTTATAACCTGTCCTAGCACAAGCGAGTTTGCAATACTCTTGCTTGCGTATTCTTTCAAATAATCAAAGTCTGATAGTTCAAGCATGGCCATTGGATTGAGAACGATATGACTAGCCACGCCCTTATCCATAAGGATTTGTGAATCAGAACAGAAGTTGTCTCCCACATGGATAAAGCTTGAAGGGTTAATACCTGTCAGAAGCATATTCCACATTGAACCATCATCTTTTCTTGCTCCAACTTCGCACGAGATGAAGAGCTCGTCATATCCACCAATTCCGCACTTGTGAAGAAGTCCAACGACCTGTGCACGGTTCAGATACATGTCGCTGACGAGGATGACATGGCGTCCCATGGATTTTACTGCGTTGAACACATCCACCATATCTTTACGAGGAACGCAAAGGCGTGTTTCGATGTCCACCTCAAGCTTTTTGATATCCATAGCAAAATCGCCAAGTGTTCTATCCTTTGCTACTTCCACATAAATCTTGTCCAAAGTGGTCATTGGTCCAAACTGCGCTGTTGCAGCTGCCTCGGCATTCTTTCGAATCTTGAGGAAATCAACTTTCTTGCCGTATTTTTCAAGGATGATACGGCTTATAAGATTGAACACATCATCCGGCTTGAAGATGGTGCGTGTAATCAGTGTGTCGAAAATATCGAAGGATACCACATCATATCCACCAAGCTTCATTGCGAGAAGCTCTTTATCCACCTTGAAGGTGTTGAAAAATGGACGAAGGCTCTTATTCTTAACAGTGTCTTCAACATCAAGATAAAGGATGAAATCGTCGTATCCCTGCTTTCTTGAAACGAATGGAAGAATACGCTCCAAGGCATGAGCAAATGTGCCATCCGTCTGCCCCTGCTCCCTTGGAAAATCCTCGTATGTGTATCCCTTCTCAAATAGTGGACGAAGTGCATCAGTTCTAGCCCAGAAGAAAGAACCTGCTGGGTAGTTGAATACTGATGGCATATCGCCTAAATCAAACTCATCAAAAAGTTTCTTTGCAATGCCTGCATTTTTCAACCATGAATAGGCGATGGTTGGAACCTCCTCCTGCATATCAGGATAGATAAGGCCAGCATTGCTGTTTTTAAATAAATCAAAAATCTGATTAATCTTGTCTGGCGAACCAAGAAGTAACTCAAGAGAGAATCGTCTCCATCCGCCCTTTTCCTCACCTGAATACAAAGATTTCTTTGAATGGATGTGAAGGAAATAATCATGATTTAAAATCTCTGGACCAAACTTTACATAAAGGGGTGCAAGGTCGCGGCCTCTATTTGGAAGATTGCGGATATCGATTTTCTGAACCTGCTTAAGTTCCTTTAAACCTGCCTTGATTGCATTTACATCTGCATCCTCCTGGCAGGATATATATAAATCAAACTTGAATGGAATGTTTGCAAAATAGCTAACAAACTCTGGCAACAAATCTACATAGAAAAGATGAAGATGAACTGCCACCGATGGCTGTGGCTCTCCCTGGGCAGCGCGACGCTTTGCTTCCTTGGCAGCTGCCTTGACGCGCTTTGCCTCTTCTTTGGCTGCACGCTTTGCCTGGCGAGCAGGAGTATCCTTGCCTGTCAAAAATGATTTGAATGCGCGGATATTTTCAAGTGCCTTGTAGCCTCTAGTATTAACTGTGTTCTCGTAAATTGTGCGAAGCTCAGCATTTACAGCCTCGATGTTTCTGATGTGCACATCCTTTGCCTCGATTAATTCCTGAAGCTGCTTGATTTGATAATCACGGCTGGCAATGGCAAAATCTGCGCCTGTCTTGCTACGACTGTTTGCATGCTCTCTAAGCTCGTGAAGATTTTTGACATCCTTAAAAATATATTTTGACTGGAAGTGGTCTTCCATCTTTTGATATGCTTCTCTTTCAGCATCTGGAATGTCTACCAAATGCTCTGGCAAATCGCTAAACTTACTAGCTCTGAAGAACACATAGTTGATTGGTACCAAAAAGTCGAAAGTCCACTCGTAGTCGATAATCTCCCAACCTTTTGCTGTCTTGATAACATTGTCAAATATCAAATCAACATCAAGGTAATTTGCTGCAAGAACACCTCTTGGCAAATCAACATCTCCGAAGACTTCTCTGAAGCCATCTGAAATAGCAAATTCCTTTGCATTTTTCATGTAAGCATTTTTGACAGCCTCAATAAACTGCTGTGCATCGGCTGATGTGAGATGCTCACCTTCAAGGAATTCACTTTCGATTCTGTCATCAACAAAACTACTTTCGTTAACGCAAAAATCAGAGCCTTGCAATGCGTCCTGCAAGCCTCTGTAACTATCAAAAACTCTTTTTATATGTGCTATTCCTTGTTCATCGTAAGGGCGTTTAATTACTACCTTTCGTCCATCCCTTTCCACTATATCAGTGATGATATTGTACTTTGGGTTACGCTCGTTCGAAAGCTTTTCATATAGTAGTCTATCCATTATTTTGCAATGAGCAGATAGTCACCTGCTCCTCCCCCTATATAATCCTCAGCATAAATCTCTGTTGTAAACAAATAATCTGGGCTGACGCGATATGTGGTGATTTCACTGAAGCCTGCTTCCTTTAAAAGGCGCTTTGTGAAATCTGCAATTCGATCCTTTTCTGGCAGGGCATATACCAATCTGCCATCCGCTGAAAGCATCTTTTTAAGAGTGGCTGGTGTTTCGTTTAAATGGCCAAGGCTGATAATAATATTAAATGTGCCTTTAATATCTGAAAGCATTTCTGCAGCAACCTCAGTAACCTGTGTTGCCTGCTCCTTTAGCCATTCAACCAAAGCTTCGCTATCTGGATCAATGATGAGCACATTGTCCCCATCGCCTATTCCTACTGGCGACAAAACATTGCTTCTCAGGTGAGAAAGCCTAAGGATGGCATCCTCTGTTCCCTCATCAAAAATCCTTCTATTGTACTTTTCCTGAATCATAGCCGCTCCCCTTTACTTAACCTGGCTTACGCTAACTTTTGAATTCATATCATAAAAACCAACAGTGTTTTTAGTGCTAACAACTGTGATATTCATTACATCGTACAATCTATGATAAGCAACAAAATCAACACCATCAAAACCTGTACAGCTAATAGACATCAGGTACTCGCCGCCCTGCATATCCATCTTTTGTGTAAAGGTAGCAACGTATTCGCTGCCTTCCTTACAAAGACCCACATCGCACTTTTCGTACATGGTATTTGTGCCAGTAACATCGATACCCTTGAGAGTCTTGAATGTAAGTGTGAAGATAGGATTTTCAATATCTGTATTGAAGTGCACCTTTGACTTAACAGTAAATGTGCTACCCTTCATAATTGCATTTGTATAATTACCGCTATCATCGATAACAGCAAAATCTACGATAGTAGCACGGCCATCACCATACTCGTTAACATTAGGATTGAGCTGATAATTTGACTTCCAATTATCACCAGAGTTATCATCCGCACCGCTGAATGAATCAAGTGTATCTACCTTGCTATTAAGCACAGGCTCCTGGCCAACCAATATCTTTTTATAGATATCAATCATGTCCTTTGGAGCCCCCTCAGCAACCTTATCGCCTTTATTGATAAGCACTGCTCTATCGCAATACTTGCTGATGGCACCCAAATCGTGAGAAACGAAAAGAATTGTCTTTCCGGCTGCCTTGAACTCTTCGAACTTTTTATAGCACTTCGCCTGGAAGAAAACATCACCAACAGAAAGGGCCTCATCAACGATGAGAATCTCTGGGTCGATATTGATAGCCACGGCAAATGCAAGTCTTACAAACATACCACTTGAATATGTCTTCACCGGCTGAAAAACGAAATCTCCGATATCAGCAAATGACAAAATATCATCAAGCTTCTCATCAATTTCCTCTTTGGTATAGCCAAGCATGGTACCATTCAGGTAGATATTCTCCATACCTGTATATTCCTGATTGAAACCAGCACCAAGCTCCAGCAAAGCCGAAATACGGCCATCCACCGTAACCTCACCTCTAGTAGGTGAAAGCACACCAGTAATAATCTTTAAAATGGTGGACTTTCCCGAACCATTAGTACCGATAAGTCCAACACACTCGCCCTGCTTCACAGCAAAGCTCATATCCTTCAAAGCATAATGCTCTCTATAATTCTTCTTTCTAGTAAGGCCCAGTGTATCAGCCACCCTAGCCTTATTGCTATCGTAGAGCTTATAGACCTTGTCCACATGCTCCACATTTATAACGTAATCGCTCATAACGTCTCCTAAAAAATCTTCCCTTTTATCCCAACATTTTACCATAAAACCCCGCATC
Source organism: Pseudobutyrivibrio sp. LB2011 (assembly GCF_000701765.1). Taxonomy (NCBI): domain Bacteria; kingdom Bacillati; phylum Bacillota; class Clostridia; order Lachnospirales; family Lachnospiraceae; genus Pseudobutyrivibrio; species Pseudobutyrivibrio sp. LB2011. The sequence continues at coordinate 153,184 of NZ_JNJS01000002.1, read as the reverse complement.
CGCAAAGTCCGAAGGGGATGGCAGCGACATAAAAAAAGCACCGCGGATGCGGTGCTTTATGGACTGTGTTAGATTGCGGATAGGTCGGCGAAGTCGGTTATGACGCCGTCCACGCCTAGGCGCTGGAGCGAAAGCATTTGGCCCTTGGTGTCTGGTGTGTAGCAGTAGACCATGGCGCCTGCTTCATGGATAGCCCTGACGGTTTTAGGTGTGAGGGTTTTCATATTGACTCCGTAGTATTCGGCTGGGTATCTGGTTGGTAAAGTTGATTTACCGAAGGATGCCAGCATCATGATTGGTTGGTCAGGTGCGATTTCCTTGATTTGTGAGAGGTAATCGTACTTGAATGAAAGGAATACTACGCGATCTAGAAGATTATATTCTGCGCATTTTTCGTAGACTTCGTTGGCGAAATCAGGGTCCTCACCGATGTCTTTGAGTTCGCAAAAAATCCGCATGTTAGTAGCTTGCAAAAGAGCTAGGGTTTGATCCAGGGTTGGAATGCGCTCGAGGCGGTATTCTCTGCCGAACCATTCTCCTGCGTCAACTTGCAATAGTTCTTCGTATGTATAGTCAGCGACTGATTTATCGTCGCCTGTTAATCGTTCAAGAGTGTCGTCGTGGTAGATAACCAGCTCTCCGTCTTTGGTTTTTCTGACGTCAAATTCAACTGTTTTGGCGCCACATGCGTAGGCTCCAGCGAAGGCACTAAGGGTATTTTCGGGGTACATACCTGAGTAGCCTCTGTGAGCTACTACCTGCACCACAATATCCTCATCAGCATTTGCTGGTAAATAATAGAATTCGTTTAAGAAAACCAGAGACAATAGCAAGGTCACCATGCTGACAGCGACGGCTCTTCTTGCTTTGAAAAAACGTGGTATTTTCATATTCAGGCCCCCTTTATCAAGTTACTAATATTTTACCACTAATTCAATTGTCTGACAGCAAGCCTTGAACAAAAATATTGTCCGAAATCTGCCATTATAATTTATACAATTTGTAGTCTTTACAAAGCGTCTGCAAACTGAGGCTGGAGCTTCTTAAATACGTGTGTTCCAAGAAGGAAAATAACGATTGTAAAGCACCAGAAATAAAGTGTTAAGCCTGGCTTCTCCCAAAATCCTATCTGACCAATAAAGCTGTCACGATAGCCACTTGTGATGTAGTACATTGGGTTGAGCTGGAGAACAATGCTTAACCAGTTTGGAATCTTGTCAACCATTGCGTCAAAGTTCCACATGATTGGTGTTGCCCAGATGCCTACCTGTAAAAGTATATTTACAAGCTGAGCCATATCCTTGAAGAATACACAAAGTGAGCTTGTAAGATAGATTAGTCCGATTGTAAGTACCATCATGGCACATGAATAATAAAGGGCCTGTAAAATATATGGTGTAATTGGAAATCTGTATAACAGATAAACAAGCAAAGTAAATAATACAAAGAAGCCGTGCACAAAAAGGGATGACACTGCTTTAACAACAGGTAAAACGTTGATAGGGAATACAACCTTCTTAACAAGATAATTGTACTCATGTAGAACAACGGTACCAGCTGAAAGTACCTCGCTAAAATAGAACCATGGAACGATACCAGCTGAAAGCCACAGTACGAATGGAGCGCTGATGCCAGCCTTTGTGCCCTGTGTTCCCTGATTAAGAGCCTTATCAAAAACAATCCAGTATACAAGGATTGTAATGATTGGCTGAACAAAAGCCCAAATAACACCAAGTGTTGAGCCAGCAAACTTCTGCTTGAAATCGTTCTTAGCAAGTTTCTGTATTAATTTTTTGTTTGTTAAAATGTCTTTAATCATAATATTCCTAATTCATTTTTATGTGCTTATTCTGATTCTCGTAACCACTTAAGTCAAGAGTCCAATCTGATGAGCCATCTTCCTTTTCTTCTACAAGCGTGAATCCCATATCTCCGTAGAAGTTCTTAACCATTTTGTTTTTAGCTGTTGGAAGATAATGACCGCGAAGCTCCTTAACTCCACGAGCCTTAAGGCGTGCCACCATTTCGTCCATCATAGCGAATTCCATGTCACGCTTAAGTACGCGACAGCTCATAAGCCAAAGGTCGATGTCACAAGCTTCGCCATCAATGTGTCCGATTGCGACAGTAACAACACCATTGTCACCAAACTTATCAATAAGCTTTCCGTAAAGAGTGACATAGTTTGAATCAGCTGCAGTCTCCTCGATTTCTGTTTGAGTGAAACGCTTTGTTGTAAGGTTGAACTGATTTGACTTGTTTGTAAGCTGAGCAATACGGGCCATATAAACTGGCGCAAAGCTATCTATTTCTGCCTGCATCTCTAATGAGTCAAGATACTGGCCATAATCAGTGAAGCTGCTTTGAAGCTTAGCTCTTGCAGCGTTCTCCTGATACATTTCATTTCTCTTTAAATCGTCCGCAGAAATGTTTGTTGCTTCAAAGAAGCCTGAGCGGTCGATTGTCTGGATATAGTGAACCACATCATCAAGCTCTGGTGCGCATACACCCTTAAGCTGTTCTGTTACAATGTGGCGCTCTGCTGGATTATCATCAACAAATACCAAGCTTTCTGGAAGAAGGGTAAGCTCTGATGCAATGTCTGCAAAGTTTTTATCCTTTGGATCCCAGTTGGCCTTGATTGAAATGAAATCCTTTTCCTGGAACTCACTATCCGGATGATTAATACCAGCTATAGCGTTTTCCATGTCATTTTTTGAATCTACATTTAATATTATGCCAAGCTGCTGATGTGCTTTAAGGTAACGCTGGAACTCTGTGTATGCCTGTCCTTCTGCCTCCTCTGGGCCAAGGACAATGCCATCAACACCATCGTCACCGATAACGCCGCCCCAAAGAGTATTGTCCAAATCAAGAACAAATCCCTTTTTATTCTTTCCAAGAAGTGACTTGATAATGTTGGCCACATTGAAAGAAAGTGATGGGATTGCGGGAACGCACATAGCGTATTTGTACATGTACCAGTAGAATGGATCAGACCATTCCTTTAAACCGTAATCTGCTGAGATGTAATTGATATCGCAGATATAAAAATTCTCTGTAGACATGGCGTAGTCATACATACGCTGATTCAAACGAGTAATGAAATTCATTGAACCACGGTAATCGTATGCATCTCTGTTGCCAAGAAGTCGGAATAAAGGCATCTCGAAATTGTTCTGGATGATTGGGCAATTGTACTTTTCAGCAAGTGTCTTCCAGATTGTTTCGAACTTTGCGTATTGTGCATCTAAAAGCTCATCAACTGCTGCCCTATCCATTGCTAGATTAGGGTAGCTTGTGATGTTGCGATTGCTAGTGCACACATAAATGATGTCAGGTGCAAACTCCTCTAATTCAGGATTAGGAAAAACAGCATCCTCATAATACTTATTGTATTCACTCTCGTAAAACTCTGGACGAATGCCATTGTTAAGCAAGAACAATTCAAGCATAAGAATGATATTGGCAGTAGTGCCTCCGCCAAGAACTGCAATCTTCTTGTCTATAAACTTTGTGTCTGTAGCAAGAAGCTCTTTTTTAATTCTCTTTTTCTTTGATAGTAAATAATCGCTATCAAATGGATACTCTAATTCCTTCATAAGCACCTCTCATAATTAATTATTAACAGCAGACATTCCGCCGTCAGAATAATATCTATAAATGCTAACATCATCGTTTGTAAAAACTAGTTTTAACTTTGGGCTGTTTTCCCAATAGTCCGGATGATTTAATTCGGTAACAACCAGATAATCAACACCACTCATTTCCATAGCTGCTTCTGCAACTGCAGTATCCTCGCTAAAGAACTTTTCATTGATGGAAAGCATGGCCTCAACCTGCTTTTCTGTGATGTCAGAATAGTCGTAGCCTTCTATATATACCTGACGCTCAGAAAAAGCGCTACAGTAGAAATAGATACTTCTGTAATCTAAATCCTCTGTAAATCTATCAACAGCCACCATCGCATCCTCTGGTGTGTTGTCTCTGAGCCATAGATAAGCTTCCATGGTACCTGCAGATACCAAGTCCTGACGATCTCCTGCCTCTGATTCATAAACAGCCTCTTGCTTGATATCGTCGTAGCAAAAATATCCAATATCGATTATTAAAAAGGCCGTTCCAATGCCAAAGAAAAGATATGTGACATATGAAATCAATGTCTTTTTGTTTTCGATAAGATATTTCATTGCACCGTAGAAGATAAAGGCTGCATTTGTGATAACGAAATATCCCTGAGACAATCCTGGCACGCTAACTGAACAAAAGGCAGCAACGCCAATAATTACAGAGCCTATTGCGAACCAGTCAAATATGTCTCCAATAACTTTTTCTTTGATAAGTGTTCTGAACTTGCTGTATGCAAAAGCTGTGAACGCTAAAATGCAAGGACCAACAATACATACAATGCAAAGAAGAACAGCAATAATAACCCATGGAAAGGCCATATAATCAAGGCCAAGCTTTGTAAACACCTGACCTACACGGCTGGCATCAAGTGTGCCTGCTGGTGTAACTTCCATTGCTCTGTTGTTTGAGCCAGATGGATTTAAACCTACTGTAACTATCAAGTAAGTAAGAACAAAACCTAGTGATGCACAAAATACGTAGAAAAATCTAGGCATGTGAATCTTTTTAACAATGATTGATTCGATAATAAATACCGACCATGAGATAGTTACAAGGACGATTCCTGTTGTTCCCTTGAAACCAGTGGCTGTAGCAGCTAAAAGATAGATAGCTATCATCACTCTGACAGAGAACTTGTCGTACCAAACATCTACTAAAACATCTACCAAAAGAACTGTAATAGAAAGAGCAAGCCCCATGGCATTGCCGTTTCCAAACAAATGATTATTCAACCAAGATGTTGGAAGCTTTGCTCCCACAACATTTACAGGAAGCAAGCAAATGCAAGACACAAGCATTCCTGCATAGTAAGAATAATATCTAACGCCACGAATGCTTCTGTCACCGCGAAGTCTCTCGCCTACAATCATCATGGCAAGAGTAAGTGGCCACGCACAAATCAAGGCATTGCCATTCATGTATACTCTGAATGCATCCATGCCAAAGATGTGCTTGCACATGGCAAAAATAAGCTCATAAAAATAATGATAATAAAATGTAAGGCCAGAGATTCTAATATCTCCATTTGGGAAAGAGCGACTCAAGGATACAATATTTCCTGTATGAAAAAGGAAATCGTGGTAAACCTGAGTAGTCTGTCCTGATAAGGCGCCTGCATATTTAAGCTGGAAATTGATAGTAGAAACTATAAAAATAAATCCAAATATAATTATTCCAAGCCATTTAAAATGTTCGTAGGCATTGTAAACTGAAGGGCGTCCCTTTTTGAAATAACGGATAAAAGCTATCACAGAAAGGACTGGACCAGCTATGGCAATAAGGCCATTAACGCCGATTATTGACTCGATAAAATAAATGGTAGCAAGACAGATGAAGCCTAGAAAGAATCCAGATAAAAGTCTGGTGTATGCCTTTAATCGTCTAGGCAAAAGAAAGTCCACAAGGAGCATTCCTGGCACCTGTATCCAAAAAATAACATATAACCAAAATATTACTGTAATTGTAAAGCTAAAAGTCATTAACTCTCCTCTTTCTCATCTGGGGCAAGCTGTCCCAGTTTAAAGTGCTTGCGGCAGAGTGCCACATAGGAGTCGTTTGCTCCAAGCATAACCTGTGGGCCTGAGCGTACAACTCCGTTTTCATTATATCTAGTGTTGCAGGTAGCTTTACGTCCACACCAGCACACTGTTTTAACCTCGTGAATAACATCAGCGATTGTGATAAGTCGTTCTGAGCCTGGGAAGAGCTTATTTCTAAAATCTGCTCTAAGGCCATAAGCAACAACAGGCACATCCATAAAATCAACTATGTCAGATAGAAAATCTACCTGTTCTGGGGTTGCGAACTGTACCTCATCAACAATGATGCAATCATATTTTTTGATTTCCTCCTCAGGCATTTTTATTAAATCCTCAAGGAAGACGCATTCGTTCTCCAAACCAATTCTAGAGCGAACAATTCTCTCGCCGAATCTGGTATCCATTTCTGGCTTGACCAAAAGCGCATTCTGACCAACTTCCTGATAGTTGAAATGAGTCATAAGGGCATTAGCTGTCTTTGAAGAACCCATAGCTCCATAATAATAGTACAATTTTGCCATACAAAAAACCCCTTTACATAAATTGACAGAAGACCAAGCTTAGCCTTCTGTCTGGTTATAAATATTTTAATAATTACTTGTTTAAAAGTCAAAAAACTTTGTCCCATGCAAGAGTCTCTAATTCTGTGGCTCTGTGGATAATTCGAGCATTAGCCTTGCCATGGTTCTTAACAAAATACAATGCTAAATCTGCAGCATTCATATAATCCCACGCTCTATTGAGTGGTCTAGGAATGTGATTTACGATTCCCTGGGAAACTGTGACCTTTCCTATACCAAGGGCCTCGCCAGCAATTTCCATTGATTTTTGTATGTGACGAGCAACTTCTTTTATCTGCTCATCAGTCATGTCGTAGTAGTAAATGATGAATTCATCACCACCGTATCTAGCAACGAAAATCTTGTCGTCTTCAACGCTCTTTAAGATTTTTGCAAGCATCACTAGAAGCTCATCGCCCTTGGCGTGACCGTATGTGTCGTTAACTTCCTTGAAGAAATCGATATCCATCATTTCAACAGCAAGTGTTTTGCCTTCGTTATTAGCTAATACAAAAAGCTCATCAATAACTGTATTGAGCTTCAGTCTGTTGGCAATACCTGTGAGAGGATCTGTCTCTGCGGCAGCCGAAAGGAACAGATTCTTTGTGCGCTGCTGAGCAAGCTCTGAACGAAGACGAAGAGTGGTCAAAAATGAACGCTTATTATCAACTGTTTTGATAGTGTTATATCTATAGTAGTTGCTGTAACTAGCCATAAGGCGTTCTTTATCGCCCAATGCTTCGTACATCTTAATCTTGTACTCCTCAAGGAATACTCTCAGGTTTATTAAATCGTCTTTTGATAAAACCTGTTCGGTCCTATCAAACATCTTTTGAAGTTCCTGATAATCTTTTTCTTCTGTGAGTATTTCAATAAGCTGCTTAGCCTCATCGAAATAAACAATATATTCCTGGCAAGCATAGAATGACTCCAGGCAAAGAGCCTTCATTTCCTGAATCTTTACTGTGTCATTTTTAAACTTGTAGTATACGTATCTGGCAATTCTAATATCGAAAAGATCATTTATCTCTGGGTATTTTGCAATGATTTTTTCCATCTCAGCCAGTGCCTGATCCGCGCTTTCCTCATCCTTAAGGATTACATATAGCTTTACAATAAAAGCGTAATCCCCTGCCATAAGGCTAAGCTTGAAATCTTCGTCATCTATGAAACTGCAACATTCAATGGAACGATAATGATATTCTAGTGCTCTCTCGATAGCATCCATTTCCTCACAAAGAGAAGCAAAATTAGAACACGCCATAGCTTCAATGGCGTACAATCTGTGAGCCCTGGCGATTTCCATGGCATTAATGAAATAATCTTCGCTAGTGATGAAATGACCTTCACTTCTGAAAATAATACCTAGCTCATTGTAGCATCTACATAAGAGCTCGTATTCGTCTGTTTTGGCAAGGCCTCGAACGCCTGCCGACATGTAATATAAAGCTTGCGAATAGTCCTGATTTTGGCAACAGGCGTCGCCAAGAGCACAGCTTGCGTAATCCTTTAAATCCTCGTTTCCGCATTCTTGTGCTAAATCAAACAAATCGCAAGCAAAGCTAAGGTGTTTTTCGTTATCCACCTTTCGATACTTGTTTACGTTTTTGATAAGTTCCTGTACTTCCGGAGCTTGCTTACTCAACAATTCTTCCACTTATTATTCCCCTTGGTCAAAATCCATTTTGCAGCCCTAAGCTGTGCAGGGGAATCCTTTCCCCTACTGGTAAAATCCGAATTTTACCCTGTTGGGGCGTATTATAACATGATTCTTAGACCGTGACTACAATTAATTGTGCGAAAAATATTAATTTTGCAAATAAAGTGCCGCTGTAAGATGTCCCTCATCTGCAAAAACAAAAACTACTATATTTGAATCGTATGTATTCACAAACTTAAGATCTAATGAGCCCCATGAAATTGTGGCATCCCAGCCCTCTGGCAGATAGTAAACTGGAAGAGAATGAGGATGTCTTTCAGTTGCTTTAATTCCTGCAGTCTTCATGGCTGCATATATGGTTGAAGAAACCTGGCAAACGCCTCCGCCGATTCCTGTTGCATGCTGCTTATTGATAAATACCGGTGCCTCAACAAAGCCATTTGCTGATGTACGTTTTCCAATTGAATTTGATGCTGAGAAAGTGGCTCCTGGAGCAACCACTGTACCATCTACCTTTTCTGCAGCTACTTCTATATTATGGCCTCTAGCTGCATTTGGATCATACTCTGTTGTATAGGCTCCAAGCAAAGTGTAGGTTTGTGGCATATCTGTTGCCAAGGCTCCTACAGAAGGTGTGCCATCGCGGCCCTCTGCCTTTCCTGACAATACATAGTGAATAACGTATGCTGGCATGTTATTTCCAAACACTGCTGCAAGGTCAGGATTCTTGATCATGTAGTCGGTAGCATTAAATGTACCACTGGCATTTCTTCCCTCGTACACACCGTACTTAATGTAATGCTCAAGATAATATATGTAACTACCATCTGCCTTTGCCGCCACATCCGGGTTCATAGCTGCGTAGTAATCAGCATTTAAAACCTGCGAATAAATCTGGTATTCTTCCTGGGTAGCTGCCTTTGCATCGATATGTGGCATAAGCACAACAGCAAAAGCTAAAACAAAAAGTGACAAAATGGCTTTATTAATCTTTAAATTCATCCTCGTTCCTCCCAAACTAAGTTGTCAGAAAATTATCTTAGTAACGCCATTTTATCACTTTTCTTGGACAAATAAAACACCTCGGCCATTTTTTAGCCGAGGTGTTAATAAAAACTTATTTATTCTTTCTTGTTTCCTGATCAAGCTCCTTCTGCTTGCGAAGTGCCCAAGCACGAAGTCCCTTTTTCTTCTTTGTATCCTGAGTAGCATTGCCACCGCGGATGCCCTTTACCTTTGTGATGTAAAGACCAGAAACTGTAGCCTTAACTTCCTTCTTTACAGGAACCTCATCAAAGATTTCTGCATCACAGATAAGAGTCATCATCTGTGGGCCAACCTTAGCCTTAACAACTGGAATCTTTGAATTCTTAGCATACCATGGTGTAGCAGCAACAACTGCCTCTGGAAGACCAGCTTCCTTAAGCTTCATGCGCTTCTTATCAATGATAAGCATTGAAACCTGCTGTGCAACTGCATCCATCTGATTCTGCTGCTCTGCACGCTTATCCTGTGCCTTCTTACCAAGAAAATATAATACAACGATTGCGGCAACCATAAGAACCGCAATAACGATGAGTACAATAGTCACTGTGCTCATAAAAACTTCCTCCTAATCTCCGGCTCCCCTGAGCCACAACTAGAAGCTATTTTACCATGCACTTCCCTCAAAATCAATATCTAGGCCCCATCTTACCTGCCCTTTTCCATCTATTCGCACTGGCCCAGCCAGCCCTCCCCTACAGGCCCGACCACCAGGTCCCCCTACGGGACATCGCATGAATATTATGTTTTTCTAAAGCACAAGGAGAACACACTTATTTACAAGTGTCTTTTGCAGGTCTGTACATTTTCTGAATCGGTATGTCTGTGGACGGACACACAACTCTTGGTATATATGGATTTCAAAAACTATGGATACCTTTGGGTGATTTTGGAATGAGCTTAGTAGAACAAAAAGAGATATTTGATATGGATGAGCAGCTGCCGCTAGGACGGCGGCAGCAGTGGTCACTTGAAACACGATGTTGAATGTGCCACGGTGCTCATACATACAAATATCTCTTTTTTAGTTCTACTTAGCGAATGTAATATGAACCCAAGGTACCATAGCTTTGGAAATCCATATTAATAATATTATAGTGTCCGTCCTAGCCCATACAGATTCAGAAAAGGTTCATCCCGCAACAAGACACCTGTTGTGTATTCTCCTTTTGTGCTAAGAAAAACTATAATATTCGCGAAATCGTCCCATAGGGGGACCTGGTGGTCGGGCCCGATGGGGAGGGCTGGCTGGGCCAATTTACCTTGTAGAAGGGCAGGTAGATGGGCCAGCTGCAGTCCATGGGTGGTACATGGTTTATAGGTGCCAGATATCGGCGTTGTACTGGGCGATGGTGCGGTCGCTTGAGAAGAAGCCGGCGTTTGCGATGTTTTTAACCATCTTGCGGCCCCATGTGAGGCGGTCTTCGTAGTCGGCGAAGGCTTTCTCTTTGGTCTGGCAGTAGTCCTTGAAGTCAGGGAAGGTCATGAACCAATCCTTGTTGAGGAGTTCATTGTAGAGGCGCTCAAGGTTCTCCTTCTGACCAACTGCAAGAAGCTCGTCTGATACGATGAAGTCTACGCACTTTTTGAGGTTTGCATCCTTTTCGTAGTAGTCGCGTGAGCAGTAGCTTGCATCAGCGTAACGCTTGATTACTGTATCTGAATCTTCACCGAAGATGTAGATGTTGTCGTCACCTACAAATTCGTGCATTTCTACGTTGGCGCCATCCATTGTACCAATTGCTATGGCTCCGTTGAGCATGAACTTCATGTTTGAAGTACCAGATGCTTCCTTTGAGGCAAGGGAAATCTGCTCGTGGATGTCGCAGGCTGGGATAAGCTTTTCAGCAAGTGTTACGTTGTAGTTTTCAACCATAACAACCTTGAGATATGGGCTTACCTCTGGATCCTTTGCAATGATTTCTGATAAGCAGAGGATAAGGTGAATAATATCCTTTGCGATAACGTAAGCAGGTGCAGCCTTTGCGCCAAAGATAACTGTAATTGGACGAGCAGGCTTTTTGCCTTCTTTGATTTCAAAATATTTGTTGATTACGTAGAGGGCGTTCATCTGCTGACGCTTGTACTCATGAAGTCTCTTAATCTGAATGTCGTATACGCTGTTGTCGTCGATTTCGATGCCTTGTGTCTTTGCAAGGTAGTTCTTGAGAACAGTCTTGCGTGTGTTTTTAACATCAAGGAAACGCTGAACAACTGCATCGTCATTCATGTACTGCTCGAGCTTCTTAAGCTCTGTAGCATCCTTCTTGAAACCAGGACCAATAAGCTCTTCGATAAGCTTAGAAAGCTCTGGGTTGCAATATAGTAACCAGCGACGGAATGTAATTCCGTTTGTCTTGTTGTTGAACTTTTCAGGATAGAGTTCATAGAACTTGTGAAGCTCTGTCTCCTTTAATATTTCTGTATGAAGGGCAGCAACACCATTGATTGAAATGCCATAGTGGATGTCCATGTGTGCCATGTGTACAAGACCATCCTTGATAATGGCAACATCTGGGTCTGCAACCTTCTTTGCAATGCGGTTGTGAAGCTCGCGAATGATAGGCATGAGCTGTGGAACAGCCTTCATCATAAAGTGGATAGGCCACTTTTCAAGGGCTTCTGCGAGGATGGTGTGGTTTGTGTAAGCTGTGCACTTTGAAACCACATCAATTGCCTCGTCCATTGTAAGCCCACGAATCTGAAGGAGTCGAATGAGTTCCGGTATAACCATTGATGGGTGTGTATCGTTAATCTGAATTACAGCATAATCTGCTAAATCATAAAGGTTTGAGCCCTTTTCTACAGCTTCATCAAGGATGAGCTGAGCAGCATTTGAAACCATGAAATACTGCTGATAAACACGAAGTAATCTACCATTGTCATCAGAATCATCTGGGTATAAGAACAATGTAAGATTCTTTGTAAACTCGCTCTTATCGAAATTAATTCCATCTTTAATAATTGATTCATCTACTGTATCTACGTCGAAAAGATGAAGCTTTGTTGTAACAGAATCATAACCTGTTACGTCTATATCATACATACGGGATGTTACATTGAAGCCACCAAAATCAACCTGATATGTGCGCTCTGTCTTTGTCATCCAGCTGTGCTCTGACATCCATGGGTTTGGTTCTTCATTCTGAAGGTTATTGTTGAAGACCTGCTTAAAAAGTCCCATGTGGTATGCCAATCCAACACCATCACCATTGAGGCCAAGTGTTGCAATTGAATCAAGGAAGCAAGCTGCAAGACGACCAAGTCCACCATTTCCAAGTGAAGGCTCAACCTCGATTTCCTCTATTTCTGCAAGAGACTTTCCACAAGCCTCAAGCTCAGCCTTAACCTCGTCATATATTCCAAGATTAATAAGGTTGTTTGAAAGAAGCTTGCCAATCAAAAACTCAGCACTGATGTAATAGAGCTTCTTCTTGCCCCCGGCAATCTCCTTGCTCTTAGCCTTATCTTTTACATACTCAAGTAAGCCAACATAAATCTCTTCATTTGTACACTGATCCATGTGGCGACCAAATCGAATCTTAATATACTCATTTGCAGTCATAATTACCCTCCTCGGTGATTAATTAGTTACCATTTACTTGGATTATACTGCTCATATATAGGCTATTACTTGCACAAACCCACTATAAAGTGATACTATTCTATCAAAATAGGAGATAGACACATGATTAATATTAACGATTATCAGTCCATACATGAGGTTACTAGCCACTTTGACTACAACATTCCATACAACACATATCCTTGTACTATTCCGCTGGATTTCGATTCGGTTCCACTGCACTGGCATGAGGATGCAGAGTTTATCTATATAAAAAAGGGCGCTGGAATCATTATCATCGACGGAAATGAGAACACTGTAGCTGCCGGGGATATAGCGTTTATTTTGCCAGGCAAGGTCCACGGAATCTATCAGCTTTCGGATAATTCTATGGAATACGAAAATATCATTTTTGATTCAAAGATGTTTGCCTCTAATCTGGATGAGTTCTACGACAGATTTCTCATGCCATTTTTCGAGGCCACAGTGGATATTCCTCAGGTGTTTAGGCCTGGCGTCACTGGATATGAAAGTATAAAAAAATATCTGGATAGCAACGACAACATCTCCAGCCACAGAGAAGGGGCATGGGGACTGGCCATCAAAGGCAATCTTTATCTACTGCTATTTAATTTAGTAACGCTTTATGAAAATAAGATTGATACAAAGAATAAGAAAAAAATCGACAAGCTAAAGCCTGTCATCAAATATGTAGAATTGAATTATGGTAATCAAATCACCGTTGCTGAAATGGCTGATTTGGCAGGATTTTCTGAATCTCATTTTATGCGATTTTTCAAGGAAGCCTTCGGCGTAAGCTTCATCACATATCTAAACGACTACAGGCTTTCTATGGCATCCCGTTTGCTTTTGGAATCGGAGGAGACAATCCTTACCATATCCCAGCAGGTTGGCTTTGAAAATCTCTCCCACTTCAACCGTCAGTTCAAACGTAAATACAATAAAACTCCTAGAGAATATAAAAAAGCATAGCAGCCGTAACTGCTATGCTTTATTTTTACCATTCTAATTAGTACCAACCGTAGGTGTCGTAATCCTCATCCTCGTAGTAGTAATCGTCGTAGTCATAATAGTCATCATAATAATCATCGTAGTAATAATCATCATAATAGTAATCATCGTAGTAGCTATCATATCCGTACAAGCCAAGGATCATCATGTAGATAGCTTCATCATCGCCAGACTTTAATGTCTCACTGATTGTCTTGAGAACCTCAACGTATTCGCTAGGTACCTTTGCTGCCTCAAGGTTGCTAACTGTTGATGACAAATCAACAATCTTGAGAAGGTCAATCATCTCTTCTGAATCCATATTTTCAAGATCGTAAACTGTTCCGGCCTTTGACATATCTGGCACATCTTCCATTGAGTATGAAAGATTTACCTGAAGAAGTGAATCGTTGTCTGCCATAACGTTCATGTCGATTTTACCAGTAGTGCCTTCTGCCTGAACTACGAAATCGTACTGAGCAAGTGCAAGGAACTGCATGTCATCCTCGTAGATTGACTCTGTCATTCCTTCGCCAAGTGTAACAAGGAACTCTGCGTTTACACCGCGTGTCTTTCTATATGTCTTCTGATCGAAGTTCTTAACATCAACAGTAAAGTACTCTTCGTCATCTAATGCAACTGTGTATGTACCGTTTAAGAACTCATCCTGTGATGTGCCCTTACCATCAATTGTAAGTGTTTCACCCTCTGAATCAACAATCTTTAACTTAAGACCTGAATCAGCGCCATCCTCTGGCATGTATAATGTAAATACTTCGCCTTCTGCATCGTCGTCATATGAGATACCCTTGACGTTGAATGAGCTATCAAGGTAAACATAAAGGACACCAACATCCTTGTTCTTCTTAGGATTCTTTTCAATCTTCTCTAATGTCTTCTTAGCATCCTTCTTTGCATCAGAAATCTCTGATGTGATCTCATCCCAGTACTCTTCTGCATCTGTGTACTCAGAATACTCATCTGACTGAATCTCTGCCTCAAGGAATGGCATAAGCATTTCCTTAAGATCATCATCTTCCTCAAATGCCTCAGCTAAATCGTATGTAAGCTGAGCATCTGTCTGTGCGTCGATTGTGATAGCGAGCTCTGTGTATGTAGCTTTTACGCCACTTGCCTTGATTTCCTTTTTGCCCTTTGTGATATCTGCGCCTGCAAGATCCTTCTTGATGATGCTTGCATAGTTATCAGCTGTTGTGCTCATCTGAGCAGGTGTTGGATATGTCTCTGCGTATGTTGAAAGCTGTGTTGTGTAATCAGCGATTGCCTTTACAATTTCCTGCTTGTCAAAATCTGAGCCAACAAGGAATGATGCATCAGAAACAACTTCTGGAGCTGAAATGTAAGCCTCGCCTGCATTTGCATCAATAAGTGCCTGGAATGTAGTAATGTGTGTGCCGTTGATGCTTGCATCTACATCAAGTCCTAATGACTTATCCTGAACATCCATAGCGATTGTTGCACCTGCGCTATTGAACCAAGAAATATCTTCTGCAGTCATGCCCATCTGGTCTGCTAAAAGGCTCTTGATTTTGTCGCCAAGTGTAAAATCTACTGAAAGAGTCATATCGCCATTTAAATCAGCGTATGATTCCTGGATGGAATTGTAGCTAACCTCATATTCCTCAACAAGGCTGCCTGACTGATTGTCGATTGCTTTTGCAAGCATCTTTGCAGGATTGTTGATGAATTTATATGCGAAGAATCCGCCTACTGCAAGAAGTGCAATTACAACCACTACAACAATAGCGATGATAATTCCTTTCTTGCCCTTCTTAGGAGCTGGAGCTTCCTCAGCTGGTGGAATTGGTGACCACTGTGGAGCTGGCTCTGGAGTAGGCTGCTCTACTGGAGCTTCTGCTGCTGGCTGCTCCTCAGCCTGGGCAGACTGCTCAGAAAGCACTTCATCTACTGTAAGAACTTCTTCTGTATTTTCCTCTACTGGAGTTTCCTCTACAACTGGAGCTTCTTCTGTCTCCGATACTTCCTCTACTGTCTCTTCTACAATCTCTTCTACTGTTTCTTCAACAACAGGAGTTTCCTCTACTTCTGGAATCTCCTCTACAACTGGCTCCTCTACAGGCTGCTTTGCTGGAGTTCCACACTTTGGACAGAACTTTGCTGTGGTGCTAAGCTCAAATCCACATTTAGTACAAAACATAAATCTTCCTCCCTCTCACTTTGAGTGTCGTTTGATGGTATTAATTATATACCATAAAATTAAAAAAGCAATACCATAAATTAATAAACTTTTTAAATAATATAAATCATGGATGCTATATAAATAGTGGAATGTTGGGCAAAATCGCTGTAATGCACGACCTTCTTTGAAGTCGATGAACACAGGCGAAAGCATTGCCGATGCCATGATAAGAATCGGTGTAACGATTCCAAGTCCCTTAATGCTGTGAATGATTTCTCTTATAAAAATGGCCACCACGATGACTACAAAATCATATGCAGCAATAGTCGCAATCTCTCTTCCCAAGGATGTGAAAACACCTCCCCAGTACAAGCCAACAAGTACCATTATTGTCGGAATAAAAATTATAACTAGATAATAAAGCAAATCTCTGAGTACAAAGAACCTGGTCTTCCACCAGATAAACAAGCCGTTTGCCTCATCCTCAAGATAATACATGGATGCAGCTATTCCACAAAGCAGAAGCCACAGTGCCAGGATTCCACGAAGAGGCATCATCAGATAATTAGTATCTTCAGATGAATTGTCTGTGCCATCAACATAGCCCATCTCAAAAAGATTGCCATTAATCTCGTAATTGTCATATGTTTCGATGATATGATTCAACTGGTCCTCGGTAGGATTATCACCGTACACATTTTTTGAAATATAGTAAATAGCCATCTGTCTGGCGATCATAGGATAAACCCTGCTTGAGAGAACCTCCCTGCCAAGCATGTGGGTAAGCCCACTTTCTCGAATGACAATTTCTATCTTTGTTTTAGTCTTGCCCTTTGTAGCCATGTTATCCACAAGGGTATCCAAATCCTCGGGCACAATCCACCCTTCGGTAAGCTGCTGTGACTCCACATCCTTCACCACCGCATCTGCATCGTCATAAAACTTAAAGAGCAGACTTCCTGGATTGGATTCCAGATTCTCTTTCAGCCATTTGGAGCAACTGTCATCACCTGGGATGTAGACGCCAATCGTCATAAGCCCCGATGGTGCAGCGCTCATAGCATTCAGCATAAGCACCATCAATGGCACCACCAAAAGCATGGCTATGTAACTTTTCTTTTTTAATAACCTTTTTAATAGTAGTAAGTATTTCATCCTTATTTCATCTTCTGCCTTCTTACAACCATTGCAATTCCAAGGAATGCCACGGTGTAAGCGCACATAATCCAAAAGTATAATCCTGTCTCATCATCGGTAATCACACCGCCCATGTATGAAAATGCCACACCAGACGGAATGAACTCACCAATTCTTTGGACGATTGCAGGGAAGAATGTCTTTGGATAGAAATATCCAGAAACATATCCCATTCCAATGTAAAGCATAAATGCCACCAGAATTTTGTTGATGACACCTACCAGGATTTCAAAAATCATAAATCCTAATGCCGCAAACATGATGGATACAGGAAGCAATTTGCCTGCAATTTCTCCCAGTGCTTTCATCAGATTTACATCTGTCTCCACAGAATCAAGCACTCCAAAGTGTATAGCCACCGCCATAAGTCCAAATATAACTGCCATGCAAATGATGTTGATGGTCAAAAACGGAATGTACTCTCCCAGCACCTGGGCCACCGCACCAATCCCCTTTGATTTCATGAACCTGATTCTTCCATCCTTTTGGCCAAGGAAAAAAGAGATGGCACAGAATGAAAGCAGAAGCATGAAGAACAAGAGTATTCCAAGGAAATAATAAGCTGGTGTGGATAGTCCATCAGAAAGACCAAGCTCCGTGATTTCTGCCACGTTGGTTCTGACGATTAGCGCCGAAATATATCGCATAAACAAATCGTTTATTTTCTCGGAGCGATAGTTTTTATCGAAGCCCTCTTCCTTCATCAACTGCCTGAGGGTAAGTATGCCTGTCTCGGAATAGATGATTATGTGAGTTGCAATGGATGAAATCTCGTCCATCATTACATTTGAGATACCCTTCTGGCCTGATGTGGCATAGTACTTTAGCTTCGCATCATTTGTCATTGCATCCAGCGCATTGCTGAACTCCTCCGTAATTACGATATACGCAGAAATATCAGCGTTTCTCAAAGCCTGCTTGGCAGCCTCTTCATCATCGTACTCTACCAGTTCAATCATGTATCGGCTCTCATCAAGGGTGCCTACCATGTAGATTCCAAGGCTTATCATTTCATCGTCAGTGTCACCAACAACACCTAACTTATAGCGCTGCTGCTCAGATGCGTAAGTGTCGCTATAGATAAGCGCATACCCTGTTACGGACAGCAAAAAAGCCACCACTAAAATCATTGCGAGTATTCCGGGTAGCAGTTTAAATATTCGTTTATATTGAATTAGCAAATAATCTTTAAACTTTACCATAACTCTATAATCTTCCTATCAAATGAGGAATGTCCCCGTCGTACTTGTAAGGCACAAGCTTGCCTTCCTTAAGGATGAAGCATTTGTCGCAAAGCTCTATCTCCTGCACCTCATGTGTTGCAATAATCAAAGAACCGCCCTGGCGCTTGAACTGCTCAAAGTATGTGTAGATTCTTTCTTTGCACACCAAATCAAGAGCCGCAGTTGGCTCATCCAAAAGCATAAGCTTTGGATTGGAATTGATAGCGCAGCCGATTGTGAGACGCTTTTTCATACCGCCTGACATTTGATTTACAGGAACCTTGATGAACTGGTCGATTCCAAGCATCGCCAGAAAGCCGTCCTGAAGCTCCTTCTTCAACTTGTCAGGTTTGTACCACATGCGCAGATTGTCCCAGGCGGTAAGCTCTGTAATCAGAGGTGTCTCCTGTGGAACGTATGCCACAAGCTCATTTCTTAATTTTGTATTTTTCAGCAAATCCTTGCCATCGATATTGAAAAAGCCAGAATTAGGCTTTTGAAGTCCCGCTAGAATTGTAAGAAGTGTAGATTTTCCACTACCATTCTCCCCAAGGATTCCCACAATCTCGCCAGGCTCTACCGTAAAGTCGATACCTGCCAAGACTGTGTGTTTCCCATATTTCTTTTTAACATTTTTAATTTCAATCATTACTCAAATAGCCCCTTGTAATTGTAGGTTGTGTAGAAATCAAGCTCTACATTAATGTATTCCTCGTAGTTGTCCTTTGTCAGTTCATCTGTGCCAGAATACATCCAACCTAAAATCTGTGAATTAATCCAATCACCATGATGACATTCATCACTGTAATTGTCCAGATTTGTTGTGATATCAAACTCATTATTGAATGAGAATAGATGGATATTGTCGCACTCAAGCATAAGCTCGATTGCATATTTTTCCGCTGCTATCCATCTTTGAACTGTTCCAAGCTCGTTTTGCGAACCCCACCATGCAATGGAGTATGGTGTGAAATAATAGTAAAACTGGATGTCCGGATTGTCCTTTGCAAGCTGGACAACATTCTGTGTGATGTTTTCCTCAACCTGCTGCTTTACCTCATCAACAAATGGCTCTCTAGAGGTTGGCTCCGCAAATTCAGTTCTATCTCCTAATACTACATCCGCTCCAAACTCCGCTGTGTCCATCCAGTTGGCATAGTCATCGAAGCTTGTGATACCTGCTTCTTTTCCGGCTGCTGCATCTGCAAGCATTGGTATGCAGATATCGAACAGTACCTCTTTATTGAAGAAATAGTTTACGTCATTGAAGATATTATCATCATATAAGTAATCTGGATAATCTCCCAAATCATCACGAATCCTGTTGGCATCATCCATGATGTAGGAATAATCCAACGGACGAATCACAAGCTTAAGGTTTGGATTCACTTCAATGGCATTTGCAATGTTGTCGTTAAGCTCCTTGTAAGTGCCGCCAGCAAATGTGGTCTTGATTGAATTAACACCAAACAACTCATCAACTTCGCTAGTCTTGTAGTTTTCCGCCATAGATGTGCCAATCACCATCGCATCATAATCAAAGTGCTTGATGATTCCATCGTTTTGGCTTCGCTCGTTATTCAATTCGTAATAAAGGCCAGAAAGCGGTCCGTGATAATGGAAGTATGGATCTACCACAATAATCACACTGGCAAATCCCACCAACAATATCATCAACACCGCAAGCATAGCGGCCATCCATCTTTTACTACTTTTAAACATATATAATCCTAAAAATTAAAATATAAAAATGTGCTGATTCCGCTAAGCGAGAAGATGCTGAGGACAATCAAAAATGCTGTCCAAAGCATAGTGCTTATCTTTAGCTGGAACGCCTGCATCTTTTGGTTTGAATTCTTTGCTCCAAGCACAATGAACAGTGCAAGGAAATAATAGATTCCAACATAAATAAATGGAAGTGAATTTGTAAGTGCAGTTCCATCCAGGAAGTATTTCAACACTGGTGTCTGGAATGCGCTAAGGATGTTTACATCGATGTTGGTGAAATCTACGTATAAAATCTGCTTTATAAACTCAATTGCATCGCCGATTGTATCAGCTCTGAAAAAGATAAGTGACATAGCAAAGAATACCTGTGTCAGCATCCATCCAAGGGCAGGATGCATTTCATCGAAGGTCTTTTTGTTCATGCGAGTGATGATAACAAAGATACCGTTTAGCACTGACCAAACTACAAAAGTCCACTGAGCACCATGCCAGAATCCGCTGAGCAAAAATACGATGAAAAGATTGAAGCATGTCCTTACATTTCCACGGCGATTTCCACCGAGAGGGATGTACACATATCTGGTGAAGAATCGACCAAGAGTGGCATGCCAATGATTCCAAAAGCTTGCGATGTTCAGCGTCTTGTATGGGCTATCAAAGTTAACTGGCAAATCTATGTTGAGCATCTTTGCAAGGCCTGTGGCCATGTCGCAATATCCGCTAAAATCAAAGTACAGCTGGAAGTAATATGCAATCATTACAAGGATTGCGTTGGTAGCTTTCAAATCTGCCACCTGAGTGTAGCCCCAGTTTACAGCCACACCAAACACATCTGCTATTAATATCTTTTTACCAAGGCCCATAGCAAACATGTAGAAGCCCTTTGCCATATTGTCCCAATCCACAGTCTTTTTGCTTGTATTTAATAGCTGAGGAATCATTTCATCGTGGGTAACGATTGGACCGGCAACCAGCTGTGGGAAGAAGGTGACGTAGCAAGCATATGTAAGGAAATCGTACTTAGGCACCTGTCCTCTGTAAGTATCCACGATAAATGAAATCTGCTGGAATGTGAAAAAGCTGATTCCAAGAGGAAGAGCAATTTTCATAAATGGCCAGTCGGTTTTAAATATCGTATTTACGTTATCAATGAAGAAATCCATGTACTTGAAATAAAAGATTATCCCAAGATTCACTGCTACGCCAAGTATCATCACCGGCTTGCAGGATTTCAAATAGCCAACGTTATCTATGGTGACTGAATCCAACTCTGAATTCATTGTAGTTGCTTCAAGTATGGCACCGTTTTGCAGTCTCTTCATCCACAGGTAAAACAGATAATTTACGATTACGCTGGAAATGATAATCAGCAGGTACCCTGGATTGAAATATCCATAAAACCACAATGACATTCCAAGCAGAAAAACAAGACCAAGCTTGTATCGCTTAGTCTTATTAAGTAAAAAATATCCTAGTATGCAAATTGGTAAAAAAACAAAAATAAAAATATAAGAATTAAATAACATCTACTTCCTAGTCCGCAGGTTACGGATACAAGCCTTGGTATTGCTTCGTTCCGAGATTGGTCTCTTCAGCAACACCAAGAGCTTGTTTCCTACCTACTCACTTAAATATTTTATTTTTTATTAAACCACGGTTAGTGGAGAGCCTGGGCGATATCTGCGATGAGGTCTTCACTGTCCTCGAGGCCGCAAGATACGCGGATAAGGCCTGCTGGGATGCCAGCTGCCTCAAGCTGCTCATCTGTCATCTGACGATGTGTAGATGTGGCTGGGTTTAAGCAGCAGCTTCTTGCATCAGCAACATGTGTCTCGATAGCGATGAGCTTGAGCTTCTTCATGAATGATTCTGCTGCAGCTCTGCCTCCGTTGAGCTCGAATGAAACTACGCCACATCCTCCGTTTGGAAGATACTTCTGAGCCATCTCGTAGTACTCATCTCCCTCAAGATTTGGATAAGTAACCTTCTTTACCTCTGGGCAAGACTGAAGGAATTTTGCAACAGCAAGTCCGTTTTCAGCATGGCGAGGCATACGAACGTGAAGTGACTCCAATCCAAGGTTGAGGATGAATGCGTTCTGTGGAGACTGGATGCTTCCAAGGTCACGCATAATCTGTGCAGTAGCCTTTGTAATGAAAGCGCCCTCCTTGCCAAACTTCTCTGCGTATGTGATTCCGTGGTAGCTGTCATCTGGAGTGCAAAGTCCTGGGAACTTGTCTGCGTATGCCATCCAGTCAAACTTTCCTGAATCTACGATACATCCACCAACGCCTGCGCCGTGTCCATCCATATACTTTGTTGTAGAGTGTGTAACGATATCTGCGCCCCACTCGATTGGACGGCAGTTTACTGGTGTTGGGAATGTGTTATCAACAATAAGTGGAACGCCGTGAGCGTGTGCCACCTTTGCAAATTTTTCTATATCTAAAACTGTAAGGGCTGGGTTTGCGATTGTCTCGCCAAACATAGCGCGTGTGTTGTCCTGGAATGCTGCGTTCAACTCTTCCTCTGATGCATTTGGTGAAACGAATGTAACATCAACACCCATCTTCTTCATTGTAACAGCGATAAGGTTGAATGTACCACCATAGATTGATGAAGATGCAACGATGTGACTGCCGCACTCGCAAACATTGAATAATGCGTAGAAATTGGCTGCCTGTCCGCTGGATGTAAGCATGGCAGCTGTACCACCTTCAAGCGCTGCGATCTTTGCAGCTACGTAGTCGTTTGTAGGATTCTGAAGTCTTGTATAGAAATAGCCTGATGCCTCAAGGTCAAAAAGCTTTCCCATATCCTCACTAGTGTCATACTTGAAAGTTGTAGATTGTACAATTGGAATCTGTCTTGGCTCACCATTTCCTGGTGTATAACCTGCCTGCACACATCTAGTTCCAATTCCCTGCTTATTCATGTCTTGCCCTCCTGAAATACTAAAATACAAAAATGGAGTATGAGGTGAATAGTAACATTCTTTCACCACATACTCCTAAACTTTACCATATTAAAGCGGCATTTTAAATATTAATTCTATCTAATTATTTCATCATAACGGGCTGAAACCTTGGACCAATCAAGGACCTCCCAGAATGCTTTGATATAATCTGGGCGCAGATTCTTGTACTTAAGATAGTAAGCATGCTCCCAAACATCAAGAGCAATAATTGGCGTCCAACCTTTGCCCTCTGATAATGGATTGTCCTGATTCAAAGAGTTTGATGCATGAAGCTCACCTGCAGAATCAACTGAAAGAAAAGCCCAACCTGAACCGAACTGAGCTGCTGCAAGCTTTGAAAGCTCTTCCTTGCAAGCTTCCACACTGCCAAAAGCTTTGTTTACTGCATCAGCAAGCTTGCCTGTTGGTGCCTTTGCAGCATCAGGAGAAAACATTTCAAAATAAAGATTATGATTATAATATCCGCCACCCTGATTTCTGATTCCTTTACGCAATGTCTCATCTGAAATCTTATCTAAGTTTGCAAGAACTTCTGCTGCCGACTTGTCCGCTACACCAGCTTTAGCTGCAAGATCATTGAAATTGTTTGTATAGGTTGCATGATGCTTGCCATGGTGAGTCTCGATTGTAAGCTTATCAATATATGGCTCCAAAGCATCAGTCGCATACGGCAATTTGATTTGTTCGTACATGTGTATTCTCCTTTCGTGTTCAGCTGGCTTCCGCCAGTCCCCTTGGATTTGTATACACATTTTAACATATTGCCTACGCAATTATAATCAAATCTATGTAAAATGTTTCTATAGTTTAGCTAGCTTTAGGCTCGCCATATTCTCTGACCGCCTCTTTACCACTGTATTTAGAGTGAGCACTCAGGCAGTGGTAAGTTGTCTATATTTTTATCACAAGGCTTCCCACAATCCTTATAAATTCATTAGCTTGTGATAAATTATCTTCCATTTTCTTCTTTTTTTATCACAAGACTTCCCACAATCCTTATTAATTCATTAGCTTGTGATAAATTATCTTCCATTTTCCTCTTTTTTTATCACAAGACTTCCCGCAATCCTTATAAATACGTTAGCTTGTGATAAACTATCTTCCATTTTCCTCTTCTTTTATCACAAAACTTCCCACAATCCTTATAAATGCGTTGGCTTGTGATAAATAGCCGCCGCCAGCCCCTCCTCTTAGTGTGACCTGTGGCTTCGCCACAGTCCCAGTTTCATGCCTGCTTGACTAACATTTATCTGCCAAAAGTTATGAAGTCAAGGGAGCGAAGCTCCGAAGGCTTGCCCTTGACTGAAATAACTTGGCAGATATGATGTGTCTAGCAGGTTGAAACAATAAAAAAACACCTCAGCCTTAGCTGAGGTGCCATAATCATTACTCTGTATAAGCGTTCATTGCGTCGATGACCTGGTGGATTTCGTCGTCGGTGAGCTCTGGGAACATTGGAATTGTTACGCCGTGCTCTGCGAGGTCCTCGGCAACTGGGAAGTCACCGTGTTTGTAGCCGAGCTTGCCGAAGCATGCCTGCTCATGCATTGGAACTGGGAAGTATACGCCTGTAGCGATGCCCTTTTCTTCCATGTATGCTCTAAACTTTGCTCTGTCGTTTACGCGAAGTGGGTAAACGTAGAAAATGTGCTCGTTGAAGTCAGCAACTACCGGCTTTGCAAAAGCTGTGTTTGTAATCTTTTCGTTGTAGATTGCTGCAATTTCACGACGGCGCGCATTCCAATCATCAAGATGTGGAAGCTTAACTGAAAGCATTGCTGCCTGAAGCGCATCAAGACGAGAGTTGAAGCCTACTAAGTAGTTGTAGTACTTTGGAAGATTTCCGTGGAAATCAATCTTTGACTCGTCGAACTCCTGACCGTTTAATCTAGCGTATGTGTATGCGCCATTGAGGCCTGAACCGTGAACACGGAAAGCCATAGCAGCCTTGTATAAATCTTCGCTGTTTGTAACGATGATACCAGCATCGCCTGCTGCACCAAGGTTCTTTGTAGGGAAGAAGCTGACGCATGCCATATCACCAAGTGAGCATGTGCGACGTCCCTTATACTTAGCGCCTGCAGCCTGTGCACAGTCTTCGATTACAAGTGCGTTATGGCTATGTGCGATTCTGCAAATCTCATCCATATCTGCAGCCTGGCCGTAGATGTGAACTGGGATAACTGCCTTTGTCTTCGATGTGAAAGCAGCCTCAAGCTTGCTTGGATCCATTGTGTAAGTCTCTGGTGTGATGTCTACAAATACTGGAGTTGCACCAACCTGAGCAATTGCCTCTGCTGTAGAAACAAATGTCATAGCTGTTGTGATAACTTCATCACCTTCACCAATGCCTGCTGCAAGAAGTGCAATAACAAGGGCATCTGTACCATTGCCAACACCTACTGCATACTTTGCACCACAGTATGATGCAAATTCATTTTCAAAATTCTGAACCTTTGGTCCTAAAATATATCCGCCTGAGTGAAGCACCTCAAGTGCTGCTGCATCAAGCTCATCCTGAAGAGACGCATACTGTCTCTGCACATTCATAACTGGTATCATAATTTCCTCCTTATACGCGAGCTCTTTTAGTTTCTCAAGCTCCCGGAGGCCACCTTCCATACTTCGCTAGGCAACCTCCCCCTGCGGGGTTCCTTCCTAGCTTGCATGGAGCCTTCCTCCTCGCGCTTGCCTAATTTAATTAGCTCGCTCACAACTATTATATATCTTAGCTACAAGCTATCTTTAATACTTAACTATTCCTACCTAGTCGGCTTACCACTTTATCCTTAACGTACTCAACCTCTTCTATGCGCATCATCATGAGGATGACGATGTAGCCACCGATGCCAATTACGGCTGAGAGGCCGAAGATAAGGATGTTGCTATCAAATAAATGCTTCATCAAAAGCACAACAAGAACTACATATATAGCTCCTGGAATCTGCTTAAGCAGAACAGGTATGTGTTCAAGGAACCTGTAGTTTTTGATGTGGCGCTTTAGCATCTGTGAGTTAATCAAAAAGTTGACTGTCAAGCTGATGGAGCTGGCAATGGAAATACCCATAACTCCAATGACATGTGACAGTGCAATACTAAATATGATGTTGGCGCCTACTGCGAAGATTCCTGAAATCATCGCTCGCTTGGTGTCCTTAAAAGAATAAAGTCCTCTTAAAATAATATCACGTACGCCCATACTAGTAAAACCGACAGCGTAACCGATGAGGGCTGCGCTTGTAAGGGCGATGGATTTCTCGCCGAAGTTACCACGTCCAAAGGCGATGGTAACGATTTCCCTTGCACACATGCAGGTAACAAGTGTGATTGGAATCATAATGCAAATCATGACGTTGATGGCCTTTTTCATGGTGTCGATAAGGCTATCATAATCACCCTCAGCTGTGTATGTGGAGAAGTTTACATATAAAACATCCACCAGGTTGTTTACCAGAATGATTGTTACGAAATCTTCCAGGGATACTGAGTATGATAACGCTGATACATTTCCGTGGCCAAGGCCTGTGGAAAGGGCACTATCAACAAGCTTGTTTATCTGTGAAACGGAGTTGCCGATGAATAGTGGCACCGCCGTCAAAAGTACGGTTTTAATCTCGGGCACATCCTTGAATGCTACGAAGGTGAACTTGAAATATCTGCGTCCACGAATCAAAAGCAATGAGCCGAAGATGATGTAGCTTAAATACTGAGCAATAATCAGTGATGTAACTGCCTGCACATTGTAGAGAATCAGGATACACAGGATGGTTGTGATACTGGTGATTGCTGATTCTGTACGACTGACTACAAAATCCTTGTTTGCATCCATCATTGATGTCCAAACCAATGTGACTACCGCGAACAGGAAGAACGGATAACAAATCTTAAGATATTGCTGTAAGTATTCCAGCTCTGTTGGTGTGTAGCCCTGGCCAAGTGCCGATGCAATGTAAGGTGTGATCATGTAAACAATCAGCAACACGAAAAGCACTACCGGAAGCAAGATTTCCAAGCATGCGCTCATCAGCTTTGATGCCGCTTCCCTACCGCGCTGCACCAGGCAGTGGGTGTAGATGCTTACCAGAGAAATGGTGATGGCCCTGATAAAAGCAGATGAAAGCGTGCCTACGAAATTGAAGGCTACAAAATATATATCTGTTTCAAATGTTGTGCCGAAGAAATAAGCTATGACCATCTGCTTAACGAAGCCAAGTAGCTTAAAGCACAAAGTAAGTATCGTAATTACGATAGTTGTGCTTACGATACTTTTTGTCTGTTTACTCATATTTAATTCCTACTAGAAAAGTGATGTGATTGCTGTAAGGATATCTGAGCCAAAGCTTGCAATAACGATACCGAGGATGATAACAAACAATCCTGTTGCTTTCTTAGCTCCGATTTTTTCCTTAAGAAAAATCTTTCCTAACACTGCTACCCAAATGTAACCAGTTGCTTCAAGGATTGGTCCTAAAGATAAATCCACGCCCTTGTAGCCGATTACTGAGCAAAGTGATGCTCCAAAGAAAACAATGTATGCTCCCATAACCATTGGGTTAAGGTACTCTGCGATTTTGCTTGGGTATTCTTTTTCAGCTGCCTTCTTTAAAACGATTTGTGAGCAAGAGGCGATGAAGGTACCAGTAAGCATGATTAACATAAATTTATTCATTGCTGCTTACCTCCTCTTTACTAGCTTTTCCGTTGACTTCCTCATCACCGCTAACTACAAGATATACGCCGATGATAACAACGATTGCACCGATTATTTTCTGAACAGTAATCTGCTCACCAAAAATCAATGCGCCCCAGATGAGGCCCCAGATTGTAGTGGCCGCTTTATTAGCATATGTTGTGATAAGTGGCAGATGCTTAAGAACCTGCTGCCAAGCTATAGCATAAAATCCAAGGATACAAACAAC
Organism: Pseudobutyrivibrio sp. LB2011; assembly: GCF_000701765.1. NCBI lineage: Bacteria > Bacillati > Bacillota > Clostridia > Lachnospirales > Lachnospiraceae > Pseudobutyrivibrio > Pseudobutyrivibrio sp. LB2011. The sequence goes on along the minus strand of NZ_JNJS01000002.1, from coordinate 125,470 downwards.
AAGCCCATAGAAGATAATCCACTTGAAGCTTAAAAACTCATAGCCTGAAGCCATCTTGGAGCAAATGCTATTTACTGAAAATATCAAAATAATTACATGTAAAATGGCGAACCACTTTATAGTATCTTTTTTCATGAATTTGTCCTACTTTCTTAATTCTTATAAACCATTACAGTATAACGCTAGCTATGCGGAAAATCTAGTTTTGATTATTTCAAACGATATTTCTTAAATATTTCATACTGCCTTTGAAGCTCGGTTTCTTCATCTGTCAATAAGCCTTTTGCCTCCAAAACTCTTTCGATGGCCTGAGATACATCGAGTGTATGATATGGTAAAAACAGTCCTCTCAGTTCCTTAGGCTTTACAATTTTATAGGCTCTTGATGAAGAGATTTCATAAGAATAGCAAAAATATCTGTAGAAATACCCAATCCAAAACATTTCGTTATTTGAGTATTTCACTGATCCATAATTGGATGTTCCATACTGCTCATTTACTGACTCTAAGATATCACCCGCTTGTAAATTGGTTTCCAACAATGAACCATTATCCAGCTTTTTCGCAATATCACTATGCATATATCTTCTGATGAAAATTTCTGAGCTTGAATTCATTTTTTCTATCGACAATTCAAATGTTTTTGCCTGTATATCACATAGCAATAAGCCATCTTTATCAATTTTTCTTGCCTTCATATTTCATCTCCTACTCGAGAATTTCATCTATATATTTTCCCTGACCTCTGTAAGTTCTTCTGGCCAACTTTACCTTATCATCTCCAAGTTTGGCCTCTTCTGTTCTTATCTTTTTATAGTAATCCCTCTCGCTTTGTGAAACATAACAACGTTCCAATAACTTTATATGACTAACAGCTTTCTCACTAATAAACACATATTGATTTCCAAGATTTGTAGCTGCCAGGCAATGTTTGCACTGTTCATCAGTGATTTCCCCATTTATAAAGGAGTTTATTATTTGGAACATCCTATTGTCGGCTATTGGGGCAATAATGTAATCACATTCTCTGGATTCTTCAATTATCTTTTTAATTCTAGGATGATTCTTATATTCATCTAAAGCTCCCCGATAATAGGCAATAGTCATCATCCATTCCTGATTCACCTTGTATTCCTTAGACATTAGTCCTTCAGGATTAAAATCTATAATATATGCAGAAGATTTATCAAAGCCCGACACAAAAGATACAGCCTGCTCATAATTTTCTCCAGTATAAAACCCTTTTCCAAAATCGTTATTATCTCTTCCATAGCAAACGTCTATTTCACCTTTAATCTCACTTTTCGCTCCATGAAATAGCTGCTTATGATTGATAGGCAAATTATCTCTACATAGCATTTCTTTCAGTCTATTAATCTTTATATTATTTTTAAAAGCATATTCATATACCATCTCCAATAACTGCTCACTAGGATTTGTAACACCACTTTCATTACGGGATAATGTTATCTGCTGTACACCTAACTCCTTAGCAAGTTCTTCTTGGCTGATACCGAGAATTTCTCTTATAGACTTTAAATCTTGTGAAAAATTATACTCCATTGTGTACCTCCAACTTATTTATATCACATTACTTAAAGAAGTTCAATAAACTTGTTTATATCACATTACTTAAAGAAGTTTGATGTTCAAATAAAAGCGAGGCATGAGCCTCGCTTCCTTTTACTTATTCCAGTTTGCAAGCATCTCACGTACGTAATCTGTAGTCATGATTTTATCTACTGTGCCCTGTACGTCGAGGCGCTTTGTGTTGTGTGATGTGTATGCATCAGAAGCCATTGTGTGAACCTGGCCATCTACGAAGAACTTGTCGTAGTTGAGGTCACGGCCGTCTGGAAGTACACGATAGTAGTTGCCCATATCTACGGAACGAACACACTCTTCGTTTGTCATAAGTGTCTCGAAAAGCTTCTCGCCGTGGCGTGTTCCGATAATCTTTGTGCCTGTGTCGCCGAAGAGCTGCTGAACAGCCTTTGCAAGGTCGCCGATTGTAGAAGCGTCTGACTTTTGAACGAAAAGGTCACCTGGCTCACCGTGCTCGAATGCAAACATAACAAGTGCAACTGCCTCATCAAGATTCATGAGGAAACGAGTCATCTCTGGATCTGTGATTGTGATTGGGTTGCCTGCTTTGATCTGGTCGATGAAAAGAGGAATAACCGAACCACGTGAGCACATTACATTGCCATAACGTGTGGTGCAGATTGTAGTCTTGCCAGCTGCAACACGAGCGTTTGCGCCGATAACCTTTTCCATCATAGCCTTTGAAATACCCATTGCGTTGATTGGGTAAGCAGCCTTGTCTGTTGAAAGGCAAACAACTCGCTGAACGCCTGCCTCAACTGCTGCATGAAGAACATTGTCAGTTCCCTCAACGTTTGTACGAACTGCTTCCATTGGGAAAAACTCGCAAGAAGGAACCTGCTTTAATGCTGCTGCATGGAAGATGAAATCAACACCTGGCATAGCATCCTGAACTGAGCGCATGTTACGAACATCGCCAATGTAGAACTTAACCTTGCCAGCAAGGTCTGGGTGCTCAGCCTGAAGCTGATGTCTCATATCATCCTGCTTCTTCTCGTCACGTGAGAAGATACGAATCTCCTTGAGGTCAGAATCAAGGAAGTGCTTAAGAACTGTACTTCCGAATGAACCTGTACCTCCAGTAATCATCAAAGTCTTATCTTTAAATAATTCACAATTCATTTCTATACTCCTAGTCCGCCAGTAAATTTACTCTTTCAAAGCTCCCGCAAGCCATCTCCCATACTTCGCTAGGCAACCTTCCCCTTCGGGGCGCCCTCCTAGCTTGCATGGGGCCTTCTTGCTCGCGCCATCCAAGTTTATGATACTGGCTCATCTAAATTATTTACATTTCTTTGCGCCATACCATCTTATTAACCACGCCGGTGTAAGACTGAATGATTTTTACTACCTTTGTGGAAACATTTTCCTCTATATAATCAGGAACAGGAATACCATAGTCCTGATTCTCATTCATGTCAATTGCAGTTGTTACCGCCTGTAATAAAGAATGCTCGTCGATTCCAGCCAAGATAAAGCAAGCCTTATCGAGAGCCTCTGGGCGCTCGGTAGATGTACGGATGCACACTGCTGGGAATGGCTTGCCAATGCTTGTGAAGAAGCTTGACTCCTCAGGAAGTGTACCTGAGTCTGAAACTACTGCGAATGCATTCATCTGCAAATGGTTGTAATCGTGGAAGCCAAGTGGCTCGTGCATGCGAACACGTGGGTCAAGCTTGAATCCTGTAGCTTCGAGACGCTTACGTGAACGTGGGTGGCAGCTGTAAAGGATTGGCATGTCGTACTTTTCTGCCAATGCATTGATAGCTGTGAAAAGGCTTGTGAAGTTCTTTTCTGTATCGATGTTTTCCTCGCGGTGAGCTGAAAGAAGGATGTACTTCTTTGGCTCAAGGCCAAGTGTCTCAAGAACGTTGCTAGCCTCGATCTGCTCAAGGTTTGCATGAAGAACCTCTGCCATAGGAGAGCCTGTTACGTATGTACGCTCCTTTGGAAGTCCACACTCTGCCAAGTAGCGACGAGCGTGCTCTGAGTAAGCCATATTTACATCTGAAATAATATCTACGATACGACGGTTTGTCTCCTCTGGGAGGCACTCATCCTTACATCTGTTTCCAGCTTCCATGTGGAAGATTGGGATATGAAGACGCTTTGCAGCAATAGCTGAAAGGCATGAGTTTGTGTCGCCAAGAATCAAAAGTGCATCTGGCTGGATTTCAACCATGAGCTCGTATGATTTTGCGATGATGTTGCCGACTGTCTGACCAAGATTGTCACCAACAGCTTCCATATAAACATCAGGATCATCAAGCTGCAAATCCTTGAAGAATACTCCGTTTAGATTGTAGTCATAGTTCTGACCTGTGTGAGCAAGTACACAATCGAAGTACTTGCGGCACTTTTTAATAACAGCAGCAAGACGAATAATCTCCGGTCTTGTACCTACTATAATTAATAACTTTAATTTTCCATTGTTCTTAAACATTCTATTACCTCTACTCCGCCAGTTACAACTACAAGCCTTAGTGTTTCTCCGCTCAACTACATGTTTCGCTTGAGAAACCTAAGAGCTTGTTGTCTACTGGCTCTTCTAAATAATCAACTATACGTCTTCACGGTATGTATCTGGTCTATCCGCCTCAAGAAGTTCGTTGGCCCACATAAGGGTTACCAAATCCTGAGAATCGGAAAGATTGATGATATTGTGGGTGTAGCCAGGAAGCATGTGAACTGCCTGAATCTTTTCCCCTGAAACTTCGTATTCAATCACTGGGAATGGGTTGCCATTTTCATCAACTCCCACACGGCGCTGCTGGATGAGACCATGGCCGCTGACAACGATGAAGAACTCCCATTTTGTGTGATGCCAATGCTGGCCCTTTTTGATGCCAGGCTTGCTGATATTTACAGAGAACTGACCTTTATCAGTAGTCTTTAAAAGCTCTGTGAATGAGCCGCGGTTGTCCACGTTCATCTTTAAATCGAAGCACGCCTTTTCCTTTGGAAGGTATGAAAGGTATGTGCTGTAAAGCTTCTTTGCAAAGCTGCCATTTGGAATGGCTGGCATGATGAGTGAATGAGGCTCTTCCACGAAGCTGTCAAGAAGCTCCACGATTTCGCCAAGTGTCACTGTGTGTGTGACTGGCACGTGGCAATAGCGACCGTCTGCTGCCTCTACCACCTGGCCCTGATCATCGTAATTGCAACGATGCTCCTGGCCGCGAAGTGCTGCAACCATTTCGTTAACCAAATCATCAATGTAAACAAGTGTAAGCTCTGTGGCTGGGTCGTTTACTGTGATGTCCAAGCCGTTTGCCTTGTTGTGGCAGAATGTGGCAACTGCTGAGTTGTAGTTTGGGCGGCACCATTTTCCAAAAAGATTTGGGAAGCGATAAACCAAAACCTTTGCCCCTGTCTCATGCTGATATTTGAAGAAAAGCTCCTCACCAGCAAGCTTGCTTTTGCCATAATCACTGCCGGCATATCTGCCAAGAAGTGTGGCCTGGATAGATGAAGAAAGCATAACAGGACAAGTGTTGCCGTGCTTTTTCAATGTATCCAAAAGAGTGCTGGCAAAGCCGAAGTTGCCTTCCATGAATTCCTCTGTGTTCTGAGGACGATTGACACCTGCAAGATTGAAAACGAAATCGCAATCGCTGCAGAATCGATCCAACTCCTCCAATGAAGAATTTCTGTCGTATTCATAAATTGTCAGGTCCTCATCAACAAAATGGAACCTGTCTCTTCCATCTGCTGCACACTTGAGAGTCTCTACAAGATTCTTTCCAACAAAGCCTGCAGCTCCTGTAATTAATATTTTCAAAATTGTTCTCCATTTTTACATAATTAAACTCATTAATTATAGCACAACAATAAAATAAGTGCATTAAACTAAAAAGAGTTCGAAGACAAACTTAATCTGCCCTCGAACTCATGTAAATTATATTGTAAAGAACTGTACGCTTTCGTTGATTGAATCTGCTGCAACTGCAACTGATGAAGCTGCGTTTGAAACAGTGTTACTTGATTCAGCAACGTTTCTTGAGCTTTCAGTTAACTGGTTAACTGTTGCTGTGATTTCCTGGCTTGTAGCTGACTGCTCTTCCGATACGGCTGCCATATTTGCTGCCACATCATTTACAGTTCCCATTCGCTCAGCCATCTTTGATAATGTGTCGCTTGCATCTGAAAGTGCAGCTGTAATGGTCTGGAATGTTGTTGCTGCATTATCAATTGCCTCTGAACTATCGTGAATCATCTTTGTGTTGGACTCTGAACGCTCTGCAAGGTCGCCAACCTTCTTTGTCATCTCATCGATGATTTCGCCGATTTTTCTAGTTGCCTCAGCACTATCATTTGCAAGCTGTCCAATCTCAGAAGCTACTACCGCAAATCCTCGGCCATATTCTCCTGCACGGGCTGCCTCGATTGATGCATTTAATGAAAGAAGATTTGTCTGTGATGCGATGCCGCTAATCATATCGATAATCTGGTTGATTTCTGCTGCGGCCGCGTCTACAGACTGAACTGCCTCATTCATATCGTTCATAGAAGCAACTACATCTTCCATTCCCTTGCGAACATTTGTCATGTCCTCTGCGCCTACATTGGCCTTATCAACAAGCTCAACCATGCTTGTCTCAATCTGATTTTCAGACTCTGTAAGCTCTGAAACAGTCATTGAAAGAGATGTGGCATTTTCGGCTACCTCTGTAACTGACTCTGCCATGCTTTCCATGTTTGCAAGAATTGTTTCCATGGATCTAGACTGCTCATTTGCTTCTGTATTTAAAACTCCAGCTGTGGACTGAGAGTTCTTTGAATCAGTTTCAAGCTGAGTTGAAATGCCCTGAATGTTGCTGATAATTCCGCGCATGCTTTCGATGAATTTGTTCATGGATTTGTTCATGTAGGCAATTTCGTCGTTACCTCTGTCATCGATTGTAACTGTAAAATCACCCTGGCTGATATGCTCGATATTTTCTGTCAAAGCAGCTACCGGCTTACGAATCATTTTATTCAATGTAAAATTGAATAAAACTGCCAGGATAATCATCATTGCAACTACTGCCCCGATGACAATAAGAAGCATGTATAACACATCTGCTAAAACATCTGTTGCCTTAGCATAATTTATAACTTTCCAATCAGTACCTTCTACTGTGTAAGTTGAAACGAAGTATTGTCCGTCTGCACCATTCACCTTGGCAACCTGACCATCCTCGTTTCCAAGAACAGCTGTCATGTTGTTGAGTAATTTATTATCAACATCTGCTAAATTCTGACCGCACATCGCTGTATCCTCAGCACTTAGAATCAAGCCCTGTGAAGTAGCCATCATTGCACGACCTGTACCGTATAATGTGACGCTGTTTAAGTAGTCCTGGCATGCAGACATCATAAGATCTGCTGCAATTACGCCTTCTCTTCCATCCTTTAAATGAACGTGACGGAGAACTGTTGCACATAGATTTCCTGTGTTCAAATCAAAGTAAGGAACATCATAGAAATAATAATATGAATCCGTATATGCGATACCTTCTTGATACCATGGCTTTTTGCGGATATCCATTCCTGGATCCCAACCTGTCAATTCAATGAAGGCCCCATCTGATAAAGATAGATATGCACCAGTTGGAATCATGTCATAGCGACCCTTTGTCTGCTGTAAAAAGGCGCGAATCTCAGTATCGTCCTCGAATTGCTGAACCTCGATTGAATCAGCAATAGCATTCAAATAATAAAAGGTAGATTTTAACTCACTATTAATTTCCACAGCATCTGATTTAACAGATTTCTCAAATGATGTGTAAAGAAGCTCATGAATGAGTTTCGTGTCAAATATACCTACAAGCAATACTAATAACGCTATTCCAACTGCAACAACAGGTAGAAATATCGAAATCAGCTTATTGCTAAGTCTTTTAATTTTTCTGTCTTTTCCTATACCATTCGTTTTCAAGTTCTTTCCTCCAGTCAGTAAATCTTGATGCCTCACGAACTCCCCGGTATAAAAAACTAGATGATTATTCTACAGTTTTCACACAGAAAATTAAGTTACCACTTTAGTTTTCAAATTTCAATATGTACTGGCTTTTGTTCATAATCTGCCACGTTGATTGTGTAAGTTCTGTTGCCTTCAGCGTCCTCGCTTTCAAGAGTGAAGCCGTAGTCTCCATAGAAATCCTTCACCATAGCGTTTTTGGCAGTTGGATAGTAATGAGCCACGATTTTATCAACACCTCTTTCCTTGCAGCGGCTGACAAATTCATTCATCATCGAATCTTCCATGCCGCGTTTCAGAACTCGACAGCTCATGAGCCACAATTTGATATCCACTGTGCTGCCATCAATCTCTCCTGCAACAACTGTGACGATGCCGTTGTCGGCGAACTTATCAACAAGCTTGCCGGCCATGCAGATGTGTTTTCCACCATCCTGCATCTGACGGATGTCGTCTTCGCTGCAGCGAAGTGTGGTGAGGTTGAACTGATTTGATTTATTTGTAAGCTGGGCCACGCGCTGAATCATAATTGGCTCGAAGCCTGTGATGTAGGCTGTCATATCCAGGCTGTCCAGATACTGGCCGTAGTCTGCAAAAGCTGCCTGAGCTTTCTTTGCCTCAGCCTTGGCATGATACATCTGAGTTTTTTTCATATCCTCGCCGGAGAAGTTTGTAACCTCGAAATATCCACCGTGGTCAAGAACCTTGATGTAGTTTTCTGCCCCATCCATAGCAGGCGTCTCTACACCAAGCTGGCTGTGGACAATCTCTCGCTCTGCAGGATTGTCATCCGCAAATACGAAGCTATCCACTCCAAGTGTGAGCTCATCAGCCATCTGAGAAAGATTCAAATCCTTTGGATCCCAGTTGGCCTTGATAGCAACGAAATCATCTGGGCGAAGGATGCCGTCTGGATGATTGAGGCCGGCGATTGCATTTGCCTCGTCGTTTTTAGAATCGATGGCAAGGACTACGCCGATGTCCTTGAGATTCTTACAGTAGCTTTGGAACTCTGCATACACCTGTCCTGCTGGAACCTCCGGGCCGATGGCGATGCCTTCCACTCCGTCATCTCCCACGATGCCGCCCCAAAGGGTGTTGTCCAAATCAAGGGCAAGAACCTTTTTGTTGCGTCCGTAGATGGACTTTATAATAGAAGCAACGGACTGAGCCACGTAAGGGATGGCGTCCATATTCATGGCGCACTTGTACATGTGCCAGTATTTGGCGTCGTTCCACTGAGAAAGGCCGTAGTCCTGTGCCAGATAATCGATATCGTTGATGTAAAAACCAGTGTGATTATTTGCATAATCATAGAAACGCTGGTTCAATCTTGAGATGAAATTGCTGCGACCTCTATAGTCCCAGATGTCGCGGTTGCCCATCAATCTGTAGTTTGGTCGGTCGAAATTGTTCTGGATGATTGGGCAGTGGAACTTCTCCTCAAGGGCTGTCCACATAGCCTCGAAATGATGGTACTGATTTTCAAGCAAATCATCAACTGTGGATTTATCCATATCCATCTGTGGAAAATCAGTAATATTTCTCCAGCTGGTGTGGATATATATGATGTCCGGATTCATTGCATCAAGCTCAGGGCTGCCGAACATGGCATCCTGCCAGTACTGGCCGTACTCAGACTGATAGAAGCTGGCCTTGATTCCATGATTCAACAAAAAAATAGAAAGCATATCTACCACATCGTTTGTAGTGGAACCGCCCAGCACTGCAACCTTCTTTTCGATGAGTCCTGGCTTTTCAGATAGCTCTCTGTAAATCTTGGCGCGCTTTCTGCGCAATGTTTTTGTATCTAAAGGATAATTAAAACAATCCATTTTTACTCCTCATTTAATTCTTTTTGTTTAAACCTATGCTTATTTTAAGGGATTTTATGGTATTATTCTAGTATGAAAAATTACGGACTAGACAGAACACAATTAAAAATTCTGGCAATCATTGCCATGGTGGTTGATCACACCGCTTGGGGATTTGTAGATTTCATGTCTCCTTTAGGACAGTTAATGCACATTTTCGGAAGGCTCACTCTTCCTATCATGTGCTTTTTTATCGCCGAAGGATACAGGCACACCAAGAGTCTACAGGAATATATCTATAGGATGTTGGCCTTTTCTGCCATCTCCATAATTCCATTTTATATTTTCTTTCATGAGGAATATGGCTATCGCCAAAACATCATTTTCGATTTGACGCTGGCGCTGCTTTGCCTTTGCATTTCCGAGGGAAAGATTTTCAAAAAATGGATGAAGATATGCTTGATTGCCCTGCTTGTGCTGATATCTCTTGTCATAGGCGGATGGGTTGTGATGCCAATCATCTACGTTTTCATCTTTTATTATGGAAAGGATTTCAAGGATAAGGCTATCAAATTTACTGGTGCCACTGTGCTTATGAGTGCAGTTCTTTCAGTGATGATAGTACTTAACCAACAGTATCATTTCTCCCAGTATGATTGGACCGTTCAGGAAAGACTTTATTTGCTTGGATTCGTATTTGCGTTAATTCCTTTGTATTTTTACAACGGCGAAAGAGGCAAGGATTTATTTGGCGGTTCAGGTATAGGCAGATATTTCTTCTACATCTTTTATCCTAGCCACTTTTTGCTGCTTGCTTACATAAGACACATCGTTCACGGATATACCTTGCAAAATGCTTACATCGATATCCATGTGCTAGCACTTTTGATTGCGCTGATTATCCTTTCATACGTGCTCACTTTGCACACCACTCGCGCTCAGATGGCAGTTACATTTTTCATGACTAGTGCGACCATGTATTTGTTCGGATTTGTAATGGAGATTACCACTTACGAAATCGAGGGTGTCTACACCGCAACCAAGCTTCAGTACTTTGCCGAATGTTTTGTGTTTATTGCAATCACTCTTTGCATTCAGGAGCTGACTCACACCAGATTGCCATATCCGGTTTATGTTTTTGAGTTTGTTTTCTCCACATTTGTCATGTATTGCATGTTCACCTGGCGGGAGAATCACCTGATGTACAAGGATGTGATTATGGACTATGATGGTCCATTCCCACGAATGTACGTGGTGGAATATGGAATTGTCTTCTATGCATTTGTGTTATACTGCTTGGCCATTTGCTTGATGGCTGTGGTCGTGGGATTTTACTCACTTCGTAATCACGATAATTTACAGAGAAAACGTCTAAGACTTTTGCTTCTTGGAATGATTACCATGTGGATTCCATATATCAGCAAGATGGTTGGTCTTTTTGACAAGTATGAAATCCCTGCTTTAACCATTCCATTTACTGCATATTTCGTTGTTCGTTCTTTGAAGAAATACAGCTACCTGGATTCTGTTGCCTTGGATTTTTCAAATGCAATTAATCGTGGTAATGAAGGAATCCTGGTGGTCGATAGAAACTTCAGCATCATGTATCACAACGAAGTGGTGCACCAGGTATTTGGCCAATTTATGAGATTTGATTCTGCAAAAAACGTGCCTGGGCTTTATGAAGCTCTCACAAGTGGAGAATCTACAATCACAAAGGACGGTCACACTTACGAGACTAGGGTTGAACCTCTTACAGAGCAAGGCCACAATATCGGTTCCATCCTTTGGATTTTTGATTTAACCGAGCATTTTGAATATCTTAGCTCTATAGAGAAATCCGCAAATACGGATTCACTTACAGGACTACTTAATAGAAAAGCTTTCGAGAAAAAAGTGGGCGAGGCCCTTGAAAGGAAGGAAGGCGGCGCCTTCTTTATGGTGGATTTGGACAACTTTAAGCACGTTAACGACAACCACGGTCACGACGCTGGAGATATTATTCTGACTACCCTTTCAAATGTAATCAAGCAAGAGCAGACTCGTGATATGAATCACAACTTGATTGCCGGCCGTGTTGGTGGTGATGAATTCACCCTCTACTATGAAGGCATCACTGATAAGCGAGCCCTCAGCAATTTTGCTCACTTGCTTATCGACAATTTTGACAACAAGCTACTGGCCACTGATTATCCTGGTGTTACATCCATTTCACTGGGAATTTCCATGACAGGCGGTAGCGAGCTTGCACCAGCAAAGGCATATAATCAGCTTTACAAAGAGGCTGACGAAGCACTGTATATTGCCAAGGGTGCTGGCAAGAAAACATTTGCATTTAGGTAAGAATTTCTAAATAAAACTAAGAGCTATCTGTTGGCAATGGCCTTCAGATAGCTCTTTTGTTTATGTATTAATGTGGGTTATGCGTGGCTAGCCACTACATCCACAATGCTGCCTACATTTTTGAGACCGGCAACTTCGTCCATTGTGAACTGGAATTCAAATTCGTCCTCGATCATTTCGATGAGGTTCATCTGCATAAGTGAGTCCCAGCCTTCGATGTCGTTTGCTGTAGTAGATTCACTGATTTCAAGGCTGTCATCGTCGAAGGCATCCTGAAAGATTTCGTTTATTTTAGATAAGATTTCTTCTCTGTTCATGGTAATCTCCTTTATTCTAATCCTTTTACTTCGTAAGGAACTGTCTTTGGCTTTGACCAGTCCAAGGTGTAGTTTTCGAATTTTAGTGTATTGGCACCGTCAGCGCGCATATCTGCAGCGATGACTGGGTAGGCTGCACCAAGGTCGCAAACGCAAAGGCCAAGGCTGTGGATTTCGCCAGCTTTTGCTACGCCATTTGAAACAAGCCATTCATTGGTGATGCTGATTTCCTGGATGACATCCAGATCACGGACATACATGCAGTAGCAGCGCTTTTCTGTAACGCCATATTTATCTGTGTAGTCGCCAAAGAAATACTTTGGATGGCGATAAGGAACATCAACGCACTGCTCTACGTAGTGACCGAAGGTGATACCCTGGTGAGCTTCAATATCGAAGAACAATTGCTTACCACCGTTGTCACGAAGATATGTGAATGGACCTGCGTCACCCCAGGCATCCTGATTACTCATAGCTGCAAGGCGGTGTGCGTTCTTACCCCAAACCATAAAGGAATACATTGGGTGCTTGGTACGGATGAAGTCGGTTCTGTTTTTAAGAATCCAGTTGTTGAGAGCGCCGACCTCGCCTGGTGTGTTTAAATAGTCGAAGCCATTGCCTCGACAAAAGTCCCAGGAAAAAACTGGAAATAGTAGTGTGCCTTCCTCTCCAACTAAATCCTGTAACGTATTTACGAATTCATTTAAGAAATCATTTCTCTGTTTTACCTTAACCTGGCATTCGTTTTTGGCAACGAATAAAAGGTTTGTAATATCGCTGGCAACGTATACCATGTCGCCATGGGCAATACCTAGGGATTCGATTTCTTTTTTTATATCATTTAATAATTCTTGTGATGTCATTTTTTCCTCTTATTTTACTTCTACCAAGCCATTTTCATGAAGCTTGTGAGCGATGTCGATTAGCTCTTTTACAGGCACTCCTGTGATTTCGGAAATGCCAATCAAATCGTTGCGACCATCGGCGTAAGTCATGAAATACATCATGGCCATAACTGCATCGTAGCTTCCCTTTTTGCTGACTGTTGGGAAGAGACCGCGCTTGCCAAGCTGTGGCTCGCAACAAACTGTCATGACAAAAGTCTTGTTGTTTTCAAGAGCATCTACCACCTGAGTGACAACATCATATGCTCCATGAAATCCCTCTGGGCTAACGAGAGTCATATCATCGGCGCTGGTGTGGTACTCTGGGTACTCGCCAAACTTGCTGCGGCAGAAGCAAACCACTGGAAGGTCCACACCTGCTGAATTGTACTGGCGCTCGTCTGAGCCGCGCTTCAAAAAGCTGTAGTCGCTATATTTTCCTTCTGTATGAGTTTTTAGAACATTCGTAAGAACTCTGTCAGCAAGGGTATCTGCGTATTTACTATGTACAATTGAATAATCTCTGTCGTCGCCTACGCAAGAAAGATTAAATCCTGCAACAATATGCTGCTTCATGTGTTGCAAATGGTTGTCTGTAGCGATGTATGTGATGGAACCGATTGTCTCTGGAATGATGATGAATCGGTATGTGTAATGACGATTCTGTATCGTTTTTACGTATTTGATAAGCTCACACATCAGCACTGGTCCAGAGACCTCGTTGTTGGCCATAGATGGGTGGCAGTCGTATGTGGAGAAGAAAATCTCCTCATCAGATTCACCTGGAAGAACAAGCTCTGCGTATGTAAGATTGCCTTCGAAAAGCTCTGAATCGATGTACATGTGATACTTGCCAGGCTTGAGGCTATCAAGTTGATTCTGGCTCATGCAGAATCCGTAGCGCTCCTTGTAATAGCTGGTTACGTATGGAACGATGTCCGGCTGATCTGGCAAAGTGAAAATGTGCTGCTTCAATTCTTCTAAATCAACCCACTCATCGATTGGGGTAGAATAGCCCATCACGTGGAGGTTGCTGACAGCCATATCTACTATGTGATTGCCTGCCTCATCCTCGATGTAGGCTGCGTTTATCTTCCATTCCTTTGGAACATTCCAGTCGAAAACCTGGGTGCCGCTGGCAACATTTTTTATTTCGAAGGTGACGCCATCATCGCCTGCAATCCTATCGGAACACATCTTTAATGTCTGGCGAACGCCCTCGCCTGTGATGCTTCGGTTGATAGGAAAAAGCTCTGTGGCAAAATCATACATGCTCTGTCCGATTGAACTCATGAATTACTCTCCTAGCTTAACAATTACTTTTCCATCAATCACTGCGATTGAACCGTCATTTGGATATGTTGGCATAGCCTGAACCTCAGCGCTATCGGCGTATGTACCGTCGTCCTCGATAAGAAGGTCGTTGCCAAATCCAAGATGCTCCTGCATGAAATATCTTGAGCCGCCGTAAGTGATGATGTCGGTGAAGCGAGGATATTTTTCTAGCTGAACTGCCTCAAGCTGATCTACTGAATCCACCTTGGCATTGGTGCCGTCGGAAAGATTTTCCCAGCCAACGAAGACAATTTCCATATCATCGGAAAAGCCCTCAGTGGCTTTGATGTTTGCTACAAGCTCGGTGTAGTAGGCAGTGGCCTGCTCCTCTGCGATTTCTGCCTTCATGTAGGCAGCGTTATCAAGATATATGTAACCCACAGTGAGAACTGCAAGTGAAAGAATCTGAATCCATGTGGCGATTGATGTAAGGCTGCGAATGATGCCCGCCTTAAACTCCTGGGCATCCAGCATCTCAATCAAAAATACTGGAAGAAGGAATACGAAAATGTTGCCGTAAACCATCAGCGAATCTACGTGATATTCCTCACTGGTAGAAAGAAGGTAAACCACATTCATTCCGATTGGAAGGAAAACAAGGCCAACCAATGAGACGATTTTCACTGCCACTTTATTGGAGCTTCGAACCAACATCACTGCAAGCTGGATGATTGTAACGACAACAACAAGTGCTGTGAAAGCTCTGAGATAAAGGAGCGCGTTGATGCCAGCCTGACGGAATCCAAAGAAAGCTGAAAGGCTTTTGATAATCTGATTTGGAAGAAGGGCAAGGCTATAGCCATCGTCCATTCCCTTGTAATCAACGGCTTCGATGCCTTTGATGTGCTGAGTGATGAGGCGCATAACACCCCAGATACCAAGGCCTGCTACGAGCTCTGCCAAATATGTGAAACCGCGTTTTGCATACTCACCGATAGAAGTGATTTCATTTTTCAAAACGCCAAGTGTAAGTGACACGAGAAATGCTGCGATTGTAACAGCGAAAAATGCCTGGTAGATACCAAGGCTAAGTGATAAAACAACAGCGGAAAGGATGAAGTTTTTCACTGATAAAGACTTAAGCAAAATCTTGGCCGCAAGGACCGCAAGAAGGAGTGCCAGGAAGTATTCCCATGCTGTAAACATGAATGAGAAAATGCTGGTGACTACCGGATATACGGACATGATTGCGCCGATGAAAGCAGCTGCAACCTTTGACTTAATCTGGAACATATCCACAATAAGCATTGCTGCAAAGCCGATGAAAATCAAAGACAAGATGCCATTGAAAACAGGCACTGAGAAAAGCTTTGCGGTCATCATCTGAATATCGTAGATGAATCCAAGAACCCATCTGCCGGATTCGTATGTGCCGCCAAGTGAAAACAGGCAGGCTGCATTGTCATGATATGAAATGCGGTTGAACAAAACATATCCATGGGCCACAAGACCAGCCACCAACACTGCAATCATGGCTGTAAGCTGTGTGGCTGTGAAATGATTTTTGATTTTCGAAAATGCTGTCTCTATCTGAGATGTGAAATTCATATTATTGCAATTCCTCTCCATCTTTTGTGATTACGCTATCAACGATGTAAATTGGACGATTCTTGACCTCGGCGAAAATGATTGCAAGGTACTCTGAAACGAATCCAAGAATGATGAACAATACACCAAACATAAAGCAAAGTAAAACGATGATTGTTGAGTATCCATCAGGTGCAGTGCCAAGGAAGTACTGAACGATGGAATAAATCATGAGAATGAAGGCAGCCACAAGTGACAGAAGGCCTGCATAGATTCCCATCTTAAGTGGTGCATCTGAAAAGTTGCAGATGGCATTAAGTGAAAGGGCGATGAGCGACTTGATGTTGTAGTTGCTTTCGCCGGCGATACGTGATGACGCCTCAAACTCAAGTGTTGTCTTTTTAAAGCCAACATTCTGAACATATCCGCGAAGAAAGCGAACGCGCTCGCGGTAATCTTTCTTTAATACAAGGGCAACTCTGCGGGAGATGCCGAAGAAATCTGATGAGTTGTTTTCGAACTTTGTCTTGCCTGAAAGCATATTCATGACTTTGTAGAAGCCCCAAGATGTGACGCGCTTGATAAGACCGGCGTCCTGGCGGGCTGTACGAATCATAGAAATAACATCATATCCCTCATCAAATTTGCGAGCCATATCTGCAAGTGATTCTGGTGGATGCTGCAAATCTGCATCCATGCAAACAACTGCATCGCCGGTAGAATAATCGATGCCGGCAATCATAGCAGCTTCGTGGCCACGGTTGGCTGCAAAATTTACAACCTTCACATGGTCATCCTGAGCAGCAAAATCACGAAGGATATTGATGCTGTCATCACGACTGCCATCGTTTACAAAAATGAGCTCGTAGTCCCAGCCAGTCTGTGCAAAATCAGTGGCAAGGACCTGATTGGTATGCTCGTAAAACTGATGCAAACCAAGGGCCTCATTATATACTGAAACAACAATTGATAATTTCTTAGCCATTTTGGATTAATCCTTTCAGCCTTTGAATGTAGGCACTGTTTCTCTGATCTTCTGTACAACCTCTGGAGCCTCGTTGCTGTATGCAAGAGTCATGAGGCACTGAAGATTCTTTATGAATTCCTCTGAATCAAACTTGATTGGCTCAGCCACGTGAATCAGATGGTTTTCTGTTTCCTTAAGACCTTCCTCGCTCATAAGCTTTTCTTCGTAAAGCTTCTCGCCTGGGCGAAGGCCGATTTCTTCGATTTCAATATCAACGTCTGGACGAAGACCTGCAAGCTCAATCATGTTGCGGGCAAGGTCCAAAATCTTTACAGGCTCACCCATATCAAGGACGAAGATTTCGCCACCTGATGCATTAGCGCCTGCCTTAAGTACAAGGCTGACAGCCTCTGGGATAGTCATGAAATAGCGGATGATGTCACGGTGTGTAAGTGTGACAGGGCCGCCCTCTGCTATCTGTTTTTTGAAAAGAGGCACAACGGAACCGTTTGAACCAAGCACGTTTCCGAAACGTACTGCAACGTACTCTGTGTGACCGCTGCCTGCTGGCACCTTTTCAGAATCTGCTGTATCGATATCAACCTGGTGAGTGATAAGTATTGGAAGCATATCCTCGTGGTTGTTGCGAACCATGTTGTCGAAGGTCTGGATGATCATTTCGCATATACGTTTTGTAGCACCCATAACGTTTGTAGGGTTAACAGCCTTATCTGTGCTGATGAGAACGAAACGGTCGCATCCATATTTCATTGCAGCATAAGCTGTCTTATATGTACCAACTGCATTGTTTTTGATTGCCTCGCAAGGGCTATCCTCCATGAGAGGCACGTGCTTGTGAGCTGCAGCGTGGTAGCAGATGTTTGGTCTGTAGGTTTCAAAAACTGATTCGATACGACGGGCGTCGCGAACCGAACCGATAAGTGTAACTAAATCAAGCTGTGGATATTTGTGCTTGAGCTCAAGCTGGATATCGTAAGCGTTGTTTTCATAAACATCAAAAATGATAAGCTGCTTTGGACCATACTTTGCAATCTGGCGGCAAAGCTCAGAACCGATGGAACCGCCACCACCTGTGACAAGAACGACCTTGCCCTGAAGCTGAGCAGCAACATCCTCCTGGTGAAGGCTGATTGGATCACGTCCAAGTACATCCTCGATAGTGATGTTCTGAAGGTTGCCAGCGCTGATGATGCCAGCCTTTTCAGCGTACATATTTGGAAGCTGCTTGATGCGGCAGTTTGTTTCCTTGCAAAGATTGATAAGGTTACGCTTTTCGCTAGGTGCAAGTGTAGCGATGGCAATGTAGATTTCCTTTATCTCGTATTTTTCAACGGCATAAAGGATTTTGTCGCGGCCACCAATAACCTCTACTCCATCGATGTAACGTCCCCATTTGTTAGGATTGTCATCGATGATGCAAACGACCTTGGCAGAACCATTTGCTCCGCCGTTTACAAAATTGACGTCACGAAGAATCATACGGCCTGCTGAGCCAGCGCCGATAAGAAGTACGTTTGTATCAGCATTGCCTGCCTCGCGGCTGTCGCGAAGAAGCAAGATAAATCGATATGAAAAACGGATAACCACGCCAAAGAAGAACTGGAACCCGATTCCGAATACGTAATATGAAATTGGCATTCTGTAGATGAATGCTGTGACGATAACTGCGTTTGCTACGAGTGTTACGGCTGTAGAAAGAACCAATTTCTTGAGCTCGTAGAAGCTGGCGAAACGCCAAATGCTTCGGTACAAGCCAAAGAGCTGGTAAATCACAACTGTAAAGATAGCGTATGGAATGATGATAAGATAATACTTTTCAAGATAATATGGTTCGATATGAGAAAACTGACAATCGAATCTAAGCCATAGCGCAAGAAAATACGAAAGCACAACGGTTATAAAATCGTAGGCAAGTAAGAAATATGCCACCTTGTGCCAATGCTTCATTTTATTCATAATCTCCATTTAAGATTAATCCTCCAGTAAATAAAAAATACGATATCTGGGTAATCGATACTATTCACAGTACCTAAACTACATTCATAATTGAACTCCTTCAGAGTTCTATTAAGTGCTAAAGCACTTGTAATTATTCATGTAGTTTAGGTCACTGATTCCAGTTAATAAATATTTAAGTATTATTCTCTTACAAGCAAGCTTGACAAGAATAAATACTTAAACATTTATTACTGTGAATAGTAACACTGTAAGCCCATGATATCGTATTATAACATAAATCGAATCTAATAATATAGGTAATGACTATTATTTCAAACCAGTTACTTCATATTCCTGAGTCACAGGATCTGGAATCATTCCGTAGTTCTGTGCACAGTATGCCTGAAGATCCTCACCAAAGTTTGGACCGTATGTTACTGTAATCTTATCTCCATTTGAAAGACCAGATGATGTATCTGCACGGAATGTGATTCCTTCGTAAATATCATCATCGGATGTGATTTCAAGCTCTACAACACCCTCGCCATCATTTCCTGAGAATGTAACCTTGAGGTCATCGAAAGGATTGAATGTAACAACATCAGCAAGACCAACTACTGACAGCTCCTGAGCATCTGCCTCAAGCTTGATGCCGTAGTGCTCTGCGATGTAGTCCTCATCGATGCTCCATGAAAGCACAACCTCATCACCGTTTGAAAGGTCTGTAGATGTGTTGAGCTCGTATGTGATACGTGACTGCAAATCAAGATCTGCAAATAAGCCTTCCTTGAAGATGTCCTGTGTGTCTGTCAAGCCAAGCTTGTCAGCCTCACGCTGAATCTTTGAATCAAGCTTTGCATTCTGAGAAAAGTCATACAAGAACTCATCATTATCAAATGTGACTGTAGCTGTTCCCATTGAATCATAACCTGAGAATTCAACTGTAACATAGTCGTTGATATTCATCTTCTTTGGCGCGTTGAGGAAATAGAATACACCACCTGCAACTGCTGCAATTACAACTAATATCGCAATTATAATAAATTTCTTACTTCCCTTTTTCTGTTCATTTTCTGCCATAATAAACCTCCTTAAATTTGGTTTTAGCACTTCAAGAATGATACTACAAATCCACGGGTGAATGCAAACTTATTATGTGGGCTTTAGAAAGTTTTAGAATTGCCAGGCATTGGGCGGCGCTTTGCTGTAAGCTCCTCCACATCAATTCGCATAACCGTTACAATAGAAACCATTCGCTCGTCAAACTGGAAATCATCCTTGCCAGTTTGTGTCTTCATGAGGGCTACCAGGGCAGCAATTTTCTCCTGTGGATTCTCTACGATTGTCACCTTGCCAAAGCCCATGGCACATTCGTAGACTGTGCCATACTGACAAGCCATGCGGCCTTCGAAAGGAGCCACATTGCACTCCATTGTGAAGCAGCAGTTGGGGTTCTTTCTTATTATGTCCAGCTTGCGGCCTTCGTGGGCACCGTGAAGATATATGATGTAGTGGCCATCCGCCGGGTCCTTCACCACTCCATAGTTGAGCGGCACCACGTATGGCATGCCATCATCCACCAGCCCCAAGTGCAGGTACTGGCTTGTGTTTAGGATTTTGTCTATTTCTGCTGGATCTGTGATTTCTCTTTCTCTACGTCTCATTGTGGGTCTCCTTTTTGTATAGTATTGTTTTCTACTGGCTTAATCATGAGATTGTCTGCTATAGCTGACTTTTTAGAAAACTTTAGTGTTGTGTAGCCAATAATACTAAAGGCTACCGCCCCAACTAGATTAACTAGCAAGTCCTTCATGGTGTCGATAATTCCAATATCCAGATAGCCGCCGGGTACTGTGTATGATTGGCCATCGGCTGTGTTGATTACTGTGTCAGTGATGTTATTAATGACAAATGGCATGCCGCTGTCGTTTGGATCAAGTGTAACTGAGCCGATGGTCTGGACTATGAAGTCTTTTTGCATATCAACATAGAAAAGCTGATCCATTGCAAACTCAAAGAATTCCCAGATTACTCCCACAGTCATAGAGAAGCAAAAGGCGACAAGCGTCAAATAGAATGGAGATAAGTTAAAATGCTTGCTACCTCTGTTCAGCAAGTAAATAAGTGAGAATCCAATAGCAGCACACAGGAATCCATTCATAGTGTGAAGCATTGTGTCCCAGCCAGGAATGATTACATAATAGTGATTCACTTCACCAAGGATTTCTGCAGCATATATGAATCCAAATATGATAGCCTGAAACACTGCAGGAAACTCAATCTTCATCTGCTTCTGCAGAACTGCAGGCATTAAAAACAGAAGTAGTGACAAGATACAGATTGCGGCACTTTCATAGTTCTGCGTTATGATACATCTGATAAGTGTAAGTATAACCAGCCCACGTAAAATCAAATAAAATATGAAAGTTCGCTTATTCTTTTTATAGCTATCCACTAGTGAATTCTTATAATCGATTATCTTCATGCTGCCGCCTTTCTCCTTGTTTATATATTAAAGTAAGGATAGCAAACTGGGTGGGCAATATCAATCGAAGAAATCATCTCCCAATCCCATAATCCTAGAAAGTATTTCTATGTTCTTCTCACTTTTCCCTTCGATAAAACGAATGTCTTCTTCCGCCATTTGATACATTATTGAAGCCGGGCGAATCTGCACTTCCAAATCCTCATAATGCTCTTTCCAAGGTCTTGACATCACCTCATATAAAGCTTCAATATGAAAATCAGTTCCGTTTTCTAATTCAACTCCAAATCTTAAATCATTGTTCCTGATAGCATTTTTTAATTCTTTAATTTCTTGCTTTTTAAAGCCTTTTTTCCTTAAGATTTCGCTATTTATTGTATAAACCCCTTTTGTATTATCAGCTCTTATAAAATCGAGAACAACATCCCAGAACAATAATACTTCTCTTATTGTATCCTGTATTAAATTCATAGAATCCCATTCTTTTTTCTCCTTATACTCATCAAAAGTTTGTATTTCAATTGCAACATAATCGTATCTATGAACTCTGTAATAAAGAACTTTTTTCTCTTTGGAATTAAGTAGTGAGTAAAAGCTTTCCATCTCAGATTCTACATCGATTTGATCATACAAATCATCAGCATCTCCGTCATAGTTTTCCATATATTTAATATAAATTTCATCAGCAATTTCTAGTATTTCTTTTGCATTCTCAAATTCTTGATATTCATCGGTTTCGCCATATGAAACATCTTCCCAAAATCTCCTTTCTATTTCATTTTTTAATACTTTTTCATACTGATATTTTGCTTTCGCCATAAGAAATTCTCTAAGTGCTACATCTGATGATTCAGCATTAACAAATATCATGTCATCCGCTTTTGTATTGAACGAATCAAAATCATAATCCCAATCGTGTAGTTTCAAATCATATTTTTCCGCTATCATAAAGCTCTTATTTTTAGGATAATATCGTTCATGTTTTTCTCTAAAGTGTGATACTCCTTTATAGGTTGCTTTTTTCTGTAGACGTGGATATCCTTCTCTCCTATACGCTTCCTCCGCCATTGCAAACCTTACTTCATCAATTGTGTCTGAAATACTAATTCCTTTTATTGCTTTAAAATATTTTCTGTCATAATAGTTTATGTCCTTAATCTTCAATCCGTTTTTATTGAGTGTTTCAATAACCATATCCTTGATATAATTGTTGCCTTTTTCTTCCTCAACACATTTCTCAATTATTTCAACGGCTAAATAAATTGTGTCTTTATATTTTTTCTCCATTTAAAGCCTCCTTTCATTCTTGCAACGAATATACTATGTATTAACGCCAAAAACTTGTTTTTATTTATTATTTTTTGGGAAATCTAAAAGAAATGATGTCAAAGAAGGTAAAACAATTACCTGCGATTAAGTGAATACTTAATGACTGGATTTTCTCACTTAATTTTTTATAAGTGGGAATAGAGGAATCCAATTTAACACTTAACTTTGCAAAATCCAGTTAAGTGGATTTTGCAAACACTATTTTTTCACTTATATGTTTTGCCAAAAAGTTAAGTGAAATTCAGCTGTTTTAATTTCCCACGCAACAATTTGGCTATTTTTGTTAAGTGAATTTTCCAGTCTAGATTTCCCACTTAAGAATGTTAAGTTTTTAAAATTTTCATTTTATTACACTTAACTCTCCTCCCTAAAATTGCGTTTATTTACAGTTTTCCAAAATCCACTTAACTTCCCCGCTCCCCGCATAAAAAAGGCCATGCCGGCGGAGCCGGGCATGGCCTTGGTAGCCCAAGAACTGTGGTAGTTCAAAGACTATGGTTATTCAAAAACTAATTTTATTCAAAGCAAGCGCGGATGACTTCGATGATTCTATCCTGCTGCTCTGGAGTCATTTTGTTGTCGCTAGGGAGGCAGAGGCCGCGGGCGAAGATGTCGCTGCCCATGTCAAGTGGCTGGCCGTCGGAACCGAGGGCGCCGCCTGCGATGTAGGCGTTGGTAACGGCGCGGCCGTTGCCTTCGCGAGTGATGAACGGATTCAAGCGGTAGATTGGCTGCATGTGCATTGGCTTCCAGATTGGGCGGCCTTCTGCGTTGATGCTTGCGATAGCATCAAGAATTTCAGTTGGGCAGCTCTTGCCGTGCTCAGGTGTGTAAAGCACATCCTGCTCGCCGCGAACCTGTGGGCACATTGCTTCCTTATCGATGATCATGCATGACAACCAGTAGTTTGGCTCAGAGTTCTCAAAGTCGATAGGGTTCATCTGAACTGGAAGTCCCTTGAAGCCATCGCGGTATCTTTCGTAGATAGCCTTCTTCTGGGCGATGTGTTCCTCAAGGTGAGGGAACTGACCGCGAACAACACCTGCGATGACGTTGCTCATGCGGTAGTTGTAGCCAAGTTCCTCATGCTGGTACCAAGCTGCAGCTTCACGGGCCTGAGTAGACCACTTGCGAACCTTTTCAGCGGCCTCTTTGCTGTCTGTAAGGAAGCATCCACCAGCTGAGCCAGTGATGATTTTATTTCCGTTGAATGAGATGGTGTTGAACTGACCGAATGAACCAGTCTGAACACCCTTGTATGTAGCTCCAAGTGACTCGGCAGCATCCTCAACAAGGATAGCGCCGTGCTTTTGGATGATAGCGTTTAATTCATCAAGCTTACCAGGTGTGCCGTAAAGGTGAGCGCAAACAACAACCTTTACCTCTGGGTAGATTTCGAATGCCTTTTCAAGGGCAACTGGATCCATGTTCCATGTGTCTGCTTCAGTGTCGATGAATACAGGGATACCGCCTTCGTAAACTACAGGGTTTACAGTTGCATCGAAAGTCATATCTGTACAGAAAACGTGATGGCCTTCGAGAGCACCGTGGCCTACCTGAGGCATGCCGTAAGCCTGAATACCTGCAAGCTTGCAAGAGAGATGAAGTGATGCTGTGCCGGCTGAAAGTGCAACGGCATATTTCACTCCTACCTTTTCTGCAGCAAGACGCTCAACCTCTGTGAGGTTTGCACCTACTGTAGACATCCAGTTTGTATCGTAAGCTTCCTGCACGTATTTGATTTCCTCACCGTGCATTGTTGGCGATGAAAGCCAAACCTTATCTTCAAATTTATCAAATGATTTTGTAAGCATTTTTATCTCCTTGTTCAAAAACAAAAAATAGCTGTGGCGAACCACAGCTATCATTATACTACAAAATATTTATTTTTCGAGTGGCTTATCCTTTGACTGCTCCGCCAGTTACACCTTCAACGTAGAATTTCTGCATGATGATGAACAAAATAGAGATTGGTACGGCAATCATAAGTCCACCGCAGCAGAAGTATGTGAAGTACTGGTTAACCAAGGCTCTCTGCAAAAGATTGAAAAGGCCAAGAGCCATTGTCCAGTCTGATGCATCCTTTGACTTAATCATCAAACGAACCATAACGAAATCCATCCATGGATTCAGGAAGGAATTGATTACGGTGTAAACAATCATTGGCTTTGAAAGTGGCACAACAATCTTTGCGAAGATGGTGGCTTCCGATGCGCCCTCAAGCTTTGCTGCTTCGTGCAAAGATACTGGAATGGTGTCGAAAAATCCTTTCAAAATCAGATAGCCAAGTCCTGATGCTCCTGAATAAAGAATGATAAGTCCAACTACGCTATCTGTCAGTCCAAGCATCTTCAGGATGAAGTACATGGCAATCATTGAAAGGACGCCTGGGAACATGCCGAGGATCAATGAAAAGCTCATGAGCTTCTTTCTACCTTTGAATTCGATGAATGAAAACGCATATGCGGTCATGATTACAAAGATAGATGAAACAAGGCAGCTGAATACACCGATTATCATAGAGTTTTTGAACCATGCTGGGAAGTTGGCAGTTGAGTCTGGTTCGAAAAACAGCTGGTGATAGTTGGCAAGTGTCCAGTGAGCAGGGAAAAAGTGGTTTGTGTTGATTCCCTTTTGTGTGCTGAAAGTGGTGACAACCAGCCAGAAAACTGGTATCAACCAAATGAAAGCCAAGATAGCTAAAAATACGTGTCTTCCGATTATTTTACCTGTTTTTTTCATTATCTATATACCCCCTCTTTATCTCCACCTATCATTCTTGAGAAAGTAAGAAGTGAAAGGGCTGCACAAACTATGAATGTTATGATACCGATAACTGATGCCATCTTGAAGTTCGAGTACTCGTTTGTCAGTCTGAATAGCCAAGTGATGAGCAGGTCAACTTCGGTGGCATGTGAGTTTGCCATAGACATGTTTGTTGTCTTGTAGTTGTATGTTAGCAAATAAATAACGTTGAAGTTGTTGATATTTGCAATTACTGACTGGATTAATGATGGGCCGGTGATGAACATTACGTAAGGCATTGTAATCTTCCAGAAAATCTGGAATTTGTTGGCGCCATCGATTTTTGCTGATTCAATCTGGTCTGATGGGATGTTCATAAGGATACCTGTTGCAACAAGCATCTGATATGGAATACCAACCCAGATATTTACCAGGATGATGGTCACGTGAGCCCAGCCTGGTCGTGACAAGAATGGAATGAAGGCATCGCCTGCGTTTAGTAGTCCGATGTTCTTGAAGAAATCAAGAATACCTACATTTGCACAAAACGTATTTACGATACCATAATCACCAAACATCTTGCTGATAAGAAGCAATGTTACGAACTGTGGAATACCGATTGTGATAACAAAAAGTGTTCTCCACATGCCCTTTAGCTTTGTATCGTCGTGGTTGATGAACTGAGCCAAAAGGATTCCACCAAGGAATGTTGTTGCTGTTGCAAGGACAGCCCAGATTAATGTCCAAACCAAAACTCTTACAAACGCGTAGCCAAATGTGATGGTCTGGCTGGTTGTAAAGAGGTTTACAAAGTTCTTAAATCCAACCCATGTGAACAGATATGTTGGTGGCTGGTGATTCTCATCGTAATTCGTAAATGCGATACCTACCATGAATAGGATTGGAATAATGTTGATAAGAATTACTCCAATACTTGGCAATGTAAGAAGAGTGATGTGGAAGCGCTCGTTTTTGAAGCTCACGATATCTTCCTTAAATGTACTTAGGTGCTCCCCTTCTTCCTGCATCTTTTGAAGGCGATAAACGGCCTTGATGTTTGCAATATATAGTGCCAGAAACGCGATGATAACAAGGATTCCGATGATTCCGTAAAGGAGAATCAAAAGCGAGTTATCAAAGTCATTTACTGTTTTTTGCATAGTTAGTGGATCAAAGATTTCCTCTCTTTGGACTGTTCCGAGAGTATTAAGCTTTGACATGTATGGGGCGAAAACGCGAAAAATTGAGGCGATTACTCCTACCTCAAGCAAAGTCATCAGTATTCCGCGGGCTATTTGTTTTCGTCCGAAATATCCAGCACCCATAATCAAAAGGGAGAGTTTAACCCAGATGTCGCCTTTGGCTATGGATGTGAAAAAGTCTTTAAAGTATACGCCAATTTTCTTCATAGAATTATTCCTCTGATTTATAAAAGGGCTTCTCCATTCGGAGAAGCCCGAAAAAGTTTTAAATCTACTCTACCGGTTGAGTAATACCTGCAACAGCATCATCAAGAACTTCCTGGCTTACTTTGCCGTCGAGGATGTTCTTTCCAAGTGACTCTGCTGGTGTCCAGTAGTTGCCACCAACTCTCTGAAGCTCTGCGAATTCTGACTGAGCTGCAAGAGCATCAAGTGCTACTGAAGAAGCCTGTGCAAGTGCCTCTGTGTTTGAAGGGCCTTCGCCTGTAGCTGCGTATACAGCTTCCTGTGTCTCAGCGTTTGTAAGGTACTCAGCAAGAAGCATTGACCAACCTGTGTTCTCTGCGTATGCATTAACACCTACGAACTTGTAGCCTGAGTATGAAGCCATCTGCTTGTCTTCGCCGTTAACCTGGAATGTAGGAAGCTTTGTAGCTGCATAGCCATCGCCATAAGCCTCTGAGAATGCGTTAACATTCCATGTACCAGAAACGTATGCTACAACCTTGCCATCGTTAAGGTTTGCAAGAAGATCATCGTTGCCATAGCTCTTGAATGCGCTTGAAGATGCGATGCTCTGAAGTGATTCTGCAGCTGCAAGACCTGTTTCAGAGTTCCAATCGCAGTTGTTTGACTGATCTTCATTTTCTGTAAGTGTACATCCAGCGCCCTGGAAGATACCGTAGAGGTACCAACCGTTTGCAACTTCGAAACCAACTTCCTTGCCGAGCTCCTCAGCCTTAGCTGTAAGTGCTTCCCAAGATGCTACGTCTTCCTCTGAAAGCTGTGATGAATCATAGTATAAGAAATAACCGTTTGAAGCTGTGAATGGGTAGCCATACTGCTTGCCTTCATACTGTCCAGCTTCAACTGTTGCTGGTGTATCTGTTTCGTTCATGTCATATGTGTACTGAGCTGCTACTTCGTTAAGAGCGCCTGCCTTAACAAGTGCCTCAAGCTGATCGTCTGGGAATACATAAACATCAGCTGCTGCCTCAACATCCTCAAGTACACGATCCTTCATATCAGCTTCTGATACAGCACCGATTGTGATGTTGAAATCTACATCAGGATACTCAGCTTCGAAAGCGTCGCAACGCTCTTTCATTACTGTCTGGTATTCCTCTGTCTCTGAGCACCAAAGCTCGATATTTACTGTGCCTTCTGTTGCAGCGATAAGATTTGCGATAGCATCCTCAGATGATGCTTCCTCTGTAGCTTCTGTAGATTCCTCTGTTGTTGAACCTGTCTCAGCTGTAGTCTCTTCTGCTGCGCCCCCGCATCCAACAAAAGCTGATGTAGCCATTGCTGAAACAAGAAGTGCTGATAATAACTTCTTCTTCATTATTACTTCCTCCATTTTCTTCATTTTTTATACTCCGGTGATTGCGACTTTGCGCAATCGGTTGTTCTTCATACATAATCCTAATGCTTATGTCGTTTTTCGTCAATTAAGCATTTCCGACAACTATTTTATGACATTTTTGTGAATATTACTAATTTGTGCTGTCTCTCATTTGGATATTAAAGTCGCTCAAGGTGAGATTTGTGACATCTTCCCCATCTAAGTTGCGCATAAGCATAGACAAGCCTTCGGCCCCCAGCTTTTTTGCATCGAAGTACAAGCTAGTGATAGATGGTTTTGATGTAGATAATAAATTTGAATCGTAAAAGCTGCACAGCTTGATGTCATCTGGAACAGATAGTCCATCGTTGTGCAAACAATTAAGAACTGAATTGCAAAGCATGTCGTCCATGCAGACTATGCACTCGGCTCCCTCTGCAATGGCAGTCTTCAAGACTTTGTCCATGCGGTCGCTTTTGTGCATGTTTAGATAAATCTGATTTTCATCAGCCTTCATTCCACGATTAATAAAGCCCTGGCGGAAGCCTGCCAAACGGCTGTGAGTAACGTTGATATTTTCGCCACCACCAATAAGGGCCATCCGAGTGA
Source organism: Pseudobutyrivibrio sp. LB2011 (assembly GCF_000701765.1). Classification (NCBI taxonomy): domain Bacteria; kingdom Bacillati; phylum Bacillota; class Clostridia; order Lachnospirales; family Lachnospiraceae; genus Pseudobutyrivibrio; species Pseudobutyrivibrio sp. LB2011. Next base: position 96,823 of record NZ_JNJS01000002.1, on the reverse strand, counting down.
TGCCCTTGTCGATAAGTGTTTCGATCATGCGTGTGGCTGCCCCCTCATTATCGTGATCGATAAAAGGAACACCTGGCTCCATTGGGTCGCCCACTACGATGTATGGAATTGCTGCGTCTTTTAGGAAATTGATAACTTTAGAATCCTGCTCGCAACGGCTGACCATAACAGCGTCGATTTTTTTGTTGCGCACTGCGTGCTTCAACGCTGATATGCCGTCGTTATCTGCAAGAATGATAAGAACGTCGTATTCGTATTCCATGGCTCTGTCGCAGACACCTGTCATGAGAGTCTGGAAATATGGCATCTCGCCGAGAGCTGAATCGGCAGGGAAAACCAGCCCCACGTTGAATGTGCGGCTAGCTGCCAAAGACCTGGCAACGGCGCTAGGTCTGTAATTTATTTCTTTTATGAAGGCATTAACTTTTGCCCTGGTTTCCTCGGAAATTCTGCCTTTACCAGAGATAGCTCTGGATACTGTTGTTTTGGAAAGCCCCAATTCTTTTGCGATTTTATCTAATGTATAACCCATAGTTTCCCCCTAATACTGTGGTCTTCTATCAAGCTATCACAATAGAATCGGTTTTGCAAACGGTTGCGCACATTTTGTTAAATAGTAACAAAATTGCATGCCACTATTCGAACAATGCGTCATAATCATAGTTGCCGTAGAAGTCTTCCATGAAGTCGAAATAGTCCTGGACATTGTCCTCAGTGAGCTCGTCCTTACCTTCGGCGATCATCTCCAAAATCTCTGTGTTATATTCTGGAACGAAGTGGCTCATATCCTTGAACATATCCAAGTTTTCTGCCACATCTGTTTCCTGAAGGAATGAATAGAGGTGGACGTTGTCGTAGCCAAGGAGCATGCCGATAGTGTAGCGCTCAGCTGCCATGTAGCGCTCAAGGTTGCCCTGCTGATTCAGGTAATCGAAATAGTACATGCTGAATGGTGGGAAGAAAATGTAGAAATCCACATCAGGGTGCTCTTCTATCTGCCTGATGAAATTTGTATTTATGTTTTCTTCCACGATGGCCATATCTTCCTCTGTGAACTCCAGAGTCTCTTCGCTTTTCTCCTCGCGGATGTAGCTGTCGTCCAAAACATCTTTGCCAAACTCAGAGTACATGCCCCAGTTTGAATAATCATCAAAGGATGTGCCGGAATAGCCAGCGCGAGTGAGGCGCAGGTCGTCGTAGGCATCCTGGATTGTATATTTGTTTAGAAGATATTCCACGTCATCGAATGGATCATTGTCGTAGAGGTATGTTGGGTAGAGGCTTTCGTCGTAGCGCATCTGCTCCGCAGTGTTGAGAAGTCCCAGGTAATCCACTGATCTAAATACCATCTTGATGTCGTTGCCACTTTCAAAAACTGCATCTAAGGTGTCGCTGATTTCCTTGTTGGAGCCTCCCAGGTATGTGAGCTTGATAGAGTTGGTTCCAAAAAGGCGATCGATATCGCTGGTCTTGTAGTTTGATGCCATGGATGTGCCAACCAAAACTGCATCGTACTGAAAGTGTTTTGCTATACCGTTGTTCTGGTAGCGCTCCTTGCTAAGGATGTAGGAAATGTGCTGATTCTGTCCGTGATAGTGAAAATATGGATCGATGTAGATGACCACAGCACTCACTGCAGCAAGGCCCACTAATATTACAGCCAAATAGGCAATTATCCAATTTTTAAATTTCCCTTCCATTATTACTTCCCCTAAAAATTGAAATATAAAAATGTGCTAATTCCTGAGAATGAAAGAATGCTCCAAATCATCAAGCATGACATTACAAGCATATTGATGACATTTGGCTTGAACTCCTTCATCTTTTCAAAGCCGTTCTTTGGAATCAGTGCGATAAATAGCGCAACTGCAAACATGCCTACCACATCAATGTAAGCGAAGTTTTTGATAACTGGTAGCTTGTCCAGAATCAGGTGAAGCTCCCAGAATGTAAACTGAGATGTGAGCTCCGCGCCAATTGGATCAAAGTGTCCGCCGAAGGCACGGCGGATAAGCTCTGTGGCAGTGGCGATGGAATCTGCTCTGAAGAACACCCACATAATATTTACAAAGAAAAATGTAACAGCCCAACCGATAATCTTTGGAACCTTGTCAAAAAACTTATGTCCCATTCTGTGGATGATGGATGCGATGCCGTGGCCCACGCCCCAAAGGATGAAGGTGAAGCCGGCGCCATGCCAGAATCCGCTGACAAGGAATACGATGAAGATATTCACATAGGTGCGAACCTTGCCCTTACGATTTCCACCAAGTGGGATGTAGATGTAGCGTGTCAAAAATCTGGTGAGGGTCATGTGCCATCTGTCCCAGAAATCGTCGATTGAAATGGCCTTGTATGGGCTGTTGAAATTCAGTGGTAGGTCGATGTTGAACATCTGGCCAATACCGATGGCCATGTCGCAGTAGCCGCTGAAGTCAAAGTAAATCTGAACTGTATAGGCCAGGATGACAACGATTGCCTCGGTAGAGTTGATGTTTAGAATCTCGTCATAGCCGTAGTTTACTGCGCAGCCAAGGGTGTCTGCGATAAGCACCTTCTTTGCCATACCGATGGTAAAAAGATAGATGCCGCGAGCAAAGTTTTCAGCATTGATGTGCTTTTTACTGTCGTCCATCAACTGTGGCACTAGCTCGTCATGAGTGACGATTGGTCCAGCAATGAGCTGTGGAAAAAAGATGACGTAGCAGGCATACTCCAAAAATGAGTAACAGGCCACATCTCCCTTGTAGCTATCCACGATGAATGATATCTGCTGGAATGTGAAAAAGCTGATGCCGAGAGGCAACACGATGTAAAGCAAATTGAACTCTGTCTTGAAGATCATGTTTACTGTGCTGATAAAAAAGTCCATGTATTTGAAATAGAAAAGGACCGCAACATTAAGGCATACACCAATAACCATAAGAACTTTTTTCTTGTCCTTATGGCTAAGCATTAAGCGGTATATTAAATAATTAAAACATACACTGGAAATGATAATTATGAGATACCATGGATTGAAATATCCATAAAACCAAAGTGACATGCCAAGCAAAAAGACATTTGCCAGCCTGTACTTTCTGAAAAATCCCAGTCCATAATAGCCTGCCAAACAGAGTGGCAGGAAAAGTAAAACAAAAATATAAGAATTGAATAACATTATAATCCCCTGATATTACCCTTATTATTTATCTATAGCGATTTGCGATGGCGGTTAGCCGATTAACACACGCTTTCCTTCGAAAGCGAACCCATAATGATATATCATATCTTCTTGAATGCCTTTATTCAACAGGTCTGCATCATAGTTTTTATCTTTTATCTGTTTTAAGGCATTTTTAACGGTGTCTTCCAAAGTCTTTTCATCATCTGAATCATGAACTTTAAACTCTAAAATATATGCAGGATTGTCCTTTTTGATTGGTTCAAGACATACATCATATCTGCCAAATCCACTCTCCCTGTTTGACACTATATGATATTTATCAGCTAATTCAACCAACAAGCCTAGCACGAATCCATGATAAAACCTTTCTGGCTCAGCATACTCGGAAGGACGATTTCCAACATCGAATGATGAAAAAGTATTTAACGCAACATCGTTCATAAACTTGTTCATGTACTTTACATCATTTTTCAGCAGGGCTTCAATGAAATCATTGTATCTGCTGCTTCCACCTTCAAACCAACGACGCACCATATCTTCATACATATGCATTACTTCGTTATTCGTAACAGCTATTCGACATTTCTTGCGCATACCGATTTCACCAAGCTCTTCCACAATTTTCAAATAGCCCGAAGCTAGAAGCATACTGAATACGCCGGATTCATTTCTATCAATCAAATTGAAAACTATTTCTTCATCTATTAAGGTCTCTATAGATTCTCCTTTTAACAGAGCCTCAAACTGCTTTTTGATATCAGAACTTCCCTCGCGAATAAGCTTATCGATTAACATGTTGCTACTGGTGTTTGCCCAATAAGCATCAAGCTTCTTTGAATCCAAAAACTGGGTAATTGACCATGGATTGTAAATATCATTTTTCGTACCTATTTTAAATCCATCGTACCACTTCTGGACCTCTTTCTTTTGGTCAAGCAAATCATATTCATCAAGGGCTGACATTACTTCTTCGCTGGTGAACCCAAAGGTAGATTCATATTTTGCTGTGGTAAGGGAGGCGACCTTTAAATTGTTCAGGTCAGAAAAGATTGATTCCTTGCTGACTCTGGTTATGCCAGTCATTATAGCTCGTTCCAAATAAATATTTGTTTTAAAGGTAGCGTTAAAAATATTTCTGACAAAGGATTTGATTTCATCCCAGAAACCATCTACATAAGCCTCCTGAAGAGGAGTGTCATATTCATCCATAAGTATGATAACTTTTTTGTTGTATTTTCTATATAAAAGCTCGCAAATAAAATTGATAGCATTGCTGGCCACGGCATCCGGCATATCGTAGCCCACCATATTCCAGTAATCCCTATCCTTGTCAGTAACAAAATCGCTTTCGATAAGATACTGATTTTTGCGATACAAGCTAACGATTTCCTGGATAATCTGCTGCTTAGCCATTTCGTATGTGTTGCCTTTGACCGATGCAAAGCTTAATAACAGAGTAGGGTATGTCCCCTGGATATCACGATATTCAGGCTCATTCCATATGGCAAGATTTTTGAATAAATCCCTGGTATCGTCATAAGCGTTAGAAAAGAAATAGTCAAGCATGCTCATATTCAACGTCTTTCCGAAGCGACGAGGACGTGTAATAAGAGTGACGACATCCCCACTCTCCCACCATTCTTTGATGAACATGGTCTTATCTTTATAAAAATAGTTGTTTTCAATGATGGTCTTAAAGTCTTGATTACCAATGGAGATTTCCCTTGGATTATCTCGGGCTGTGTGTTCAGAAATGTGCCCTGGGTACAAAGCTTCTTCCAACGCTGCAATAGTATCCAAACGTGGAGATTCTATTTTCCCACCCAAAACTTTTTGCACTGTACTAAGATTAACCCCTGATTTCGTTGCAATCTGCTCGTAAGTTAACCCCTGTTCAGCTTTTGCCTTTTTTAGATTTTCAATACGTTCATTCATATAATCACCACCCAAATTGCAATTTCGTTCTCGTAAAATTGCAATTAATTGCAATTTCTTAATTGGAGTATAACAAAAAATTGCAATTTTGTTAACCAAAATTGCAATTTATCCTTTCAGTATTAAATTCTCATAGCTGCATAGCCTACAGTCATTACATACATGAAGATCATTATCAGACCTTCTTTTCTCGTGATTTTTCTTTCGGTGAAGGCGTAGCCCCAGGAGATGATTGTAATTACCAGCAAAATCAGAATGTCATATACTGAGGCGACGTTGACAGCGACAGGTGAGATTATCGCTGAGACTCCGAGGATGAATAGCAGGTTGAAGATATTTGAGCCAAGGACGTTTCCCAATGCGATACCTAGCTGGCCTTTTCGGGTGGCGATGATGGAAGTGACCAGCTCAGGGAGGGATGTGCCTATAGCTACGATAGTTAGGCCTACCAAGGTTTCTGACATACCTGCTTGCAAGGCTAACGTCTTGGCGCTGTATACTACAAGCTTGCCTCCGGCGATTATCATGATAAGGCCTGCGATTATAAATACTGCACACCGCTTGTTGGAGTATATTCCGACACTGGACATATCCTCCAAAGCACTATTCTTTTCTTTCATGAATATCCAAGCAACATATAGGATGTATGAAAGTAAAAGCCCAGCTCCGCCAAGGCCCGAAATTGTTGCGACATTTTCTGTTACAACCTGGCCAGTTGATTTGAAGTGGCTGATTATGGAGAATCCTCCAATTGCTACAAACACCGCCAGCGTTGACACTGCTTCAACTGTAAAGTCTCTTTTGATGATTCCTTTCTCTACCACCAGCGGGGACATTACAGCGCAGATGCCAAGGATTCCCAGTAAGTTGAACATATTGGAGCCTATGATATTACTCAGTGCTATCTCGCTAGAGTGCTCCGCCGCAGCTGTGACACTTACTGCCAGCTCCGGAGCGCTGGTTCCACAGGCCACAATCGTAAGTCCTATGATTAAGCCTGATACTTTAAAATTATTCGCCAGTGCTGCGCTGCCATCTACAAATTTGTTGGCGCCGAACACGAGCAGTGCGAATCCTACTAATAAAATTAAAATTGTAATTATCATGGCTGCATTGTAACGAGCAAACCTAAAATTTATGTAAATCTGAAAAACATCTTCCGGCTTTACATATACTATACCTGACAAGTTCATATTAGAACTGTACCTATTAATGCAAAAACTAGGAGGTTTTTATGAACGAGGAATTAACTTGCCCACAAAAAATATTAAGATTTGTTCCTATGGTCGCTTTGCCGCTGATTGTGGGAGGAATCAGTGCATTACTTACAGGAAATGCCATGGATTCGTATCAAGTGATGATACAGCCGCCACTGGCACCCCCTGCCTGGCTATTTCCAATAGCATGGACAATTCTATATATACTAATGGGCTTAGGTAGCTATTTTCTGTTGCTTGCACCTGCAGATACTACAGAAAAGAAAAGCGCCAAGTGTATAGCGATGATAGTTTACTTTATCCAGCTCTGCTTCAACTTTGTATGGTCGCTGATATTTTTCAACGCAGGCCAATATACACTAGCCTTCATTTGGCTGATGATTCTATGGGTGATGATTATCGTGATGATATTGAAGACTTCGAAAGTGTGCTGGAAAGCCACATTGATGTTTCTCCCTTATCTACTGTGGTGCACCTTCGCAGCCTATCTAAATCTGATGATTGCAATACTAAACTAATGAAAAGTGGGAGCCTTTTGGCTCCCACTACCTTTTTACATCAGCACCGTAACCTTGGTTCCTGCGCCCAGTTCACTTTCAATTTGGATTTTGGCATCATGGATTTCCACGATGTGCTTTACGATGGCAAGACCAAGGCCGGTGCCGCCTGAGGCTTTGGAGCGGCTCTTGTCGACGCGGTAGAATCGTTCGAAAACACGGTCTAGGTCGCCGGCAGGGATGCCGATGCCGTCATCTTCTACGATGAGTTTTTTGTAGCCGTATTCTTCCAACACTGAGACTGCCACATGTCCACCATCATTGCCGTAGCGGATGGAGTTTTGCACAAGGTTGTCGATTAACTCCCGGATAAGATCCGGGCGGCAGCGCACTAAGGTGGATGCGCCAGATAATGTGATATCAATATTTCGTTGGCTTGCAGCCATGGTTAATGAATCTAGCTCCTCTGAGGCCAGCTCATACAAATCCACAGTTTCGAATTGCTCATCATTATCGTCACTATCTAGCTCGGAAAGCTTGATGATATCCTCTATGAGAGCCAGCAAACGATTTGCATTCTTATCTATCTCGTCAGCAAAATGCTTTCTCTTTTCCGCAGGTGTATCATCTGAGCCTAGTAGCTGGGCGTAGCCAGAGATGGCAGTGAGTGGAGTCTTTAGCTCGTGGCTGACATTAGCCGAAAAATCCTGACGCACTTTCGCAGCCGCCAAGACTTCCTCGTGTTGCTTACGTATTTTGCTAATGAATGGATAAAGCTCCGGATATGGAGAATCCACAAAATCATCGTTGAGCTTTCCAGCCACATCCTCGATTGGCTTCATAAGCTGTCGGGTAAGGATGCGCGAAGCCAGCACACAGACAAATGATATAAGTAAAATGAGGCTGAGACAAACTGGTAAGCCGCTAGCAAATACCACCCACACTGCGTCCACTTCCTGAGCAATACGAAGGATTCGACCGTCGTTTAGGCGAAGGGCGTAGTAATAGTCCTTCAGCCCCATGGTGTCAGACTGTCTTTCTATTTCTCCGGAACCAGTCTCCATAGCGCTGACAATCTCCGGCCTGCTGGCATGATTATCCATCTGCTCCGCATTTACGGTATTATCAAAAAGAACTGTGCCATCAGTATCTATCAATGTCACTCTCAGATTTGCATCCATCAGCTTTGGATTGGCCTCCAAGGCGGCCACATCTGCGGTGTCAAAAAATTCTGTATCTTTAAAAATCTGTGCGGTGACCTGCATATCCTGGTGAACCTGCCGCTCGAACAAAGCGTAGTAGGCCAAGGTCACGCAGAGAGATGTGCAAAGCACTGTGGTGATAATCAGTGCTAAAAATCTAAGGTAAATCTTCTGTGCCATGATACCTCCCTATCAATCAATGACATATCCAACATTTCGTACTGTGCGAATCAGGCTGCCGCAGCTACCAAGCTTAGTCCTGAGGGTCTTGATGTGCATGTCCAGGGTGCGGGATTCCAGCTCGTAATCTATGCCCCAGATTTTGTCCATTATCTGAGTTCGTTTCAGAACGATGCCGCGGTTCAGCGCCAAATACTTCAGCAGCTCGTACTCTTTGTAGGTGAGCTCGATATTCTGGCCAGCCACTGTAACCTGGTGACGCTGGTCATTTATGGTAAGATCTTCGATGGTAATGATTTCCTGAGAAGCCTCCATGGTACGACGAAGCAGAGCCTTTACCCGGGATGTGAGCTCCATCACCGAAAATGGCTTTTTGATATAATCATCTGCCCCTGTTTCCAGGCCTCGAACCAGGTCGATTTCTCCTGTTTTGGCAGTGACCATAATCACTGGAATGGTGGCTGTGATTTCGCTGGAGCGAAGTTGCCTTACTATTTCAAACCCGTTTTCATCAGGAAGCATGATGTCCAGCAGGACCAGGTCGGGTAAATTGTGCTCCAAAATATCAAAAAAGTCTGCCCCATTGGCAAAGCTTTCTACATCGTAGCCAGCGTTTGTCAGAGCAAACTCCTCTATCTCTCTAATATTTTCATCATCTTCAACAATGTAAACAAGAGCCATAGTGACCTCCTTCATATGTACATAAACAATCAATCTATGTGATACTATAGTATGATTATCTAAATTTTATGTAAAGAGGAATAACCTGTGCTCACGCGATTATCTGGGACTGTGTATTCCGCCAGGCGCACCAGATGCTTCGAGAATGGATAAATTATCATGGTGCTTCCTACGTTAAAAACAGAATGAATAACTGCGATGGCCACCGGGCCAACAGCCGCCGATAGGAATTCAAAGTTAAAAATCATGTTTAATCCATAGAAAGCTAACGTAAATACGGTAACACCAACTACATTGAAGTATAGGTGAATCATAGATGCTCGTCTCGCATTTTTGCTGGCTCCAACTGAGGATAGCAACGCTGTGGAGCAAGTGCCGATATTCTGGCCCAGGATGATAGGAAGTGCTGCGCCAATGCTGACTGCTCCCGTCAATGACAGCGCCTGCAGGATTCCCACCGATGCTGATGAGCTTTGGATGATGGCAGTAAACACCATGCCAACCAGGATTCCAATGAATGGATTTGAAACTGCTACCAGCATATTTTCAAAATATGGGCTGTGTGCAAGTGGCTCCATAGAAGCGCTCATTGCGTCCATTCCAAATATCAACACCGAAAATCCAATTAGCAGATGTGAGATGTTGGTCTGCTTCGCATTTTCCTTTGCCTTCATGTAAAGCACCACGCCGATTATGGCAAGGATTGGTGCAAATGATGATGGCTTGAGCAGTTTGATAAACACCGCATCGCTTTGGATGCCCACCATGGATAACAGCCAGGATGTGATGGTGGTACCTATGTTTGCGCCCATGATTACACCAACCGCCTGACGCAGGCTCATTACGCCAGAATTTACCAGACTTACTACCATTACTGTGGTGGCCGATGATGACTGAATCACCGCTGTGACGCCAGCGCCCAGTAGCACCCCGTAGATTGTTTTGTTTGTAAGACGCTCCAGTATCTGAGCCATCTTCCCCGAAGCCAACGCCTGCAGGCCGTCTCCCATAAGCTTCATGCCGTACAGAAACAGAGCCAGCCCGCCCAGCAGCTTCAGAATCATAAAAATGTCCATTTCATGCCTCCTTAATACAAGAAATTTTCCAAATGTTTGCACTTGTATTATGGAGGGAAAATGTAAAGGGTGGGTAAAATTCGGATTTGTAGCATTGGATAAGATTTGTTATACTTTCCATGTGCTAAATGAAAGTGGCGTATATCAAATAAATCTTATCCGCCGCTGGATTCAGGAACTAAGTTTTACTTAGTTCCTTTTTATATATAAGGTTTTTCCTTATATCCTTTATTAGTAGACTTCATTTTCAGATAATCTGTAAAAGATTCCCCTGGCAGCTTTCGATTCTTAGCAAGCATCTTCGACCAAATAACATTTCCATCTTCTTCAGTAATCAATCCTTTATTCAGTGCTTCTACCAATATCATGCCGGTATCAATATGCTTCAAGTCATATTTATCAATATACGGCGATATATCCCGATAATTATTACTAGCTAAAACACCTTTATAGACTTTAGCAAGAGCTATTCCCGCCGCCTCTCCATTACCAATTGACTTACTTCCAGCGTTTCCCGAAACAAGTCCTTGATAAATATCATATTCCTCTGTACCTACTTCTATATCCTGAATCCTTGCACTGTTGTCTTCTAACAGACTTTCAGCTCTCCGCTTCAAATGTGGAATAGCTGGATTAGATAACTCATCATATACAGGACTTGGGAATATTATTCGTCCTCCATATAGTTCCTTTAAAATATTTGTATCGTTTATCCACAGAAATGCTGATAAACAATCCGTATCGAAGAAATATTCATTAGTCATTCAAGTTACCTTCCTCCTCTTCGAGATTGTACACAATATCAGCCCTGTAGCCATCCAATAATAACTCTTCTCTCTTGCCGTTTGATATTAGACCTTCGCTAAATAATTCTTCTATTTTGCGAATATATTCTCCTGTGGCAAAATATTCTCTATTCGATGGTGCTGGTTGGTATAGTTCCTTGCCATATCCCAGCAATGCCGCCTCTCTGGAAACAGCGATATCTTTAAAATTCTCTTCTTGCATTTCATCAATGAAGCCATTGCTTACTAATCTAAACAACATAGCCATATGGCTTACTTGGAAGAACTGCTCAGCTTCTATAACTTTTGCAAGTGTCCACTTTCCATTATTATTTGTTACGTATTGATACAATGCGTCATATGGCATCAACAAATAGCTTGCGAATTTATCAGCTTCCTTTTCAGATTCTGATTGGTTATCGCTCATATTTTTATTACATATTATTTGGCCAACTATATCTTCGTATAATACATGGTATAGTTCATGTGCAAGCGTAAATCTCTGTCTACCATATGATGTTTTTGAATTAATACAAATCACTATATCATTGTCCACTCGGGTACACATACCACTTATTCTATCTGATAATGGATATCTAAGAATAGTAATGTTTTTTTCCTTCCACCCATTAACTATTCCGAAAATATCAATAGGCGAATATCCATCTTCATTCCAACCCCTTCTAGTTTGCAATGCAAGTGAATTTAATTCCTGATCTGTCTTCATCGCTATTTCTCCAATAAATTATTCATAAATCTGATATTTCGTGCTATTTTATTAACTGCCGCTATACTTTCTAGATCCTCCGCTTGAATGCAATTTGCCCTAAAAGCAAATGTCACTGGGGTGTATTCCTCATCTCTTCCAAATAAGTACGCCTCTGTACAACAAAACAAACTACATATTTTTTCAATCAATGACACATTAAGAGCCCTAGTTCCATTTTCAAGTTTTGTAACCATACTTTGATCCACACCAAGATATTGAGCCATTTGCTCCTGAGTCAATTTACTATTCTTGCGCAATTCTTTTAGCCTATTGCTTTGAATATTGTCATCCATATCGAATCCTCCATTTCTTAATTCTATTATAGAGCGCCTTTGTCATAAATTCAATATATTCATTTTTGTTTTTTATGACAATTTCTCTATACATTTGTCGTACCTCCTTTTATTACAGCTTACTACGACACAATTTATTTTTCTCACCTCTGAGGTTTCTTTTTTCCGTATTTTTCATTATTATAAAAGCCATTTTTGCAGTTTTTACGCAAAAATGGCTTCTATATTTGTCACTATAAACTTTTTATCTCCCACAGCACTTCTTATACTTTTTCCCTGAACCACATGGACATGGATCATTAGGATACACTTTCTTGCCCAATTCCACAGGAATACCCATGGCAGATAATTGAGACTGAAGCTCCCCAAGTATAGATGCTGCTTTAGAACTTTCTGGAACAATAGTAGGCATTCCTGTGAAGTTATTAGAATGAAGCTCCACCGGTTTGTGGCCACGATTTTCGATGAGGCGAGTGTTGTTGTGGGCATCCATTAGAAGATTCATAAATTCCCGTAACTGGTCTTCCCCATCAAAAACTGCATCATGCTCATTTAAATCTTTTATTATCTCGGTAGGGCTGTCTCCATTGTAGCTATTCATCCATACATTAAGGCACCATGTTGTAGCTAGCTCACTTTCCATATGTAGTTTCTTCATAAAAAATGTGTGCAGCTTCTTATATGCCAGTGAACTAGATTCATAGCAATCGTGTGTTATTTCTTCTATTTGAGCAGCAGATGGAATATAGAAATCCTTGCCAACCTGGCTACGTAGCAGAGGATAGACTTCTCCACTTTCAAATATATCAAAATGTACTAGCAGCCCATACTCTGTATGTAGATACTTATCTATTCCAGCTTCATTAACCTGTAATTCAACTTCCGGAAAAACAGTGCAGCCTCGGATATCCAGTGGAATCTCTAAGATAATTCCGAGCATGTCCTTTATGCTATCTTTCACTTTGAGATGATATAGTTTGTAGATTACCTCCAGTGGGGCCACACCATAGTACTCTCTGAAGAATCGAAGGCACTTTATGAACCAGCCCCTTTTCTTTCGCTCTAAAAGAAAATCTTCATCTTCAACTTTGGCATATACTTCCTTGATTTCGTCGTAGATTACAAGATTGTCTGTCTCTTCTTCGAACTCTCCAAGGAAGTACATATACAGCTGAAAGCTGTCCATGATTCTATCAATCCCTGTATCCTGAGACGATTTGATTGCCTTTTTAAGCAATGCTAGCTCTGAATCTGTAAGACAAGCCAAGCGTGTTCGCATTATTTCTGGATTGCTCATCCCAGCAACCAGTTTATCAATCATCTCTGCCTTCTTGAGCCTAGAACTGAGTTTGATGTTGAAATTGTCTGCCAGCACTAACAAATCATCTTTGGTGTATTCGTTTAGACGTGATTCTAATTTCATTGGTTCTCCCTTTTTGTTAACTCTATATTCCTACATCTCTTCCTCAAAATCCTTCTCATAAAACAGATACTTACGGCAAGCCAAAAGAATCGCAATACAAACTATACGAATCAAAGTTTCCAATGGAGCTTCATGGCCAACCACCAGTCCCCTGGCGATGGCAAATATCAAGACTTCAACGATAGTATTCATAGAATGCTTTATAAGCATCCTGATAAACTCGATAACAATCACTGCATTAAATGCTGTGACTAAAATATCTTCGATATATTCATCAAATGCCAGCTCAGTCAGGGATACCACATGTATTCCCAATTGGATGCAACTGTATGCAACACCCACTAACAATATGGCTGCCACTATCTTTTCTAGGAAGCTTGGCATTTTTAGGATGAAATCATGTGCTTTTTCTATGATAGATTTTTTCATGTTGATTCCTTTTTACCTTTGCTCTATTTTCTCAAAGTCTGCCTTAGGGTGTTTGCAGATAGGACAGATAAAATCGTCTGGTAGTTCCTCTCCAACCCACTCATATCCACAAATCCGGCAACGCCAGATTGTCTCTCCCTTTGGAGTGGTTCCAACTGCCTCTGGCTTTGGTTTAATGTTGCTTTGATAATATTCATATGTTGCAGAGGCTGCATTCGAAAGAACTTCCATGGCTACTGGCTCGCATATAAAAAGAGTATGAGAGCCCAGGTCTACAGTCTTTTCTACCTTCAATGAAAAGTACGCGTTGGTTCCTACTGTAATATATGGAATGCCATTTTCTGAGGTCTGGTAATTCGCGGTTAGATAAGCAGCAAACTTATCTACATCTCTACCGGATTGGAAGCCGAAATGCTTGAATAAATCAAAGGTAGCATCCTGGCTAATGACAGAGATATTGCACTGTCCAGTGGCTTTCACCATATCGTGAGTATAGTTTGCCTTGTTGATAGCTACTGAAATACGGTTTGGCTCTGATGCAACTTGAATAGCTGTGTTGACAATACAGCCATTGATTTTGTCGCCTTGTACTGCCGTACACACAAACAACCCATAAGATAATTTGTACATTGCCTTTGTGTTCATTTCACCCATATGCTACCTCCTTTTAAATTGAAGAATATGTAATTAATATAGTTATCTAGTGTAAAGTTGATGTAACTAATACCATTCTGGTGCTACCCTATAAAAGTGGACACGATTCGATTTAATGGATACTATTAAATCATACACCAAATGGAGATATTCGTATATCCACACGTCAAACTCTCTGTCATTGTGCTTTGGGTTGTAAGCTCCATGTGATTCTAATCTGCCACTATGGCATGATGCTCTCATAAAAATAATTCTCCTTTGCTCTAAAAAAATTTGTTAACTGTTTCAGTTTTTTCAAAAACTTTGTCCGCGGAAGTGCCGTTTTCAAAGCCATAAAACTGGCGTGGTGACAAAAAATACCCAGTACGGTGTGTCGCAAGCAACTCACCTACCTGGGCGGGATTTCCCCCTCGACCCGACAAAGGAGCTCCGCTCCCTTGACCCACGGTTGCGAAAATGTGTGCACTCATTTTCACAAGCAAAGAGAAAGACAGTGAATTGCTCCACTGTCTTTCAAAAAACAAAAATCTTATTCAAAACAAATATAATTCGGTAGATCTATCGGCTTCATTTCTCCGTCAAAATTAAAGGCCTCAATTATGCTAGTATAATAAAGTTTATGTCCCCACTCTGTAGGATTATGAATAAAGTCTGCCATAACATCTCTGCTTATTGGCTTGATATTTCCGACTCGGCAAAAAATGTAATGCACATCTGCAAAGTAAATATTTTTACTGTTAGCAATATCTTTTAAGGCTGCATTATATAGATTTGTAGCATCAACATTTTCTACATCCCACGTCATATTCTGTTGTGGAAATCCAACCAATATAACATCAATGCCATTTTCTTTGAAAACATCAACTGCATTTTCAATATCACTTTTATAACTGTTGATTCTTTCTTCGGATGCTCCGTCTGCACCGCAATGATCGTTCATACCAAATTCAATCAATAGTACATCTGGGTGCATCTTTATGATATCCGACATTTTTTCTGTCAGTAAATCTCTACCCCTCCCATCTATTGAGAAGTTTTCTGTGTTAACTTCTATGTTATAATGCTGTTCCAAGGATTCAGCTACATAATTCAAAAATATACCTTGACCATTGGTATCAGCCCCAGCACCGATAGAATCTCCACAAAGGGCAATACTAATGCTCTCTCCATTAAGCACCTTGTTCTTAACGTCATCACTTAAATAAGCACTATTATTGTCAATGGTTTCCAATTCTTTTTCGCTAACACGATATTCATAGTCAACTCTAATTTGATATCCTTTATTACTCTGTGGATTATAGTTTTCGGGGTCACTGACCCATGTAAATTTGCCTGACACGTAATTCACATGGTGCTCACAATAGTTAGGAATTGTTGAAGTATCAGTTCGTCTTATTGTTCCCCTTTCATAATCAATAATATAATCCGTTCCTTCTTCATACTGCGTTACATTTCCAGAAGAATCTACTCCATAAACACTCTTTACTGTCTTAGGCTTATGAAGAAATCTCTTTGGTAATGAATCTACTAGCACAAATGTCTCTCCTTGCTCTGTTTTTACAGTATCCGACATTGTTTCAGACTCAACAGCTCCACACAACTTCAAGTCGTCAACCAGTATACTAGTTCTTATTTTTTCACCTTCGCTATTACAATGATTTACCGCATTTGACATTAAATCAATAGGAAACATATAAAGCCTTGGATCGCTTATATACGGTATTCCAATCTGTTCTTCTTCCAGCTCCACCAGCTTAAGAAAATCATTAACATCACATGAAACACTCTCGTACAAAATTGGTGAAGAAACAAAGTAAATACTCGCGCCTCGGTCTTCTACGTATTTTTTCAAATCTTGCAAGTATTCTCTGCTAGTATCAGTTATACTTACATTTCCATTCGCATCAAGTACGGATATTTGACCGTAAACAGCTACATTATCAAAGTAATCTGACATAGCATAATATCTAGGCCATGTCATCTGTCCATTTTCTGGACTAAAAGCTTCTCTCGCATAATTACCAGAGGCGCCCCCATATGCATTCTTTTCAGCAGCATACTTAAAAATGTAACCCACAAAATCTTTCCAGTGATCAACCGGAATATGTTTATACATGTCTATGTTATCATCTATACCTGTCATAATGAGCTGTTGACCAAGTGTTTCAAAGTTATTAAACCAATTATACTCATAACCTAATAAGACAATATCGCCTTCATTTATATTCTCTTTAGCCAATTCACTGTGAAACAACTGCCCAAAACCAGCATGAAGTCCTAAGTTAGCAACTTTATAGCCTGTTTCATTTTCTAACAGTTCCTGATCAAGGCCAAATGATGATGAACTACCAGAAATCAAGATGATCTTTTTTTCGTCTGTATTCTCTAAAATCCTATATTTATCAACAATAACATTTTGATAAGAAGAACTGTATACTCCTTTCTTCTGTACAATTATTCCCCAAACTACTAATTCGAATAGTAAAACACTAATCAGAACTGTAGTTAAAAGATATTTTATATATTTCAACATGCTAACATCCCCCCTAGAACTGGAAATATAAGAATTGTGAATCAACAACAGCATCTGTATTACAAGCACCAAATATACTTATGCAAATTATTATTGAAATCATCAAACACTGACATACAAATGGCTGTGCTTTATATCTCTGATATGCTTCGCTTTCCTTTTGGCGAGCATTCTGTATAACACAAAAAATAAACGTAACTATAGCTGTAACAAAAGTTGTTGTCGCAGCACCAGCAATATTCAAGAGGTTTGGGTCAAATATGCTGACAAAGTCGAATAACAACACTCTTTTGCATATTCTTAACGCATCCATTACTCCAGCATGGAAGAACATCCACGTCATTGTTATTAATCCAAATACAACGAATCGCTTCAAAAGTATAATGCTTTCTACTTCCTCGGATATTTGCATTTTTTCATATATTTTCTTTTTGACAGGCTTTAACATCTGCCCTAATACAACCAACGCTCCATTAAATAAGCCCCAAATAACATAATGCCACTGTGAGCCATGCCATAATCCACTGATAAAGAAAACCACAAGTACATTGAAATACTTTCTCAATGTTCCTTTTCTATTTCCACCAAGAGGAATATAGACATTATCAATAAACCATTCATTCAAGCTCACATGCCATCTATTCCAAAATTCACCAGTGGTTTTGGATATATATGGATTATTAAAGTTTCTGCCCACATCAATGTTGAGTAATTTTGCAACACCACGAGCCATATCAGAATAAGCGTTAAAATCAGCATAAATATATAAAGAGAAACAACAAGCTCCAATCAGTATTTCCATAGACGAATGATTAAGATAATCGTCCAAACTGCGAGTGACTATGAGATTAAGATTATTTGCAACCAGAATCTTTTCAAATGCTCCCCATGCAAACAATAAAGTTCCCTTCTGAGCCTCTTCAAATTCAAAGTTCTTAGGTTCCCTTAGCTGTGGTAAAAGGGTTCTCGCCTTCTGTATTGGACCAGATAAAACTGTAGGAAAAAAAGCTGCATACGCAGCGTATCTAATCGGATTTTTTTCAGCGGATATCTTTCCACGATAAACATCTGACAAGTATGCACATGTCTGAAATACAATAAAAGACAGTCCAACAGGCAATATAACGTTCCATTCAGCATTTAACCTCAATCCACTATGAAGTTTTTCAGCTAGCATATTGAAGTTATTTATAATGAACGTGGTATACTTAAAAACTATTAAAACTACAATTTCTATGACAAACGAAATAATATATGCCAACTTGGAATGATTTTTCTCAATTATCAGCGCTCCAACGTACGATATAAGAGTCAATCCAACAAGCGTAATCAGCATTGTCGGGTGTCCTATTCCATAAAAAATATAGCTTCCAACGAAAATAGCTATATACCGAAATCTTGATGGCACAACATAATATACAGCGAAAAATACCATCAAGAATCCTAGAAACGTAAGTGATAAATAATTCATGCTCCCTCCAAAAGGTGTACCTTTTTGGATTTTTTATTTTTTTAGCACACCAGTTGCTATTATATCACAACTGCCTGTATTTATGCGCTTTTTCCCAATACTAAGGATTGCAAGAACAGCTTTTTTCCCTCCGTCTCAAAAGGTACACAATCTTGGATTTTTTCAGTCACCTAAATATGTGGAATTCTTGTACACCTTAGCTTTGTAGTAGAATGTGGATCTTGGCATATTGCACTCTCTGGCTGCTTCTGCAACAGATAGCTTCCCCGATTTCCATTTCTGATATACATCATGGAAGTTCTCCGGTAGCTGTTTGGGCGGTCTACCAAACTTATATCCCCTTGCTTTTGCAGCTGCAATACCTTCTGCCTGCCTCTGATGAATTGTTCTATACTCGCTCTCTGCAACATATGAAAGCAAGGCAAGCATCAGATCACTGATGAAAGTCCCCAGCAAATTCTTTTCTCTTCTTGTATCAAGGATTGGCATATCAATAACAACTACATCAGCACCTTTTTCCTTTGTGATAACTCTCCATTGATTACTAAGATCCCTGTAACTACGACCCAGCCTGTCAATTGACTTGATATAAAGGACTGAATTATTATCAAGCTTTCTGATCATTTTCTTGTATTGGGGTCGTTCAAAATTCTTACCTGAAAGCTTATCAAGGAAAATATTCTTCTCAGGAACTCCCATCTCCTTCAATGCTATAATCTGTCGGTCTTCGTTTTGTTCTCTTGTTGATATTCTGGCATAACCAAAAATCTTTTGTTTTTTATTCATTTTGCAATTTCCTCCTTTTTTGCAATAAAAAAGCAATCAAGATTTCTCTCGATTGCTCAACATTCCATATTTTAATAATAACAGTCCCAATTACCTTTTAAAATCTACACGAGGTGTACAATTTGTCTACATCTCTGCATTTCTATTCCCATTATAATAATGCCAGCTTTTAAAATCCCTGAAAATATACAGGGCGTGACATTTAGTGTCAAAAAGTGTCAATTGGTGACGTATTGTGATGTTGATCTACACTTGAATATAGACGTAGTCTTGGATTAATTACTTAGTCCAAGACTACGTCCGCACCCTCACTGGGTCAGTTTTAAGTGTAAATCAACATTTCATACTCCTCCTATTTTTAAAAACGAACGTAATTTAATACGTTCGTTTTACGTTCGCTTATAAATTCGTTAATTCTCCCACAACACATTCTCACCATGTCTCAGCGGATATGCACTCAGCTTTGTTCCATCCAAATCCGCTTTATGCATATCCACTGCAGTAATCTGGTGGTTTTCATAGGTATTGTAATAGTAGATTCCCTTATCCAAATTACAGCAGGATGTGTAGATGGTGATTTCATATGCATCATCACCTAGGTGTACGCATCCCCTCTGCTGGTCCACTGAACCAAGGATATGGAAGAATTGGCTTACACTTTCCAGCTCTGATTCGCCTGATACGGAATTCATTCGAGTGAAAGTCGCTTTCACAAAACGAGATGTAGATGATAAATCCCCAGGCAAGCCGATGGCTCCCATGCCTCGGCTATACTGTTGTAAGGATATGTTTTTAGCAAAAGTATTTTGTGCCGGCTCAGTAGAAAGAGCCATATATTTGTTTAACTCAAAGAGCTGAATATCGAAGGTTGGATTGTTAGTCATTACACCAACAGGATTATCGTAAATGCGAAGCCCCTCTTTAGTCTGCTCCACTACTATAGACTCTGTTTTATCAGATATCATCCAATGAAGTGGTGATAGCGGAAGCTGCTCGCTAAAGTTCTCATTAATGAGATTGATTCTTTCAAGTAATGTTCTGGCTTCATTCACAGAAGCACACTGCCCCAATATCCATGGAATAAACTCGAAGGGAGCAACGTTATCTTTGTCAGGATTCATTTCCTTGTAGTCTGCATTGCCAGGGAAATTCAGCCCTGCCATACCAACACCTTTTTCATTGATGGCGTCATAGAAAAGAGGATAGTCATCCACCACAAAAGCCATTCCTATTAGCGCATAATGGCTATCTAAATCATTCTGATGCCTAATAGGGAACCTGTAGTTCCTAGGCATGATGGTTACTGTCTCGTGATAAGAAAACTCCAAATCCAGGTTTCTACCAAAGTAATGATCTTTGCTATAGTATGTTGCTGCAGTACACATAATAACCTCCCCAAATATTGTTATTCTGTCTCTACCTAGGCTCCTTCCACTGGCTCACCACACCATCCGGTGTGCCCATAAACTCCTCCATGGTAGCAGATGTTTCAGAGCTGATGCCGTCGCGTTTCACAACTGCTTTTACTGTGTCTACGATGATTTGGCAATCCAGCGCAAATGAGATGTTGCGGGCGTACCAGACGTCCATGGCGAATTTGTCTTCCCAGCTGACTGAGTTGCGGCCGTGGGCCTGGGCGTAGCCGGTGAGGCCTGGGCGAACGTCGTGACGGTGAAGCTGTTCCTCGTTGTAACGAGGAAGATAGCGGACCAAAAGCGGACGTGGACCGATGATAGCCATATCACCTACTAGGATATTAAATAACTCTGGGAGTTCATCCAATGATGATGCACGGAGGAAACGACCGTATTTGTTTAGACGGACCTCATCTGGCAAAAGTTCCCCATTTGCATCACGGCGATTGTCCATGGTACGGAATTTCACCAACTTGAACACACGCTCATGAAGGCCAGGTCTGTCCTGTGTGAAGAACGGATTTCCCCCCATGAATATTGCGCCTAATATGATTAGTATTAAAAGTAAAGGGGACAGAACAACTATCCCCACTAATGCTAATATGAAATCTATTAATCTTTTAAATAACTTTGCGTACATGCAGCTTACCTCTGCTTATTTAATCTTTGCAGCTGGCACTCCCACATAGGTTCCAGCCTCTGTCAAATCCTTCACTACTACAGCTCCTGCGCCAATCATGCAATCATCGGCGACAGATATATTATTGCTCACTACAGCTCCGATTCCAAGCCAGCATCTTCCGCCCAGTGTTACAGTGCCTGCAGTATGAGCTCCCACTGATATATGTGAGAAATCTCCGATGGTATTGTCATGATCCACCGATGAGCATGTATTTATGATACAGCCATCGCCTATAGTTGTACCTGGATTGATTACTGCTCCGGCCATAACAACAGTACCAACACCAATAGCCACATCATATGCAACTACAGCCTGTGGATGAATCAGTGTGACTACATTGCATCCATCCTGCACCAGCGATTTTTGCATCCTTTGTCGAATACTAGCATTTCCTATTCCAACAAAGAAATCGTATCCAGCAGCCTTTAGTCCTGATGTTTCAGATGTCTTTCCGACAACAGAATACTCGCCCAATGTCTTGATGCTTTCATCGTCATCCAAAAAGACAATTTCATCATATCCATTTAACAACGCTATATCAGCTATAACTTTACCGTGGCCGCTGGCCCCGAGTATCGCAAGTTTTTTCATTAATTCAAAAACCTCCAAATTAAATATCCATAGCCTTTATTGTATCTTCTACAACCTTCTTTTTATCAAAGATTTCAACCATTCTCTCACGGCCCGCCAAGCCCATAGCTTTACGCTCATCTAAAGATAGTGCTAAGAACTTTTTCATACCTTCATATAAAGATACAGCATTCTGCTTCTCAATTAAAAATCCAGTGACTCCATCCTCCACAGATTCCATGCAGCCATGAATATTAGTAGTGATGACAGGACGGCCAGATGATGCCGATTCAAGATTAGTATTGGCCATACCCTCGTGCCATGATGGAAGTACGAAACAGTCACATGCTTCGATAAAAGGCTTAACGTCATTCTGGAAACCGTAATTCGTAAGCCAGCCCTCAGCCTGATACTGATTTAAGACATCAGTGTAGTCTTCCTCGCACCAACCTACCACATCAAGATGACAAGCTATTCCATCTTTCAAGAGCATCTGCATTGCTTGGAATAATTCGTCTACACCTTTTTCTTTCATAACACGTCCTACGAACAAAAACTTTACTTCGTCTGTGTGATTAGGATATGGAACTAGTGAATATAAATCTGTATTCACGCCTGCTCCATGAAGCACATGAGTCCTGTCCTCTGTGATGATATGATTTTCTATGAAGACTTGTCTGTTTCCTTCGTTTTCAAACAAAACTACTTTAGCCTTTTTCAATGCCTTTTTATAAAGACTAACCACAAAGCTCTTTAACAAACCATCTTTTTGAAATGCAGTTCCAAGGCCTGTAATATTCACTACATATGGAACTCCTGCCTGTTTACATGCAAGACCTCCGTAGATATTGGGCTTTATTGTGTATGTGATGACTAAGTCAGGTGATACTTCTTTTAACACCTTTTTATACAACTTGAATAAAGCCATATCCTTCAAAGGATTCATACCTCGACGCTCGAGCGGTGTATCGATAAACTTACATCCCATCTGGACCAAGTCTTCTACCTTTTCACCATATGGCAATGCAATGTGCACTTCATTGTTCTTTAGTAATTCTTTTATTAAATCACGACGAAACTGATACAGTCCTACGTCATTGTTTGCAATGATTAATATATTCATTCCTTCTACTCAACCCTCAACGAATTAAATCCATAATAATTACTCATATCCACATTAACCCAATCCGCTGGGTCCATATCGATATAGAAATTCTTGTAGTTTTCGATATCAGCTGGCATTTCTTGCAGAGATACTACAACATCACTGCCTTCCTCATAGGTGTCCAGCTTATCCAATATTTTGCTAACAGCACTGTGATAATCCTGGAATACTCCATCTTTAAGTTGCGACGCCACTTTGTAAGAAACATTATTCTCATAAGTGAAATTATCTAGCGCCATGCTTGTAAATATGATAACCACCATAAATGTGATTATGAGTTTTCTATTCTCTTCCGTCATCACATTATGCTTTATGAAATCAGATACCAACAATGACATTACTAACAGAACGAAGATGATTGCTACATCAAGAACAAACAACACTCTGTTTGGCATGTTATCGCCTTGGCCTAATGCAACAGGGAACACTGCTACAAACGGAAGAAGAATTGTCCCACATAACATAAGTGCAATATTTTTAACAGATAATCCTTTAGCTTCGTAGAATAATAAGCCGCATAAAATCATCAACATGAATACAGTCCAGATGCTTGTGTTACTGTTGAACCATTCTATTCGAGAAACATAGACCTTGATAGATGTAATTATTGCTGACAGTGGATGGATTCCTGAAGAGTCTGCGACATCATGTCTAACATAGTTTCCAGGTGCTGCCACATTCACTAATGCACCTATAACCCAGACAGCGAATATACAAATATGCCAAATATTAATCTTTTTAGCCTTAATTGCAAAATACACAACCAGTAACAGAAGTGCATAGCAACCGAAGCCAGAGATTATTAAAGAACCACCCATTCCCAGAAAGCCAAGTAACGAAATCAGTACCGCATATACGATATTAATTCTCACATTCTTCCTAATAAACAGGGCCACTCCTACCATTGTAATAATCAAAGGCATTGTATATACTGCCATACCAGTAAACCAATAGATACCCTCATAATATGAATTGTAGGC
This sequence comes from Pseudobutyrivibrio sp. LB2011, assembly GCF_000701765.1. Classification (NCBI taxonomy): domain Bacteria; kingdom Bacillati; phylum Bacillota; class Clostridia; order Lachnospirales; family Lachnospiraceae; genus Pseudobutyrivibrio; species Pseudobutyrivibrio sp. LB2011. The sequence goes on along the minus strand of NZ_JNJS01000002.1, from coordinate 72,914 downwards.
AGTGAAAACAAAGACAGATAGCAGTATAAACAACACTCTAGTCACCAATGCTTTCTGTCCAAATACTTCCTTAAGCACAGAATCGCAAAGAAAAATGAATGATCCAAATAGTGCAATCGAATTAATTACTGCAATATACTTTAATCCGTCCAATCCTCCATGCAAAATAGGAGATAATATTGCTATTATCCCCAATCCAGTGTATGTACCTTGCCATGAATTATAATAATACTTAATATAATTAAAACCTGTATAACCTCTTTTAAACATGCTTCCCGCACTAAAGTCATCGGCAATCATGACAGAATAAGCACTTGATATTACAGTTGGTGCAATCAAGACTATCAATATAAGAATTCCAACACCTGAAATAAGCGCGTTCCTTCTATTTTTTGAATCGCTCATGATATGCTTATATAATTCTCCAATTCTATTAATCATGTAACTATTTCCTTTTTATTGTCTTACTCCATAGCATTTTCTAGCAAATCCTATAACTGTCTTAACGATGTATTCAATAAGAATGCTTCCCATTATCATTATTGAAAAATAAACTATTCTAGCCACCCATAGATTTTCAAAACTCATGTTATCCATAATGAATGCTCTAAACATTTTATGATATAAGAAAATATAGAGAGTATGCCTTCCTAACACTGATACTTTTGTCCAAATCAAATTTAATGCATTCAAGTTTACAGCCATCAAAACTTGTTCTAACAAAAATACTACAACAAATATTAGAAATGCATATATTAACAAGCTTACACTAGGCGGATTTAAGCCTGCACCAAACTTAAATCTTTGATCTAATTGAAATCTGTCTATGCATATAAAATTTCTCCATAATATCAACAATACTATTCCAACGACCAATAGAAAAACCTTTGTTATTGACTTCAAGCCTGTTAGTGCATTCTTATACTTCTCAAAAAACATTCCCACAAATAATGCAATAATATATGTACCACCAAGCAATTTGCCTCCGCCGCCATAGATGTCTTTAATATTTGTATATAATGTTGTAACCGAAGCAAGATATACCAAACCGCACGCAGTAAGAACAGTAACAATCATCTGTTTCCAAGCATTGTCGCTGTAATTCAATAATCCAAACAAAATTGGACTCACTATAATAAGATGAATATAGAGCAAAACGTAATAATATGGAGCATCTGCACTAAATGTAAGCACCTGTTCCCAGTACATATTGAAATCAAACATTCTGTAATAGTATAAAAATACTATAAATGAAGCTATCAAATATGGATAAGTAATAGCCCATACTTTATTCCATATTTTCCTTGGTGTAACACAATTGCAGTATGATTTGTAAGTTGTAACGCCCATCAAGAAAATAAATAAAGTAACACTGTAATAGGAACTAAACGCAATATCCTGATTAAAATATAGAATATTATTTGTATGATCAATAATAACTCCAAATATTGCTATTATCTTAGCTATATCAATCCAACTTTCTCTTTTCGATGTCATGGCTTTCCTTCTTAGAATTTATTAATAGCCTCTATTACTCTATCCTGCTCCTCTTTTGTCATTCCATTGTAGAGAGGAATTGAAAGAACTGTCTTTGCGTAGTTCTCTGTGATTGGAAGTGAACCTTCTTTCACACCGAGATACTGATATGCTTCTGAAAGATGTGGTGGAATTGGATAATGAATGATTGTTCCTATCCCTTTATCATCTAAGTATTTAATAAGCTCATCTCTATAATCAGACTTGATTACAAACTGATGCCAAATATGAGTAGCGCCCTCACGAATCTCAGGTAGCTGAATTTTATCATTATGAAGTTCATTCAAATATCTCTCGCAGATTACGCGTTTTTCCTCGGCGAGCTCATCAAGATGAGACAAACGAACTCGTAGCAATCCAGCTTGCATTTCATCAAGACGTGAATTAGCTCCTACAACTTTGTTATAATAACGCTTCTCTGACCCATAGTTTCTAAATACTCTTGTGTCCTCTGCTATTTTGTCATCATTAGTGACAATAGCTCCCGCATCACCAAATGCACCAAGATTCTTTGAAGGATAGAATGAGAAACATCCTATATCTCCAAATGTACCTGTTGTTTGCCCATTAAACTTTGCCCCATGAGACTGAGCACAGTCTTCTACTAAGCGAAGATTATATTTTCTACATAAATCAACTACAGGCGCCATGTTAGAAGCCTGACCATATAAATGTACAACGAGTACAGCCTTTGTCTTATCTGTAATCTTTTCCTCAATTTTCGAAGCATCAATATTGTAATACTCATCTGGCTCAACAAATACTGGTGTTGCTCCATTCATTGTAATGCCCATAACACTGGCTATATATGTGTTACCTTGAACAATTACTTCATCACCTGCACCAATTCCTAGAATTCTAAATGCAATCCAAAGCGCATCTAAACCGCTCGCTAAACCAACGCAGTGCTTTGCTCCAACATAATTCGCAAACTCTTCTTCAAACTGCTTTACCTCGTTTCCAAGTACGTACCATCCAGAACGAAGTACCTCAATTGCCTTTGATTCAAACTCATCCTGATATTTAAAAAATCCTCTATCAAGCCTATTTGGCATTATCTTTTCCATATATCTCATTCCTTCCTTCAATTACATTTCAAATTCCTCAGCCAATATTCCATATAGACACCAATCTACATATTTGCCATCTTTGTATATGTGTTTGCGTAATTGACCTTCTTTTTTAAAGCCACATTTTTCATATAAATGAATGGCTCTTTCATTATCTGCCAGCACAGTTAAATATACCCTATGTAAACCATACTCATTAAATGCTTTGTCTAGCAATTCCTTAGATGCAGCTTTCGCTAATCCTTTTCCCCAGGACGCTCTTCTAAGACTAATTGCATATTCTGCAGATTTATTATTCAAACTTATATCCTTGAGACTTATTGTGCCCTGATATTCATCATTTGAATCTGCTATTGCAAAATGAACGCTAACGCCTTCTGTTAATTCTTCTGGTATTTTAGATGATTCACAAAAAGATGTCGCATTATCTATTGTCATATCCAACATCTTTTTTTGGAAGCCTTTTTGCACTTCCTCATCATGCATCCACTCCAACATAAGTGGAGCATCATCTACTTTTAATTCACGTAAAACTGTATTCATATATTCTTAATCCCTCTGATGATAAAAAATCATTTGTTCTTCTTTGGTAAGCTTTGTAGTTTCTTCGATATAGCTATTATATTCTTCTGTGTCATTATCTCTTTTGATTAAGTTTCTCGTAAATCCATTTGAAATCACTGCCACAAGAACCGATAATATCAAGAACGTACCAAGAACAACACCCTGTATTTTTGCTTCTTTGATTGCACTTATTTGGCATAGATTAGTACATCCAATTGCTGCTATTGGCATCAAAAATACATAGTACCATAGTGTATTTTGTGGGTTTGCTTCCCATATAGAATGAAATAAAAATCCGCCAATAAATACTATTGCAAACAATACAATATTCTCTGGCTTTTTAAATTCTATTACTAGCCCAATCATGGTGAGCATTAAAATCATAAACTGTAAATAATTTAATAGTTTACTTATATTATATACATGTGGCTCATATAATAGTCTATCACTACCAGCATGTGGTTGCTCATCATACCTATACATGAACTGATTAATCCAAAAACAATCAAAAGTAGGGTTGTTCCACTGTGACGCATTTTTGCCCGTAAAGAACTTAACAGCATGTTTCGGATCATGCTTAAAATCATTTACACGCTCTGACAAAAACTCATGGGCAATTTTCTTATGTTCATCATGATTAAACCCACTTTCTGCATATGTATTAGCGGCATATCCATTATACCAACCGTCATATCGTCTATCCGGCTGCTCAATAAGTCCTTCAGCAATCCAAGACTCCGAAGCCATTCCCTTGCCCGCATGCAAGCCACTTATTGAATAGGTTGTAATGTCAACTATCTTATTTGTGCTAACAAGTACTAAAATCAAGGCAAGAGCTATAAATACTTTTCGCAATTCGAATTTTTTGATTGTTATTAATAACCAATAAACAAATTCTGCAAAAACGAAAATAAAACTAGTTCCACGAATAAATATAGCCAAGCAGGCAGCTATGAGCGCCATTACTATATTCCTTGTCTTAGCATAATCCCTGTAATCGAGTAGATTTATAATCGATATTGCACACAACGAAGTGCTTATTATATTTCCATATACAAATGTAGTGTATAGGATAGGCGGAATGAATACGCAGCATAGGATTTGAAGCATTATTTTTGCTCGCACAGAATAATGCTGTTCGATATATCTGCACATAACAGCGTACATGGCAACCAACATTAATGTATTGACTAGTCTGTACGCTATAACTGCATGTATACCAAAAATCTTAATAAAGAAATATAACAGGATTATTATTCCTTGCTGCTGTGGATATCTATCAAAATATCCACCTTGTGCAAAAGTGCTTTCAAAGTCGCCACTAGCCCAGCTTTTAGCAATACCAAACACGGCTCCCTGATCACCAATTGGTCCACTTGGTAAAGTGAGGACTACAAGAAGTGCAATTACAATCATCACCGCATATAACACATATGATATTATTTTCGCGTATCTAATAAATCTATCCTTTAGAACTTTATCTACGATATTTAACAAAACAACTAAAAGTGCAAATGCAAACCAATTTATCACTATGCTGTCTTTTACCATAAAAGTCTTCTGTTCAATATCAAGAAAGCTCGTACTAAATCCTGCAAGTAATACGAGCCAGGCTACAATTCCTATCAGGATGATAATAACTGCTTTTTCTAACCAATCAGCAATTTTGACGTTCATTACTCTTTTTCATCCCCCTTTTCAACTATATAAGGAGGTCTATTTCTAGATGCATCAAATGTACGCCATACGTATTCACCAAGTATTCCCAATGAAATCATAACTATTCCAAAAGAAACCAGATTAAATATGAACAAAGTAGTCCATCCTTCAACTTCAATCATACCTGCAATCTTAGCAACTATTTCAAAGATTGCCCATATCAGTCCTATTACAAAGGATGCAAAACCTACAACTTCCACAAATCTTACAGGCATAGTTGAAAAACTGAACAATGTATCTGAAACAAGCTTAATTTTCTTTTTAAGAGTCCATCTGCTAGTTCCTATCTCTCTAGCCTTGCGTGTATAATAAACAATTCCTGTTTTGAATCCACTCCAAAGAATTTGACCAGTGATTGCACTGTTCTTCTCATCTAATGAATCTAAAACATTAATAACTTTTCTGTCCAATAAATAAATATCAAAGCCGTTCTTTGGCATGTTTGGAAGGGATGTCTTTCTAACCAGCCAATAATATAGATTTGCAAAACCTGTCTGTGCTTTACTTTCCTCACGAGCCTCACGACAAGCAAGTACAACATTGTTTCCTTGCTTCCAACTTTCTACCATATCTAGAATTAATTCTGTTGGTTCCTGAAGGTCTGCAGCCTTGATAATTGCACAATCTCCTGTAGACCTCGAAAGGCCACACAGGCATGCTGCGTGGCTTCCAAAATTTCTAGACAGACTATATATTTTAACATGACTATCCTTAGCGGCAATTTCCTGCATTACTTGCCAACTGTTATCACCTGAACCATCGTTAACCATCACAATTTCATAGTCATAGTCAATCTTATTAATAAACTTTTCTTTTAAATCTTCATAAAGAGGATGAAGATTCCCCTCATTATAGTACACGGGAATTACTAATGATACTTTCATTTTTACTCTTGCTCCCCTTCTTTATTCATAATTTCTACAAATTCATCATAATCCCTAATATATTCATTAGCATCATAATGTGTACTAGCCAAACACAAAAGGACGGAATCATCACTAAAATCATACATATCTTTCCATACCATTTTAGGTAAATAGATACCTGTATGAGGACGATTCAATGAATAAACAGTTTCATTCCCTTTACCGTCTTTTACTCGCACTTTACTAGTACCTGCTACATTTATTAGCACGAACTCACTATTACGATTAGCATGCTGTCCTCTGACTACTTCTGAGTCAGATCCATATATGTAAAAGATTCTCTTAATATCAAATGGAATATCTATTCCACCCTCGCATATTACGAGGTGACCTCTGTCATCACCTCTTTCTGTAAATTCTAACATCTCTGTCTTATTTTGTACGTTCATATATCTGTTCTACTCCATTCACATTAAAAAATGCTCGATTCATTTGTCTTTATTCCCTTGACATTATCAATATCAATCTCTGAATAATCATACAAATAATCTTTTAGCCTCTCTTCGATAATTTTAATACCATGATCATTTGGGAACTTTTCCCACAATCTAGTATTTACAATCGAACGCTGTGGATTCATTTTTGTATACTGTTTGTCGTGCAATTCTGCTTTCAAACCTGCTGCTTTTTCTACACGCGCAACAGTCTCATCGTACTTATATATTAAATCCTCAAATTGAATCTTAATGATACAAGACGATTCTTCAATACTACCTTTTCCAGCTTTTCTGCAATATAAAAACCAATCACAAAACTTTTCTGGGTCAGTTGGAAGAACTCCCTCTTTCCAGTAGTACTTTTCAGATAAATAAATATCTCTAGGATCTCTATCCACTACAAACACAAATACTTCATCTTCAAAATATTTTATTACTTGCTCTATATTAGAAGAAGGAAGAATTTGATCAATTTCCAAATACTCTTTATCTTCTTTATTCAAGGCTCGAAGTAATCTTGAAATATATTTTTTTGTATACTTCAAAAAATCCTGTTCTGTTGGATGGGAATATAATGTTTGTTCATTTTTTAAAATCTTAAATGGTTGACCTGGTATTCTTCTGAAGAAATGATTTGCCAACTGATATAAGTAATATATCTTTGGTCCTTTATCATATAAATCGTAGAACCACCATCCTGTACATTCAAAATCTGTCAAATCGTTAATATAATCAGCAGTAATATCTCTATACTCATTACCATCAAAGAAATTCGAATATCTTTTGCTCATGAAATTACCTTCATTAAAATGAGCCAATTTAGCAAATCGCTTTAATGCATGTCCAGAATTGTGGCGATTATGATTTTCAACTAGATGATATTCCAAATCTCTTACTCCGTCTGTATCATGTAAAAAACGAAATTCAAAATTTGATAAATCCTTTACATTTGAATATTCTGCCACTAAATCTGTAAGTGCACTAGACCCACTTCCATAGTAACTTGCACAGGTTATTACCTTCATTAAATGTTAACTCCTTACTTCGCTATTCTTTTTCTCGAATAAAATTTAAGCATTCTTTTATTAGACCCCATATCATAACTATCATTATTATTCCGATTGGAAACGCTGAAATAATACTAACTGACTGAATATTAGACATGGAACTTTCAGAGAAAATTAATGCTATTGGTAATACAATCAATAATATACACCATAGCAACTGTATAAATACATTTGGTACTTCATCCTCGCCTAAGTTCCTATAGCTATAACTTGCTGCTGTAAATGCAATAGAATCAAATGATGTGGCATAAAAGGCCATCATAGTAAGCAGTAATACTATCATCACTAATGTAGGGAAAGGCATTGTATCTATAACACTTAATATCATATCATACAAATCGCCAGTTGCAGAGTATTCAGCAATAAAATCTTTTGCACCTTTCACCTGGAGCGATAATGAATAGTTTCCTAGAATTATAAAACTAATTATTGTAGAGCCAACTCCAAAGCAATATCCGCCTATTATAGTCTGCTTTATAGTTCTTCCTCTAGATATATTTCCGATAAAAAATGGAGCTGCGATACACCATACCATCCAATATGCCCAATAATATATTGTCCAGTCCTGTGGAAAATTATTCTGGCGCTGTGGATCTACATATGTTGATAATCCAATAAAGTTTTGTATCATTCTACCAAAGGATTCAAAACCATTTTCTATTATATATCTTGTTTGACCTCCAAATAAGAAAACAAATGCTAAAAGGCCAAAGAATAAGAACATACATGCCTTTGCAAGGAGACTAATTCCTCTCATTCCATGGATAACTGCATAAGTATATACGATACAGGTAATAACTAAAATGATTATTGTTATCACTGAACGATCTACATTAATTCCAAATAATCTGGAAACTATTGTCGCCATCAATGGTGTAGCTACGCTAAATGTAGTAGCAGTTCCTGCCAAAAGTGCAAATATAGCAAATAAATCGATAACTCTTCCCAATAATCCATCTGCTTTATTTCCAATTACAGGCCTACAAGCTTCTGAATATCTCTGTCTATTTACTTTCTTGACATGCAACATAAAGCCAAAAGCAACTGCAAGAACTAAATAGAAAGACCAAGGGATGAAGCTCCAATGAAACAATGTATATACATTTGCCCATTCTGATATTGAGCCCAGTTCAGCAACATGTGGATTTGTGGCATACATAATCCATTCAGCAAACGAATAGAAAAGAATATCTGCTGCAAGGCCACATGTAAACATCATACTTCCCCATGTCCAGAATGAATACTTAGGCTTTTCATCCTGACCACCTAGTCGGATATCTCCTATTTTTGAAAAACTCAAATATATCGAAATCAAAAATACACCAATGCCTATTATCAAATAGTATACACCTAATGTGTCTCCAAAAAAGAATCTAATTTTACTGAGTATTTCATTTGATAATTCCGGCTGAATAAAGAATGACCCCGCAACAGTCATAATCAAAATAAATGGTAAAAAAGTTATAAGCCAGTCAATTCTACTTTTATTGTTCATTATTTCCCCCTATCTATTAAATCGTATACTTTGAATATGTATTATCAAGTTTAACTAAGTCTTGAAAACTATCTATTTCTACTAAATCCTCTTTACTAATAGGATTTATACCCAAGGTAAATTCTTTAAAATGACAAAACATTGGCACATCGTCCCAATATATCTGTCTGTTGTCATTTTCAAATTCCAACTGAACAAATTTCTTTAATTTCAATGCATCATCCTTGGTCCAACGACTGATACTATAAAGCTGCCATCCTTTTGAACCTCCCGTGCGAGAGCATTCTGTTACTACTCCATCCTTTTCTTGCATCAACCATTCGTCTGTGTCATTTTCAACCCACGCACCACTATATCCTGATAAATCAAACTCAGGTGCAAGGATTTTATCATTATAGATTAGCTGATCTCCATCCAATATTATGCAAGCTCTGTCTAGCTTGTCCCTTACAGAATAAAGTGATGAGATATTGTTATATTGGTCATAATATCTGTTTTCGACAAGATTGATATCTGGGTACTTATCCTTGAGTGCTTCAAAACATTCCTTCTTATACCCAACAACAATAGTTATATCATTAATTCCATTTTTCATTAAACCATCTATGACAGTATCAATCATGCGAGTTCCATTTACTTTTACCAGTGGTTTAGGTATTTCATCGGTGATAGGGCGCATTCTATTTCCAAGGCCTGCCGCCATTATAATTGCACGTTCAACTTTATTTTTCATTAAGCTTCTCCATTTCCTCTATGGCAATCTTGTAATACTCTTTCGCATATCGATATTGCCTAATAGCGTATTCTCCGAATTCTACCCTTAGGCTTAGCTTGTATTCGCACCAGTTTGACCATAATAGACCTGCTATTGCCACATAACAATATATCTTTATTCTATTTTGAACCGAACATTTTTCTTCAAAATATATATCAATCAACTTATCAATCTGTTCTTTATCATACATGCTATAGATACAAAACATAGCAATATCCACGTGCGGATCTTGCATGCCTGCATATTCCCAGTCTGTTAATTGGAGCTGTTCCACCCCAGTTTCATCTGTATAGAAAAGAAAATTATCCGGAACTGCATCAATATGTGTAAGAGTTCTTCTTTCGACATGTTTATCAACATATTCTTTTAACTTCAAGATATTAGCTTTCGTTGTACTATAATCTCGATATATTGACGTTGTATCCCTTAGCTTTTCATAAAACTCTATTTCCTCATACATATCAAAGGTATGTTGCACTTCAAGATTTAGGTTGTGAAACTCCCTAAGTTTATCCATGCATCTACGGATATCTTTGTCATCATTGGAATCAGCAGGTCTAACCCCCTCTAAAAACTTGGTAATCTTATATCCATTATCTGCGTTAATATAAACAGGATCGTCACAGATTCCTTTTCCAGCAATTGCCTTATATACGCTTTGCTCATGATATCTGTTTATGAGCTTATCTGTTCCTTCACCAGGAATTCGCATTATATATTTTTGCCCCAGTGCCTCGAATAAGAACGATCTGTTTGTCATTCCTTTTTTTAATACTTTTATATTTTCTACATCACTTTTTCTGCAATTAAGTGTCTCTGATATAATCGATATTACATCCGATTTAAGACTATTGGATTTATTATCTAACTCTCTCAATTGCTCGTATGTATTTATCTCGACGACATTGGATGCATTTATCATTTTCGCATTAATATACATTCTGTCCTTGTCAAATAATGCATCCTCCCAAAATGCATTTTTATTTTTACTGTCATGTTCTAATTCTTCGATTCTTTTTTTAAGCTGTATCGAGTCCTCTTTATTAATGTATGAAACTCCAACCATAAAATTGTTATGAGATTGATCATGTGTCTTTACCAATTCCAATTTCCTATTTATATAGACATTGCTATTATCATTCTGTTCATTTGAAATCATGTACCATGAGTATGCTTCAACTTTAGAAAAAGGATTTGAGAAAAAGTAGATATCTGAAGGCAATATATATGTGTTTGCGATCTTTTCTTTTACTAAATACAATGAGTGCAAATTATTCTTATCTGCATATTCTGTATTTATAGCCAATTTAATATCATATAAGTCAATAAGATATTCGAAGGCCTCTTTCATAAATCCAACTACTACTGTAATTTCATGTATGCCAACCTCTTTTAATTGTTTAATTAAACGCTCTATTAATGGCTCTCCATCTACTTCCATCAATGCCTTAGGCATGTTCTTCCCAATAGGAACCATCCGCATTCCATATCCTGCAGCAAGGATAATTGCGTTATGTGGTCGATTAGCTACGATCAATTCAGCACCTTTACTTAACACCTGTAATTCATCATTGATACAATCCTGCTCACAAAGAACTTTTATAGCTTTATTAACACGTCCCAATGAATATCCAGTATTCATCGCCACTGTTCTTTGGCTACATTCCCGATTCAAATATATGTTTTTAAGAATATCTAATTCGATTCTGTTCACGACATCCTCCTTTCCGGCTTTTCATGAACATTTTGACAAAAAACACAGTTGCTGTCAACTGTGTTTAAGACAAACCGATTAAACACTTTATATCAGCAACTGTATAAATAACACATTCTAATTAAGCATCTCCCTAACATAATCAGTATTCATAATCTTTTCCACTGTTCCCTGCACATCCAGTCTCTTTGTATTATGAGATGTATAAGCTTCATTTGCCATAGTGTGAACCTGGCCATCTACGAAGAACTTATCGTAATTGAGGTCACGGCCGTCTGGAAGTACACGGTAGTAGTTGCCCATATCTAAGGAACGAACACACTCTTCGTTTGTCATAAGTGTCTCGAAAAGTTTCTCGCCGTGACGCGTAATGGGGTCAGGCACCTAGTTTCTAAATTTATTCATCAAGCAAAACTCAACAACTTAATCGCCATAAACCACTTGAATTATTAATTGGTTGGTTTATGATAATTTATAAAATTATAAGAAAGGAGGCACCATATGATATTCACTAAATGTTCTATATGTGGCAAAAGCATCACTATTAGAGAAAACGACTTCCAACCAGGATGTCGTGATTTCGAAGATGTCTCTTGCCCCATCTGTAATGCTTTTCTTACTTCAGTCTTTACAAGTGGCATACCGGAAGCTCATGTAGACGAAGCCAGATAATGCATCTGTTACGAGCGATTAGTTGCAGCTAATCGCTCCTTTTTAATTAATCTTTATGTATACTCTTATATAATGTCATAACAGTACAAACGTAATTTTAAGTCCTATCCATTTAATACCACACAACTACTCAATCCAAATACTTAACTATTATTCTATTTAAGCATCGCCCTAACATAATCCGTAGTCAAAATCTTATCTACAGTTCCCTGTACATCCAATCTCTTTGTATTATGTGAAGTGTATGCTTCATTAGCCATAGTCTGAACCTGGCCATCTACGAAGAACTTGTCGTAGTTGAGGTCACGGCCGTCTGGAAGTACACGATAGTAGTTGCCCATATCTACGGAACGAACGCACTCTTCGTTTGTCATAAGTGTCTCGAAAAGCTTCTCGCCGTGACGTGTTCCGATAATTTTTGTGCCTGTGTCACCGAAGAGCTGCTGAACAGCCTTTGCAAGGTCGCCGATTGTAGAAGCGTCAGACTTCTGAACGAAAAGGTCACCTGGCTCGCCGTGCTCGAATGCAAACATAACAAGAGCAACTGCCTCATCAAGATTCATGAGGAAACGAGTCATCTCTGGATCTGTGATTGTGATTGGGTTGCCTGCTTTGATCTGGTCGATGAAAAGAGGGATAACTGATCCACGTGAGCACATTACGTTGCCATAACGTGTGGTGCAGATTGTAGTCTTACCAGCTGCAACACGAGCGTTTGCGCCGATAACCTTTTCCATCATAGCCTTTGAAATACCCATTGCGTTGATTGGGTAAGCAGCCTTGTCTGTTGAAAGGCAAACAACTCTCTGAACGCCTGCCTCAACTGCTGCATGAAGAACATTGTCAGTTCCCTCAACGTTTGTACGAACTGCTTCCATTGGGAAGAACTCGCAAGAAGGAACCTGCTTTAATGCTGCTGCATGGAAGATGAAATCAACACCTGGCATAGCATCCTGCACTGAGCGCATGTTACGAACATCGCCGATGTAGAACTTTACCTTGCCTGCAAGGTCTGGGTGCTCAGCCTGAAGCTGATGTCTCATATCATCCTGCTTCTTCTCGTCACGTGAGAAGATACGAATCTCCTTTAAATCTGAATCAAGGAAATGCTTTAAAACTGTGGAACCAAATGAACCAGTACCTCCAGTTATCATAAGTGTTTTATCTTTGAATAATTCGCAATTCATCTTCTTGTTCTCCAATATTATATGTAATATTCTGTTATGCATTAACCACTATAACACTCCCCCAAATAGGGAATTACCTAGCCCCAATACATCCTTACACAAATCTCACGAGTATCTACGTTGCATTCGCAAGTAAGACAATAATCAACTTCTCTTTTTCATTATAAATTACCTATTCTATGTAAACTAAGTCGTCATAATTATTATCTGGCTATTTCATTTATATTATTAGCTTATGATGTGTTTTATGTATTCATAAACATTTAAATCATGTACCTGCAATGCTATAGATAATAACACTCTCTATTAATACGGAAGAAATACTCGATTTAAATCAATTCAATATCTCCACTCTCTTTCAAAATACATTTTTCTAAATATTTCTATGTTTATAAACATCCATATTATTTGTCCGGCACGTTCTTCCGTTCCACAGTCGTTTATCATTTCCTCTAAGACATCTGCTTTCAGCCAATATGCATCCCTTAGTATATCACTTGCTTTATTTTCGATATCTAAAATCCAATTATTCAGCGGAACAGGAAAACCAACTTTTTTTCTGTCAATTATTTCATCAGGAAGATATTTACGTGCAACTTTTTTTAATAAGTATTTAGGTGTGTCTAAAATTTCACTATATATATCTGAAGTATCCTTAATCTGCTTTTCCGCTCCTTCTTTCCATTTCAACTTTAGTTCATATGGAACTTTCTTATAACAAAACTCAATGAGTTCGTGATCTAAAAATGGTACTCGTGCTTCTACACTCGCAAGCATAGTCGTAGTATCTACTCGCTGCAATAAACCTTTAACATGATATTCATGGAAGAACCTAAATACATTTTCTTCATTGCCATGCTCGCAAAATTCGTGTTCAACAATTTCATCCCAATAATTTCGTAAATCGCAGCTGATATTCAAATACTTATTACGAATTCTCCGTGGCACATACTCATACTTACCAATAAAATATTGGTAAAAGCTATTTTGTTGAAACTTTTTTATGTTTGAATAATCAAATGCTGAGCGAAATATCCTTCCATACCCACCCATTAATTCATCTGCGCCTTCCCCTGATAAAACAACTGTAATATCTTTACATAATACTTTTGACATTTTAGCAAGTGGAATTTCATTTGGCACACCTAATGGTGAATCTTTGTATCCAATAACCTCAGTCAATGCATCCCAATAATCGCCTTCACTCATCTTAATCTCATGATGATTTGTTAGATATTTTTTTGCAACAATATCAGCATATTGATACTCGTTCAAATCATCAAAGCCTATTGTATACGTATTAATTTGTCTATCAGTATTAATTGAAGCAATCGCAGATATAAGGCTCGAATCAATTCCTCCAGATAAATACGTCCCCACTGTAACATCCGCAACCATTCTTTTTTTTATTGATTCTATTACCTTTTTTTCAAACTCTTCGCATATTTTTTCTTCATCGTACTCATTGTCCATATTAAAATCTTCAGGCAATTCCCAGTATTTACTTTTTTCAGTCATTATCTTATTATCTGAAACGCTCACCCTAATAAGACTTCCCGGCTCTAACTGATATATATTCTTGAAAAAAGTGAATGGTGCCCTAACATATCTGTTAGCCAAGTATTCGTCTATGGCAGACTCATAGAAGTTTGCACTAACCAATCCGCTGTTTAATATTCCTTTAATCTCTGATGAAAAAATAAAAGAATCATTGGAGACATAATAATAACAAGGTTTTATTCCCAATCTATCTCTTACAATTATAATCTCATTATTATCATTATCATAATATGCAAATGAAAACATTCCATTTATATTATCTAACAACCAATCTATACCTCGAGTCTCAATTCCAGCCAATAAAACTTCGGTATCCGATTCCGTTAGAAACTTATAGTCTGAAATATGTTTTTTTATTTCTTTGAAATTATATATTTCGCCATTAAATATCAACATATTTCCCTTTGCGCTTACCATTGGTTGATTCGATCTAGCATCTAAATCTATAATGGATAATCTTGTATGACCGAACCCAATCTCATTTCCAAGAATCTTTATCCCTTGCGCATCTGGCCCCCTGTGTTTAATAGACTCATTCATCCTACCCAATCGTAGTTGCATATCACACAGTTTTTTTGTTGATATTATGCCATTTATTCCACACATATTTTTCTCCAATTCAGTGTTACTATTTTGCAATTAATTATCATTTCACTAATCTCTAAAGTAATCCCCCTTTTTCACTTTAATATTAGGTGGTGTAACTGACCATCCTCTTGCATTTTTTAAAGCTTCTGTAATCTTAGTTGACGAAATAGACTTAGTATATGGGAAATACACGATTTCAATCCCCTCATCTTTAAACTGCTCTTCATATTTCACCCATTTATCTGTTCCGTACCAATCATCTCCAACAAATAATATATTTGCCCCTAATTTTTTACATGCATCAAGTTTATCCATATCATATTGTGGTATCGCCACATCAACATATCTACATGAACGTACTATTTCCAACCTGTCATCAAATGGAATCATTGCTTTTTTCCCTTTATATTGTACCAATTCGTCAACAGTTACACCTACTATTAATTTATCACACATTCCTTTTGCATTTTTCAATAGATTCAAATGACCTATATGAAACAAATCAAACACACCAGTTGTATATCCTATAACCATACCGTATTCCCTCTTACTCTCACCTTTAATAGTTCTTTTATTTTTAAATATAGCGTTGCAAAACCAAATCCAAATACACTTTTCAGGAAAGCATAACCTAATATAAACCAAAAGCAATATTCATAACTCTTTTCAAATCCCCCTCCTACTAACCTGTCATATATATCATTGTCGAAATAAATCCTTACTAATTGATTACCTGTAATCATATATACATAAAGAGATTTTCTAGATAAATCATTAATGATTCTATTATAATATGTCTCATTATCAGCTATTATAATCAATCCATATGACATCATTATAATAAATGGATTAAGAAACGTGTTCCACATACTATACCTTTGTCCGACAAAAATTAATCTGCATCCAATCGCATTAAAACAGTATGCGCCTCCAATCCAAAAAAAGAAGCCTACTATAGTAATTATCTTTGCAAAACCAACTCCTTTCCTCGCATAATTCCAACCATTCTTTACACAGTATGTTAATATATGTATCAAGAAAAAACCAATTAAGTCATTATAATATTTAAAACCAATAGCGAACTGAAACGCAATAAACAACAGCACCATCAGAATCGTTCTCTTAGGCCTTCTTATTAATTGTTTTAATACCCCATTAATTATTCCGTGTAAACTGTAATAAATAACATAACATGTAATATACCATAATGTAGCAAAACAAAAGGGAAACATTTCTCGCAATATATCCATTTTATCTATACTATAAAAGAATAAAAAAATGAATAAAAATAACATGCTTATCAGCCAATTATCAACCAGGATATTTTTTATTTTTTTTATGTCCACTTCACTTTTATCCACTAGGAACCATGATGAAGACACCAAAAATAAAGCATTTCCTACCGATCCCAATTGTTTTAATACAGAGATTGCCCACAACCACCTATCTTGTGTAGCATAATGATACTCGACCCTTAATCCAGGAATTGAATGACATATCACTATTGCTATTATTGCAATAACCTTTATTCTTTCAATTGACGATTTTCTTTGCCTCATTTATATAATCACCTTGCAAATTTATCAACAATATACCTATATGTTCGTTCACATGAGTCAAAATTATAATTCTCAATGGTCATCTTTTTCAATTCATTCCTCTGAATTCTATAATCCAAACTCTCCAAATTATCTATTTCTTTGATAAAATCCTCAAAACTACTATATTTTATTCCCGGAGTTACACTATTGTAATCAAAATATAAATCTCTACTTCTAACATAATTTTCATAATCATATGGTATAAATATTATTTCTTTATCTAACACCAAATAATCAAACAAAATAGAAGAATAATCTGTAATCAAAAAATCTGTAAATTTTAAAAACGGATAAATATCAACATCATTATCGATTTTAATTATATTTGAATAACTATCAATATTTATGTTAGCTGTAAGTGGATGCAGCTTAAAAAACATAACCGCATTATTAGCGCAAAGTTTTTTATTCAATAAATCAAAATCAATATTTGCTTTATCCAGATAATACGGATCGTCATCTCTATAAGTAGGCATGTATAGCAAAACTCTTTGATATTGAGACGCAATATCAATATAGCGTAACAATTCTTTCGAATATTTTTCACAAAACTCTACTATGTCTTTTTTTCCCATCCCCATTACATCCATTCTAGGGTACGAAAAATTAAGGATTCTTTCTTTAACCGTATCAAACGCACTTACAAATATCTTTTCCGAAATATAGTCTGATGTAGAAAAAATATACTCCAATCCGTCTTTCTTCAAATAGCGTAATATAAAATTGTTTTGCTCTGGCTTTTTTTCTACCACATCATAACGAATTTTCTTAATTGGAGTTCCATGCCAAAAGTCTAATTGAATCATCCCTCTCTGTAGATTAAAATTAAGTTGATCTGGGCCATAATGATGAAAAGAAAATTTAGCGCGTAGTATAATATATATTGCTTTCAAACTAGGATATTTCAGAACAGGCAAGCCCATTTCTTTTAGTTTTTTTATTTCATCTTTTGATTTAGAAATCCAATAAACAGTCTCATTAGTATTATTCACAAGGTATAAAAAAAAGTATTTAGAATTATCAAAAAACATGGGCGGATTATTATCGTATTCCCATCCATTAACCTTTCCAGTGACCCATATATGTTTATTTCTAGGAAATGGTTTAAACAATATTGCCAATATGTTAAAAACAATTGTTTGAAATAGATAAATCATAGTATTTATTTTTCCTTTTTAATTATTATTTTAATAATATTTTTTAATAAATAGTCTTGCGATATTAATAATTCAATCACATATATTGTAATGCACACAATCACAAATACAAACATATCTACCGTATTCCCATCTATTCTCTCTTTATATGGTAAATAAATTAATACAAATGGGATTGACAATATTAAATACTTTAAGAGATTCTTTGAAAGCAATCTTATTTTCACTATTTTTCTTGCATAATAGTATCTAAAACAATCTGTTATCAAGTAACTTGCTATTGAAGCTAATGCTGCTCCTTCTATTCCATATTTGTTAATTAATATATAGTTTAATATTATATTCGATGCAGCAGATATCATTGACGTATTGAGTAAACTTTGCTCTCTATTATTCACTAATAAAATTTTTGATCCTAATAAATCCCCAACCGCACCTGCAATAATTCCAAAGCACATTATTCTAGATACATTCACTGCCTCCAAGAATTCATTTCCACCAAATAATTGTATTATGCGCCTAGATGTCAGAAATATTCCTACTGTCATAGGAATTGCTACTATCAATATTAAGTCGTAATTTATCTTTAAATTGTTTTCATAGTCTTTTTTAGAAGTAAAAGCTGATCTATTAATTTTGGGGAACAAAACAATCCCGGCAGTTTCAACAATAGACTGTAACATAGTAATAATTGTTATTCCGCATGTATATACTCCAACATCTTTGTATGCCATCAGTTGGCCTATCATTAATTTATCAAGATTCGCTGTTATCCCGTTCACCAATCTATACACAAACAAGGTAAACATAGTTTTTATATGAGATGAAAACCTTAGCAATTTAATTGAAAGTTTTAAATTTACATATGTCTTTCTGCTATATAATAATGTTGATATTCTTGTCCCCATCTCTGAAACGCAAGATATTATTAGATATATAATATAATGTTCGGGTTTCTTTACAAAAACAAATACTGCTGCAAGTGATAATAATCTAACTGCTATATTCCTTATAGTTGAAAAGAAATAATCATCAAATGACTGCAATAACCAATCTAACGTTAAAAAGTTGGTCAAAATAACAAAAGAATAAATAAAAAAAGCCCAAAAATGCTCTTTATACGATTGATTCATTACTACTCCTAAGTAGTATAATATGAAACCAATCAATGAAAAGAAAAAATTTAGATTAAATATTTCTCCACAGACTGTACCTGTTTGTTCAGCATTATCACGAACCTTTGAAACCTCGCGTATTGCATATGAATTAATCCCAAAATTTGCTATATGAATAAAATAATATCCATATGATTGTGCAGTATTTATAATGCCTATATTTGAAGCACCTAATATTCTTGATATATACGGGAAAGTAACTATTGGAAACAATAACGCCACAAACGTATTTGCTGTGCTCAAAATATAGTTTTTAAAATATTTATTCATTAATTATAGATTTCCTCCTAATTAACAAATAGCTATAAAATAATATTGTAATATTATACATGCATATTTTTTTTAGTATATTTATACTATTACTGAGTTTTAAATTCTTTAACAGCCACTTTAATACTGTAAAAAGCAAATCATATACTTCTGTTTCTCTTAAAATATAACGATGATTATATATTGCAAAAAACAACTGATTAACAATAAATGTCCTAACATCACTTTCATATTTATTACTAAAATAATCTCTGATTCCAAATAATGCGTTACACTCATCTCTAAAGTTTTTCACTCCATATGTATTACATATACTTGTGTTATTCCTTCGATAATAATATAGTGGCTTATCCAAATATACTAATTTCTGACATCTATCAAGGAGTTTGTACGTTATGTATAAATCTTCATGTAGTTTACCTTTTTCAAATAGCAGACCATTGAATAATTTCTTCTTGTAAATTTTCATACATAATCCGTGATATAATCGGGCAGTCTTAGGTATAAAATACTCTTTAAGAATTTCATCTGCATTTAATACAACTACATTTCCCTTTGCATTTTCAAAAATGGGTATCTCTTCCTTCGTTGAGAACTCAATTAATGCAGATGATACAATATCCGCATTATTCTCAACCTGAAGTGTCATTAAATCGAAAAAGAAACTCCTATCAACAATATCATCGCTATCAATAAACGCTAAAAATTCACCTGTTGCCTTCTGCATTCCATAATTTCTCGCGTCTGACAAACCTCCATTTTTTTTATGATAAACATTAATCCTTTCATCTAACAAAGCCATTTTCTCACAAATCTGACCTGAAGAATCTGTCGAACCATCGTCAACAATTATTATTTCTAAATTTTTGTAACTTTGATTTATTAAACTATCTATACAATCTGAAATATATTTTTCTACATTGTATACCGGAACAATCACTGAAATAAACGCATCCATTTTCTTTTTTCTCTCTGATATATTCTACGTGGCAGTTTTAATACCTCAGAAATACATTTCGTGTAGACTCTTAGCATAAAACTGTTTTTATACTCATCTGTATCCTCTATTGTATCTAAATCTGGTATATACTCGGCATTTACATCATAAAATAAAAAATCAATATCCGTACCAATATAGAATTTTTGTGGATCCTCAATCTTCTTTATATTACCAACACGCAATATAAAATCTATCATTGTATATCCGATGCATATACCTGAATTAATATCAAACGTATAATCATATTTTTTTCTGTTTACAAATTCAAAAATATCTTTGATATACTCTAGCGAAAGGTATTTTTCATCATTAATAATATTTATCTGATCTCTTCGCATTTTCATAATTCCTAAGGAATAATACCAATACTTATCCGTGTTTAAAACAGCTATCTTTCTTTTTGATTCAGCTATTCTCCTTAAATTAGTCCTACTAATACTTTCATCGCCGAACATAAATATAAAATCGTCATCTTCTCCCTCGATGGCTTTTCTGAAAGAATGAATTGCTGCCTCTGCATACTTTTCATTGATTTTCAGTTTTACATCAGGATACTTTTCTAAAAAACGTTCAATATATTTAGCCTTATACCCCGCAACAATGATTATATCCTTTTCGTCAACTATCGTCTTTGCATCTTCGATTACTCGTTCCAATTGAATCATTCCATTTAAATGATACAAACATTTTGGTTTGTCAATAAACAAAGGGAAATATTTACTCGTTCCCGCCGCTAATATTGCTATTTTCATTTTTATCTCCTAACACATATTTATAATATTTTCTCACTATTGGTCTTCCAATGTAGAATAATATAGTATCTATCTTCATCATTATTGCCAATCGCAAAACCTTATAAGTGACATTCTCCAAATTATTATTATATATTCTTTTCGTAATTCTTAGATATTTACTGTACTGCTCTTTTTCTGTTAACTCATTTATCCACAATTTGTAATCATTTTTATCACCTATAAATACTCTTCTCGAAAAATTTAGTGCTATTGCTTCTGCAAATAGTTGACCTGGAAGCTCATCTTCTATAGCCGCTACTGTTTGCAAATTTTCACAATCCTCTATAATTCTACGTTGATTTATCCATAACTCATTTGCATTCAAAGTATTTATTTTTGTCAATGAATTTGGTACATCTAAATCATAACTATATAGACACTCATTAGTCACCGCCACTTTTTTAATATGTAAAAGTACTCTTAGAATAAAATCGAAGTCCTCAGCATATATTACATCTTTATAAAACTTTATATTATAATCTGTTATTAGTTCTCTCCTTATTATTTTATTACAAGGCGAACCGATCAATGGATTAGCTTTCCATTTCACTATCAACTTAATAAATTCTTTTAAAGTATATA
The DNA here is from genome assembly GCF_000701765.1 of Pseudobutyrivibrio sp. LB2011. Lineage (NCBI taxonomy): Bacteria > Bacillati > Bacillota > Clostridia > Lachnospirales > Lachnospiraceae > Pseudobutyrivibrio > Pseudobutyrivibrio sp. LB2011. Next base: position 51,025 of record NZ_JNJS01000002.1, on the reverse strand, counting down.
CGCCATTATTTTCTTTAACCTCTTTTACTGTTCCATTTGTTAACATTCTGTAGCCACAGATAGCTAATTCAGCTTGATTATTTGTCACCGTTTTATAAAGCACTTCTACCATGTTTGGATCCAAATAATCATCAGCATCTGCGAACATGATATAATCACCCGTTGCGAACTTTATACCATTATTCCGAGCTTCTGAAACGCCACGATTCTCTTGATGAATCACCTTTATATTACCATTCAATTTTGCATGTAAATCACACAACTGCCCAGAGTTATCAGTTGATCCATCATCAACTAATATAATTTCAACATTATTATATTTTTGGTTCTCTACACTCTTAATACATCTTTCTATATATTTTCCCTTATTATAAACAGGAATAATTATTGAAATTTTATTATGCATCGAAATCAAAGTCTCCTTTAGTCTTCTTCCTATACATATAGTATAGAGCAAGTATATTAATAATCGTGATTTCTATTCGCTCACTCTCTAAATTTCTCGATGAACTATACCCATTAACGTAAAATAACAAATCATTATCTTGCTCCTCGCCATTGCAAATGTAAGTACCATATTCATATTGATTATCCACAACCCCTAATGATATCGAACGATATTCAACCTTTGGTATCGCATAAATCTTTAAAGTGAGATATTTATCCTGTGTATTAATAATTTCTCCGTTATCTATCTTGAGACTGAGATAATCATCATCTAAAATATCATGTAAATCCACTACCCATTTATATATAGTAGTTCCACTATCATCCTCAATTAAATCAACTACTAATTCACCTTCATTTTTCCTCCCATATGCAAAAGTATTTATATTGATACTTTCAATAGCTATATAACGGCAATAAAATGTCTGTTCAATACATACCCCTTTCAACAGCTCTTGTGAAATAGTATAATCATCATTTTTACTCGTTTTAATCATCAACTCATCATAATAAAATATTGGATAGTTCTTTAAAAGAACATCACATCCTATTGGTACTAATAGTAAAACAGAACAAACCACATATATAATTGTCCATAATTTATTATTTATATTTATTTTTTTAGCAATACATCCATATATAACAAAAAGTATTATTAAAATTGTGTCATATATTATAAGATTAATCATAACATCACCAGTACTATTCAACTATATAATCTTACTCATCACATCATGAATAACTACAATATATAGCAGTGAAATCATTATGTGAAGTCCACGTCTATTCGTTTTTTTTATTATTCCTAAATCCCCTATTACAATAAATGTCGGTAATAAACATGCTGTATAATAACGACCCTGGAGACCTTGCAATACTTCCATTCCATCGTACGTCATCAAAAAGCCTGATGCCGTAATTGCCACAATTTCAATAAAAACTATGAGCATCATATATATTTTTGTTTTTCTATTGAACACTTCTTTTTTAGATTTACCTATATTTGAACTTAATAATAAAACCGCAAAATATGTCATAGTTACATATTCACTTATTTCAACACTCAATCCTGCAAGTCGTGCTCCAACTGATTCCTTAAGTAATTGTGGTCCTTTTAAAAGGATAGTTCGAATAATAATCGTAATATATCCTATAGGTTCATTAAAAAATCCACTCACACTATAGTAATCACTTCCACTAGCACCTATACCTTTCTCCCATAATACTCCAGATCCCATCTGTACTGAATTTTGCGTTATTTGATTTACAATTGAATAATCCAAAAATAGAGCATATCCTATAGCACAACTCAATAATAGCATCACACATAATCCCAATTTCAATACTTTGTCTTGCATAGTCTTATAATTCTTACTTGGAACAAGAACCATGAACGCGAAGAAAACATAATACACTGGTTTTTGTAATCCTGCTATTGATAACAATACCGATAAGCACACCACGTCCTTACCCGTAATATAGTGTTCGTTATAGATTAATCTAATAACGTACGCCATATAAATTGCCATGCTACTTAGTATAACTCCATCATAAGATAACTGCGAAGCTTGATGTAATGCCATTGGATTAAGTGCAAACACCAGCATCAAATCTTTATTAATAGGAATAATTTTTAGCGCCATGGCCATCATAATTGAATATACAATCAGATTAAACAATCTGGCCAACATATAACATGTAACTCCGTTTAATTTAAAAATCACTCCTATAGAAAACCCAATCGCCTGTGGTATATAATAAACAGCAACAGGTTGCGTATTAACTGCATCTAAGGTCTTTTTTGTGTTATTATCACCTATCGTTTTCTTTCCAAGTCCATTGATAACACTTAAAAAATTCGAATTGGTATTATAATGCATGTCATAATCAAAAGATAAGGCTTCGTCTATAAACGTCACATTCTCATTTCCCAGCAAAACATTCGCCAATCTGGCGGTGCAGTTATAATGAAACCTTTCATCAGCCCCACTTCCCGGAGACATTATCGATAACATGATAATCCCATATAACATAATCAAAACAAATGCTTTATTTCCAGAAACTTCCTCCTTCAATAAAATTGCAATATTTAATGCTACTATCAAAATAACAAATGATAGAATTGCGAAAAAATTCACATATTCCTTTGATAAAGCAAGGTATATACATCCCTCATTATAACCATTTATCTCCGATATAAAGCACTTTATATATACAAAATCCTTATTGCTTTCTAAGCCTGCCAAGCTTTCCTTGCCTCGAATGCTTACAGCTGTTCTTTCATTAAGTTCCGGTGCTTCAATTAAAATAGTATACTCTGTTTTGGGATTCAAAGCACTTTCAAGTTTGCAATCAATCCATTCATCCTCGTCGGCATAGTCAGCCTTATTTATAATAAACTCTTCTACTATATTTCCTGTGTTATCTAATAATTTAATAGAAAAAAAACCATAATCATTTTTATATGTTACAGGTATCTCTATATTATTGACCCCACTAGTATTAAGTTCAAAACTTTGCATAACATAATTACTGCCATATATAAAATATTGATAGTCTTCTTCACTTTCATATTTTTCAGCATAATATTCATTAATACTATTAATAGGTAACACATAGCATAATAATAACATGAATACTATAACAAATATATTTATAGCTATAAGTCTTCCTCTTCTAATATTTTTATCTTTAAACATTTCTTTATTAGGCTTCATTTTCTAATATTTTCCCTACTTCTAACCAACCACTTTTATAGCTTTTTTAGTAGGCTCAATAATTGCGAGGTATCGATATCTATATCAACGAAATGACATGCTTCACCTCGCCCCATAATAATATATGATACTCTAAATAATTCATCTACCAAATTACTAATCTGCACCTACTGTTCATTATATCCTACAGGATTATTCAATAACTCATACATTGACATCATTTATATCTATTTCAAAAAATAACTAGGCTTCTGCTACAAATATATGCCACATTATGATTGTGTGTTGGGCCTCAATACTTACATAATTACTGAATATTCATTTAATGCAATGCCGACATCTTATCTCATTATTCCCAATATATATTCATTCTGTAAAACTATTTCAATATTCGTAAGCGCTTAGTATTACCCCGTAGGGTACGAATAAAGGCATCCTTTCGGATGCCAGACATTCAACATATAGAGCATTTTACTCCATTTTATATAGCGCATGCTTCTCGAGTAGCCTTGCTCCATGGAGCTAACTGCTCTAGTTCCTCGTCTGACGAACCAGCACTCGGACGACTCTCGAGAAGATACTCGAGATATTTTTCAGGATCTATGTCGTTAGCCTTTGCGGTTTCAATCATTGAGTAAATTATCATGCTTGCAGTAGCACCATCCTGACTATCACTAAATAACCAATTCTTCCTGCCCATAACAACAGGACGAATTGCATTTTCACTTAGATTATTGCTAAGGCTACAAGCTCCATCCTTAAGATAGTTCTTCAGGTATGGTCGGCATCCGTTGGTATAGTTAATCGCTTTGATTATACTATCGCCAGTCTTAGGTGTAAGTCCATCAAGCCACGCCAAGAAAGCATCTATCACAGGCTCTTGATCCTTGAGACGACGCTTATAAATCTGTTTAACTGAAAGTCCCTTCTCTTTATAGGTTCTTTCATAACTAAACAGCTTATCGCAGTATAGAAGTCCTTGTACCGCTGGATGAGTGTAATCCGTTTCATGACCTTTAGGAATGGCTCTCAGCCAATACCTTCTGATGTGTGCCCAGCAGGCACATCGATTGGCGTCAGGTACTTTATTGTATCCTTTGTAGCCATCAGTCATAAGGAAATATCCTTCGGGTGCATCCTTCAAGAAGTCTGCCGCATTGGCACCTTTTCTTGTTGGTGCATAGTTGAAAAGGATTATTGGAACTCCTCGGTCTTCGCCAGTTCGAAATACCCATACATAGGATTTCGACTGTGGTCTTCGTTTAGGTTCTTTTAAAACCTGGATAGGAGTTTCATCAGCCATGAGGAACATCCTCTCGCATAGTGATGTTCTCAAAGATTTCATCATAGGTAGCCTTTGGCTTACGTTCACGAGTGTGAGCTTTAACCTCGATAATCTCAGGCTCAACTGGAATGGCAGGCTTATCATCTGCATCAGCTGCATCAAAGAGGCTGAGCTGACCAGGAATATCGTTTTTACGAATCTCACTGGTAGAACCAAACAGCTTATTCTTAAGATAATCAAGCTGCGCCTGAAGATTTGCTATGACCTGGTCCTTTTCATCAATCCTGGCATTACGCTCATCGATAGACTTTTGAAGCGACATAATAAGCGATGTCTGAGTGTTGATTGTATTATTCAGTTGTATAATCGTATCCCTCAGATCCCTGAGTTGGATATCATTTGCACCTGACATTTACCTGTTAAAACTCCTTTTTCTGATACATTTATTATACCAGATTTAGGGGTAAAAACCCAGTAAAATCAAGGCTTTTAGGCACTTTTTATTGCCTTTGGTTGCTCGATATCCAGCCCTGACATTAGCCAGTCAAACTGTCGCCAGGTAATGGTTTTGACCTCGTTTTTATTACGTGGCCATTTGTATTTACCAAGCTTGTAATCGAGCCTTTTATATAAAAGCACAAAACCATCTTTTTCATGATACAGTGCTTTTATCCTGTCATTGCGCTTACCGCAGAAGAGGTAAAGCGATGTGGTATTTTCTGCATCGAGTTCGAGCAGATCTTTTATAACGGCACACAGTCCATCTATGGACTTGCGCATATCTGTGTAACCACAGATGATATATATGTTATCTGCCATGGAGATATCACCAATCATACGCAACCTCCCAGGCAGGTCATAACCTGAGATAATAACTTTGGATTAACATCATTGAAAACTTTTATCGATGCCTGTCCTATAGTTATTTCGATGGCACAATTGTTTGATGGAAGCTGCTGAACCACTTGTGGTTTTTCAGCAGGAAGTTCATCGACAATTTCAAGTTTCACGATATCTGGTTTTGAATCAAGATGGTAATCTTCGGTATATGTTCTTTCTGGAACATTAGCTCCATCTCTTTTCAACTGTTTTACCCAGCTATAAAAGGTGCTGCTTTGGATATCGTGCTTCTTGCACCACATGTAATCGGATAAGCCGCTGTTGCGACATTCCATTACCATGTCAAACTTTTGTTGCTTAGTAAATTTGCTTCGCATAATAACAACCTCCATGTGTAGTGAAACACTCCACTTTGAATATCCTATTCGATATGGAGTAAAACGCTCCATATGAACGAACTATAACGAATAGTAATTGGAGTGAAATGCTCCATATGTTTAGTTGTTATTATTATTTCAAAAGTGCCGCTGTCAGTCACGACGGTGGAATACTAAGCGCTTACCCTTCACCAACACCTAAAGCCTTTAAAGGCAGCATTAAAGCATCTAAACCATTACCTGTTCCTACGCAATAATCCACCCCACAAAACTCAGCAAATGCCTTTTCGAATGCTTCATCTTCGCAACCTTCAATATACCAGCTTCTGGTATATACTCTCTCAAAAGCAGCTCTTAATTCCTTATCTAATTCCTTTTCCATTGGTTTAAAACTTACAAATGGTATTTTCATATTAATTCCTCAATTTTTAATTAAACTATTATAATTCTCTTTTATGACATTTATTAAATATATAATACTGATTATCGGATATCGAATAATTGCAAAAATGCTTTTATGGTTCAATAAGTATAACTCGCACTTTACCGCTTCCCTTACCAACCATTTTTTATTAGTCTTATCTTCAACTAATTCGAATTCCGTAAAAATTTTCCCATCATGCAGTAATAATGGATGCCCCTTAGTAGAATTACCTGTCATTCTATATTTTATTGCAACTATATCATATGCCATATACAAAGGATATTTCTTTGTATATTTGTATATAAATGGACCATCTTCCCACAAACGATATCTTTCATCGAATAATCCAATCTCATCAAATATTTCTCGCTTAAAATACATAATACTTCCAGATGCCATATTTCGATATGTACTCATGACAAATTGATTATGCTGCTGTTGGCGATTCCATGATTCAATTATTCTTCTATCATTTCTATGCGGTAAATAACCTACAAATTTTTCTTCCTCATCTATACAATATCTGCTAGCAACAATGACCTTACTATCAGTTGTTTCAAATCTATCTACTATTTTTGATATCACACTATTATCAAAAAATATATCATCACCAGCTAGTAACATTATTATTTTTCCCGTTGATGATTTAATAGCATTGTTTAAATTTTTAACTGTTCCTACATTTTCTTCATTTTTTACTATAGTAAATCTGATTAAATTGTCATTCTTATTTTGCGCTATACATTCCCTTATTCTGTCCTCTGGTAAATCTCTCGAGCCATCATCTGTAATGATATACTCTATTATTTCATAATCTTGCATAAGAACAGATTTAATAGTTGTTTCAATGTCATCAAATTTATTGTATGTTGGTGTAATAACTGTAACTAATTCTTTATTTATGTTATCCATCATTTTTTATACCTTTTTACAAAGCATTCTTAAGAATCTATTCTCTAGATTCATTTTTCTTAAAATCATATATACGCATACTACAAATCTAATTGATGCTCTTTCTCCTTTTGGATTAAATAATCCCACCAACTTGTTCTTTTCAACCATAAGCATCTTATTATTCATCCAATTGAACATCTCATCTTTATAGGCGACTAGTTTTGAGTATTCTGTAGCCTTTGTAGCTGTTAAAACATGAAATAAAACTGTCTTTAAAAAGAAATACTGATAGTATTGATTTAAGCGCCAGTTATATTCAGTATCAATTTGATCCATACGTTCATACAAAAGTTTTAGATTAACCTTTTCATTAACCTGTTGATACATGGTATTAGAAACAGATGATTGATTATCTAACCAACTGTACCCCACATACTCTATACACTTGATATTGTCTGTATGCAAATAGCAATTAATGTTGAAATAAATATCCTCGCCAAGAGGAACCGGTAAAAACTCTATATTATTATTTTCAATAAATGAACGTTTGTAAAGCTTTCCCCATGGCGTAATATTCATAAACTTACACCATTCATAATCTTTTAATGAGACGTATAGCAATACTTTTTGATTCTCATCAACTCTTTTATAGCCAGATAGCACAATATCAAACTCATCTTTCGAATTTGCATTTACCAATTGCTCGATATAGTCAGGTTCAATATAATCATCCTGATCAACAAAGACAATATATTCTCCTGTTGCTGCTTTAAGACCGGCATTCCTTGCCGCTCCCTGGCCAGCATTCTCTTGATAAATTACATTTACCGACATCATATCTTTCACTTCTGAAAAAACTTCTGTCAGCTTATTGTATGAATCATCTTTGGATCCGTCATCTACTAATACAATTTCGATATTAGAATAGGTTTGATTCATTATCTGTTTATGTAATCGCTCTATATATTCAGTTCCGTTATAAATAGGTATTATCAGTGATACCCTCTTATTTGAACAATCCATTATCAATAATTATCATACGCTTTACTATAAAATTTCATCAAGAGACGAGCAATCCACTTTGGCCAGAATCGACTAAAAATGTCATACTCATTTTCATATCTATCATTTGTGGTTCTAAGCAATACGCTTGTTTGATTGTCATCATTCATTCGATGATGCAATAAAATCTTATCTACGTATACAAATGATCCTTTTACTTTAGATAAACGTTCCCACAAATCCCAGTCCATTGCAGCTTTATATTCTTCTCTGAATACTTCTTCTGGCATCTTATCTCTCACACATACTACAGATGGATGTGTAATTGGATTACCTAAGCACTGTATCAAGCGCTTACCAAATTGGGTACTCATTAACCATTTACAATGAGCTGGCAAAAGAAGAAGCTTTTTAATTTTTATCATACTAGACTGCTTGTCATCAACCACATCATTGTGCATCTCTATATAATCTGTAAATACGATTATTGGATCTTTGCTTTTATTAATTTGAGTTATTACCTCTTTCACGAAGTCTTTGTGAAGAATTTCATCTTGATGTGCTAACATAATAAGAGGCGTCTCTCCCTGGCTCATTGCAAAATTGTAATCTGCAATTTGCCCCCCCTTAGGATTGACGCACACATTGATGCCATATTTATCAGCTAATCCATTAATATAATCATTTGGTGTAGACGTAGAAATAAGTATATTAGCCTGTTCACTCTGATTCAAAAGGCTTAATATACTTTCTTCTAAATACGGGCATTCTTTATATGCACAAATTACAAAAGTCAAATCCGCACCAGTGTATTTGTTATATATCATCACTATTCCCTTCAATATCTTCAATCTTACAATACTGTCTCTCTCTAATTGCAATCTCTTGTACTAAACTGCTAATCTTGTGTTCTAATATTGAAACTTTGATAGTAAGCAGAAAACTTCGAATGATTAATAAGAAAATCATTGACAAAAATAAAAAATTAGCTGTAGACGCAACACCTGTAATACTAGCTAGTTTATCCCCTATTACTGGAAAAACCCCCAATAATAAAACAGCAAACGAAAACAAAATCCAGTATAAAGCATCCATTAATGATAATTGAGATTTTTTCAGTTTTCTGTATACAAATATAAATAGTAATAATGATAATAACAATATTATCACGCGTAATATACTAGACATTTCCTATCCTCTCTTTCTAAACCATTGAACTATTAGAATAGATGTTACCATATGGAACATATATTTAATTCCATTCGTAAAGCTAAGGTAGCTCTCACCCGCTATTCGTTCATTCATTGTTACCGGATATTCACCTACTTTTGCGCCACAGCGAATCAAATATGCAATAGTGTCCGGCTCAGGACCATAATTCATATTATACGCAAGCTTATCAATCATTTTTTTTCCATACATTCTCATCCCTGAGGTAGAATCTAATACTTTTTTCCCAGTCGTCAAGAAAATAAGAATAGAAATCAACGTATTACCCAACATCCTAAGGCTCTTTCCCTTCTTGTTCTCAAGAAAACGCGATCCAATCACTACATCTAAGCCGTCGCATTCCGCTTTCTCCATCATAGGAATTATGTACTCTGCATTATGTTGCCCATCTCCATCAAACTGAACTGCATAATCATAACCTTTATAAAGTGCATAGCGCAAACCAGCTTGAAAAGCTCCGGCCAGCCCCAAATTTACAGGTAAATCAATAATATTATAGCTATTATCCTTACATATTTGCGCCGTGGAGTCTCTTGAACCATCGTTTATTACAACATAATCCAGTTCTTTAAACTCATGCTCAATTTTATCAACAACTTTTTTTATATTTTCAGCTTCATTATATGCTGGTATAATAACTAATATTTTTTTCATAATATTTACATCCTCAGTTTTCATTTTGCTTGTCTTTCTATGAAGCGACAATCTCTTTCACTATGATACTATTTATTTACTAATTATTTTTACTTGATGTATACTAAACTCAATATAATACGTATTTTTTTAATTCTTAAAATGGCAAAAAGGCTACTTCCTTTCATATAATCATTCCGCTTCATATATTTTAATTTCTACCAATACAGATTGAGATGTGGAATATTATTTTGCTCGTACATTTCTCTTGTATGATCCACAGATGCATCATTAATAACAATAACATCATAATCGGGTGATAAATTATTAGCTCTTTTAACCGTATTTATAATAGTATTTTCCTCATTGTATGCAGGGATAATAATCAGTTTTCCATTATTCATCAAAATGTCTCACTTTCCTATGGGAGTTCATAAAATATCTGGTTCATCGTATAAGAAATAACACCTATATATGTGATAAACATCAAAGCAAACGGTACTATTTTATTAATTTTCATATATTTTTTCCCATTATATAATCCATATACAAGGACAAGTATACATGGTATAAAGTATCTTCCCTGGAGCCCCTCAAGTATCGTGTTGCCAAAACGTGTCATCAGAAATCCTGCAAAAAAAGTAGCAATCACTTCTACACATGCAACAAATAATATTATATTTGACTCCTTTTTCCCTATCTTTTTATCCCCGTCTTCACTTCTATATATACAGATGACTACGGCAATTATATATGTCCATATATATATTTCTGGAATTTTAATACTTATTCCTGCAAGATCGTTACCAAACACCCCTTTAATATAATCTGGCAGATTTGTAATTAAAGATTTCACAATGATGTACAAATATACCAATGGCCTTTTTAGAAAATCTGACAAATAATAATGTTCTTGAACAATCACTTCACCATCCACATGAAGAACTACATACAATGCTATACCTATTAACAGTATCCCTCCCAGTAAATATACTGCGATTTTTTTATATTTTTTTAGACCATAGATTTTCTCATCAAGCGCCCTAGCAATCTTTCCGTACTGATTAACTGGGATGACCAGTAATAATAACAAATGACATAAATACACCCATTTGATTGGGCCAAATAAATATGCTAGTATCCCCAGCTTAATTATATCTATTATTGTTACATCCCTTTTTGTGACTATAATGTCTATTATTATAGCTACAAACAAAAATGCTAATGAGTTTATTATCATGTCATAAGATAATTGACTGGCTTGTTGCATAGCTATAGGGCTTGCCATGATTAGAAAGGCCAAATCTTTTTTTATCGGCATTATTCTTAATGCAAACTGACAAATTATAACATATCCTAACAAATTAAAGAAACGTGCCAATAAATATAATGGAACATTAGACAAGCCCAATAATCTTCCCACTGTAAATCCTAATGCAGGAAACAAATATGCTACAGGGCACCTTAAATCATTCACAGGTGTTCCCACAATATCACACATTACTGTTGCTTCTGTTTTATTGGTTAATCCTTTTATTTCTTTTAAAAAGTTATTATTTGTGTTGTAATGTAAGTCATAATCAAATACATTATTATCTTCATATACCGCCAAGTTCTCTTTTCCGAACATTGCATTTGATAGCATATATGCAGAATAATAGTGATATCTTTCATCTGGCCCACTTCCATTGGACATGATTACCATCATTATAAGGCCTAGAGATAACATGATAAGCCATGAACATCTGGTAATATCCCCCTTGCATATAATAAGGAATACATTTATTGCTATAAAAAGAATAGCCCATGCTATATATGCGAAATAATTTGTTACAACATGCGACAGAGAAATGAATGTAGCCCCTTCATTATACCCGTTATAATAGCTATAATAACAACTTAAATATGATATGTCTACATCTATTTCTATTCCCTCTAAGCTTTCCACGCCATGAAGACGTAATGCATCTGTTTCAGATAAATCTGGTGCACTAATTATCAAATAATAATCCATATTTGAATATAGTGGCTCTTCCAACTCAAATGAAACCCACACATTGTCTATCAATTCATTCCTATTTTTAGTCCAACTTTTTACAGTATTTCCTGCATTATCCATCAATGACACTGTAAAAGTTCCGTAAAACGTTCCTGATTCACTAAGTTGATTAAAAGGTAACTCTATACAATCTACATTATCTACAGAACAGGAAAACTTTTGTATTATATAATTATCTCCATATATTAGAAAATAATCACTTTCATCATCCGTCGAATATCGTGGTACTGAATAATCCCTAAAATCTTTAACCGGATATATATGCAAAAGAATTATAGCCATAAATATAAATACTACATTTACAATTATTATTCTTTTATTTCTTTTTAAAAAATCAATTATTTTCATCAACTTTCACCATAATACCATTAAAAATAAAACACATACATATAAATGCTAAACACGAAATCCAAATATTTACATATTCAAAGCATTCTTTTTTTTCAAAACCCTTAACCGAAAATGCTATATCACCTTTTTGCTTGTTCCCATTAATATATAGATCTCCATCCTTGTACTGATTCATAACTTCTAGTAATGTAATGGCATTATACTGATATGCTCCTTCTGTCTTGATTATAATCTTTAGATTCTTATTAAGCAGATCTAGCTTTGTTGGTTCATCCAGCATTAGCGTTAAGTAATCATTATCAGGCACATTCTTCATATCTATCTGCCATTCTTGAATGATTGTCTCATCTTCTTCGTCTATTAAATCTATGATAATATTACCAGTATTAACTCTGCCATATGCCTGTGTATATATCTGAATCTGATCTATAGTTAAATAATTGCAATAAAAGCTCTGTTCTACTATATCTCCGTCAAGTATTTCTCCAATATTTGTAGCATACTTGAAATCTGCCACCTCTGTCTCTAGCATTGTCTTTTCAATATATCCGACCGTATACTTTTGAGTAATAATATCTACTATAATTGGCAGAAAACATACAATAATCAATATAAAATATATTCCTTTATATTTAATACGTTGCATTTTATCCATTTATTATTCCCATGTTCTTAATATCTCAAATCTTCTCCTCTATACCCTCAAGTCATTTTAATCTTTTTCTTACATAATTAGCGGTCATCTTAAATATAGGAGTCCATGAAATTAATACGACCCAGATTATGGTAAATATTACTACTGTGCTAACACTTCCTGCTGCCAACTCAGCAATTCCCGCAAGTAATACTTTGCCTTGAATATGTAAACACACAAACCAAATCAAGAGCATGCTAATTATTAAATAAGCAATATAAAACAAATATTTTTTCATATTAATATTATATCCTTTAGAAAGATTGTATAACTCGATTGGTAGACCTATACAAAAAGAACTTATAATCGTTCCTAGAGCAACACCTACCAATCCAATATAATGTGCTAGTATTATAGATATTAGCAAATTTGTCCCACATTCCAGCACAGATCTAATCGATTCATATTGAAATAATCCTCTAGCCGTTTTAAACGAATTCAGTTGTGAACGAATTCCTGATAAAAAGAACACAACAATATATGCAGCCACTCCAATATACTGAAGTCTAAAACTATCCCCCAGCCACAAATCAATAAATGGTTGTACAAGCACTCCTAATAATACACTTGAAACTGCAAACAATGATGTGTTAAGCAGAAATATTATCCAGAACATATTATTAATTTGGGTCTCATTGCCCTCAGCTACCATATTTCCGATAGATGCTGTAAGTGAATTAGGAAACTGTATTATTATTGCCAACGTGGATGATATTATTAACCAATAGTTACTATATAATCCACCTATATATAGTCCTAATACATTTGATATGATGATACTGTCTGTGGATTGGATTATAGAATTACCAATTTTACCTACTGCAACTTGTTTTACATCATTTAGTATCTTATTTCGTATCTGTGTATTATTTTGCTTACTTCCTTTTAAAAATGGATATATATTGTTAGTTATTCTTGAAATATTTCCATACTCAATAAATCTCGCTATAAACATAACGATTACATATCCCATAAAGCTATGCCATTTCAACAAAACTAGCACTTGTATGACATTCTGAAACAATATACATACGTAATGATTTCTTACATACACATAGTTTCTTTGGTCGGCAGTCAATAGTATTGACTTGTATCCCCAAATATAACTAAGAACTGACGCTAGCAAATACAATAAAAATGTTATATGAATATAGTCTAGGCCTTTTAAATCACTAGATATCAATGTTATAAATGGAGTTATTATTAAACCTATACATACAATAATCCCGGCTATTACCCTATAAAAACTTGCAAATGTAGCCATGATTTTTCCAATTGCTTCATTATCCCCCTTCGCCAAGGGCATATATAATGCAGAGGTCACAGCTGTTGTAATACCAAGTTCAGCTATATCTAATATGCCTATTAAATTAGTGTACAGCGATTCAACGCCCAGATATTCAACCGGCATTGCTTGTGAAAAGAATCTTCTAGATACAAATTTTACAACCATATATATAAGTTGCCAAATCCAAACAATTCTTAAATTTAATAAACTACTTTTTACTCTTGATCTTTTATTCATATATATTTTGGTTTAATTGTTTTTTTATTTATCCTATGAGCATATACTTGTTTTGGTTCTATCCCCTATGTTTGAAATAAGTATAATAAACCAAATTTCCCCAAAGATTTGGACAAATACCAAATCCTACCATTGCCATTTTTCTTGCTATATTATCAGAACATCTAAAATACTCTTTCTTCCACTTTTTATACTGAGATATTATTTTCTTTTTTATTTTTTCCTTTTTTTCATCGCTTATATTACCTTCTCTTATAAGGCAATACGTCCTTGATAATATTTTATAGTACATTACCAAGCTATAATCGTAATGCTTGCTCAGAGAGTGTGAATCACAATAGTCTAGCAAAATGTCCCCAGATGCAATCTGCTCATAATAGTAAGGTCCCATCTTTCTAGCTCTTGATATTGATGTTGCCACCTCTCTATGTACATATATAACTTTCCTTAGAATTCGAACTCTTTTTGCTTCAGCAAGCAATATCGGAGTCATTAAAAGATCCTCAAAAAAAATAGTGGGACACTGTTCTTTATATTTGCATAAATCTATTTTTGATAGAAACTCTTTTCTATATATTTTCCCCCATAAAGGTGTTATTATCTTACCATCTATGTCATTCGGTATTAGCTCGCAAGCTTCTACACCTGTAATTGTCTCATATACTGGATTGGATTTATCATTTATATGTTCAGCATAATAATTATCAGCTTCGACCAAATCAATTCTCATTCCAGTTGATATTTCAACATCATCAGATAATCCACTGACAAGTTTTTCCACAGCATCATCGATAATCAAATCATCATCATCGGCAAACATAATCCATTCGCCAGTTGCCATATTTATTCCGCTAATTCTTGCTGCTGATAACCCCTCATTGGTCTTATGCAACACTCTAACTCTATTATCATCTGAAGCAATTCTGTCACATTCTTCTGCTACATCTTTATCAGATCCATCATCCACTATTATTACTTCAATATTTTTGTACGTCTGATTTAGTATTGAATCAATGCATTTATTTAAATATCTTCGTTCGTTATAAACAGGAATAATTATTGAAACTTTATTGTCGTTTATCATTGGCCTCTCCATTTACTATAATATTTAACCATAATAGACTTCGGAACTACTGCTGAAATAATCGGTTTTATACATAATATACGCTTATAAATAGGTACACCAATCAATTTGTAGCCATTGTAAAACACCTTTGCTGTCTGTACGCCCGCCTTTATGCTGCGTTTCTTCAAATCCTCTTTCCCTTCTCGATACATATAGAGTACATCCGGAATGTTATACCCTGTATACCCTTTTGCATAGAATCT
The DNA here is from genome assembly GCF_000701765.1 of Pseudobutyrivibrio sp. LB2011. Classification (NCBI taxonomy): domain Bacteria; kingdom Bacillati; phylum Bacillota; class Clostridia; order Lachnospirales; family Lachnospiraceae; genus Pseudobutyrivibrio; species Pseudobutyrivibrio sp. LB2011. The sequence continues at coordinate 35,218 of NZ_JNJS01000002.1, read as the reverse complement.
AAACCACAAATCCAAGTCTTCCGCACGCATAGTTTCCTTAGAAACTGTATAACCATTTAAACTGTCATATACTTCTTTTTTCATCATTATTGTTGGATGAGCAAAAGGAGTATCAAAAAGCAAATCACTTTTAGATGGATACTCCTTGCTACGGCGAATACCATGCTTACCCTCGCTATCAAAAATCATTCGCCCACAACCTACGCAATCATATTGCGGATGGTCTTCCAAAAACCTTATTTGACGCATAAATCTATCTGGAAGTGATAAATCATCAGCATCCATTCGTGCAATGTAAGATCCCTGGGCAATCTCCAAACATCTGTTAAGCGTAGCTGCAAGTCGCATATTCTTGTCATTTTTCAATGCAATTATTCGCTTATCCTTTTTTGTGTACTCTTCGATAATTTGATAGGTATTATCTATCGAACAATCGTCACAGATAATCAATTCCCAATTATCATATGTTTGCGAAATGATAGATTCAATTGCTTCTGCTATTGTATCTGAAGCATTATACGCACCCATGATTACACTAATTAACGTATTATTATCACTCATTTTCTGCTCTATTATTCTCAACTCGTTTTCTTAATATTCCACCTACAAAGAGTATAAAAAACCAATATTTTCTATATCTCCAAGGGCAAGTCTCAATAGTGTAGTAAATATTAATTGATACTAACAATGAAACAATAACATAATCCAGAACTTTCATTTTCACCATTAGTAATCTAATCAAATATACCAATGTAACTATTTCATATCCTACTAATAGCAAGAATATAACAGTATCATAGTCTCTTGAAAATAGTAAAAATACATTATGCGCTATATCTAATGATGGCGTACTCCATCCACCTAGCGGCTGTTGTACACTTAGAATTAATCCTTCTACTATTGATCTATATCTAACATTACCAAATATACCACCATCTCTTGCTAAAAATGAATTTGCATATCTATCGCCAATTCCTGACACATTTAGTTTTACAAGAATCATTCCACTAACCAAACAAACAAAAGCTAATATACCAATGATAGTAAGGGCTTTTCTATAAGATTTATTCTTATATTTTTTTTCTTTTATTATGTAAATGCACAACATAATAAAAGTCACAACTATCTGTGTAAGTAAACAAATTCTTCCTCTAGCGAAAACAAAATCAACCACCGTAGCTATAATATTCAATCCTATAATCAGAAGTCCAATAAGCATGTTCTTCTTAAGATATATTATTCCAAGGAATAACCATGCTGCTATTGCACAGAAGCAGAAAACGTATACCGTTCTTGCCATATGTACACCTGTAAAGAAATCAAGCCAACCATCCCAGCTATCTGTTTCTTCTAAGCCGCTATTATGATTTGCATACTGAATAAGGCCTTGTATATAAATCATGATAGTCATAATAACAAGAGCAATAAAACCACGTTTTTCAGATTTATCCTTGTCTGTCATAATATACTTTCCAAGGATGTAAAAGAATGGCCATAACAATACATAATAAACTGTTTCTGGTAATTCGATATTTCTATGAGCATCTATTAATGCTGTTCCAAATCCAGCTAATGTTATAAATCTTAGTGCCCAGTCATCAAATAAATACTTATCATAAATTGCAGCATAAATGATAAAGGTCACACTTATTATTGCGAGAACTCTAATATCTATCGCTTGAAACATAAAAGAATATATGCCAGCAAAAAAACATATAGCATAAAATAAGATATTGTCTATTCTCTTCATAAAGGTATTCATCTATTTCTCCATTCTATGTTTGTTCATTAAAACTGGAAGTAAATAAATTCCTTTCCAGTAATATCCATTGAAAATATAATCATTATCATACAACTCCAGTATAGAGCATATCTGATAATAAAATTCTTGCTTGAAATCCACTCTACTAATAGAGTTTTGTTTTTCTGGTCTCCTCTAGCTCGCATCACACTTGATATAAATAATATCAATGTACCAAGCATAAGCATGGCCATATTTCTAATGTCTAGCCCTAGTGCCCACAAATCCACTTTTATATTTACAAGGTTTGCAAGGTAGAAAGAGTTCTTAAATACGATTAAAGCATCACTAACACTATTAGCTCTAAAGAATACCCATGCTATATCTACAAATATAAAAGTCACTATAATCTTGCAAACATAAAGTACTTTGTTTTTAGGATTAATACTCAGCACTTCAAGAAGCTTGTCTGTGTGTGGTTTTAACAAATCTTCGATAATCTGATAAAAACCATGAAGCACTCCCCAGAAAATGTATGTAAATGCAGCTCCATGCCACAATCCACTTACAAAAAAAGTAACCATGATGTTGAAATACTTTCTAAGCTGACCTTTACGATTTCCACCAAGTGGAATATAAAGGTAATCCCTGAGCCAAGTGCTAAGCGATATATGCCATCTACGCCAAAAATCTTTTATAGATGTGGCAAAATATGGAAGATGGAAGTTTTCCATCAGATTATATCCAAGCACACGTGCAGCACCAATTGCTATTGTAGAATAGCTCATGAAATCACAATATATCTGCAAAGCGAATAAAACGCTAGCTAATACAAGCTGATAACCAAAATAGCCAGATACATTATTATACACTGTATCTACTAGAATTGCACATCTATCAGCAATTACAAGCTTCAAGAAATAACCCCAAAGCATTGTCAGAAGGCCGCTTCGTACATTGTCATAGTTAAACTTGCCTGGTGTAGCAAGCTGCTTTAACAAATTCTTCGAACGCTCAATTGGGCCTGCAACAAGCTGTGGAAAGAAGGATACAAAAAGCGCATATCTGAATGGATTCTTTTCAGCGTAAATCTCATCGCGATATACATCCATGGTGTAGCTAAGAGCCTGAAAAATATAGAATGATATACCAACCGGAAGAACTACATCCACGGCGGGTACGTTCATTGTAATACCGAGCTTTGTAAAGATTCTTTCCCATGTATCAATAGCAAAGTTTATATACTTAAAATAGAAAAGCATTCCAATATTCAGTATAAAACTAACTGCCACTATCCAATTCTTCTGGCGTAGGATTATTTCATCTGTTTTGCCAGAATTTTTCACATGCTCCATTAAGATACCGCTAAGATAGGTAACCAAGGTGGAAGCTATCAGAAGCAATATGTACTTTGGGTTCCAGCACATATAATAGAAATAACTACATAACAAAAGCCAATAGTTTCTTACTTTCTTTGGAAAAACAAAATATAAAAGCACTGCTATTGGAAAAAATAATAAAAATTGTGTCGAATTAAAAAGCATTTATACTCATCCTTAACTAATAAACATACTCAGAAAATCCAGCTTCATCGTTGTAGGTAACATTCTTAATGCAAACCACTTTTTGATTTACATTATCAATTACCATAATACTTATTGCATACTCATCTGAAACACTCCAGCTAGAATCACTTTGACCTGGCATTGATATTATTAAACGCTCATCATCGTCCTTAATCTCAATCTCATCTACTTCTGTTCCTGCAGTGTTGCAATAATATACTTTTCCCGCATTATCAGTTAAACCTAGGTCATTTGCTTGAGTAATCTTAAAATCTGTACCATCAATAAATGTTTCTTCAAATTTATCTATGCACCCCTCGTTGTCATAAAGAAGAATTGTATAATCTCTATCACCAACGAACTTGAAGATATCCGCGGTCATATTTTCCATCTGAATGCTGTCATCTATGGCAAGCATTTGGCGAGGTGTGTATGTATCTGCGTCATCAAATATTTCTTTATAGTTTTCCTTTATGTATTCGCTAAACTTTAAAGCACCATCATTGTTTAGATGTATTTCATCTGCAAAATCTTCGATTGTAAAAATATGTTGTCCCCAGTCAAAATCTACATTGTCATATTTCTCAACATATTTATTATAAAACTGCTTTACTTCTTCTATGTATTCATCTGACAATTGAGAATTATCTGGAAGTGGTGGTTTTACAATATGTACTGCTATTCCATTCTTCTGACAAAGAGCTATCGTTTTATCAAAATAAGACTCATACAAGCTGCCTGCTGAAAATTGTGTATATGGTCTTGCTTGAGAAGTTACAAACACTTGATTTCCAAGAGTAGTGTATCTTCCTCTATGTAGCTCAACCTTTTCCATAGCAGCAATATTAGTTTCATATCCTCTGATTTGCTGTGTATCCTCTGGCAATGTATCCTGAGTCAAATAATTTGTAAGACCCACAATATATTTACTAGGAAAATATACTTCCGTAGCAATTAAATCAGCATATGCACCATTGTGATAGAAAAGGCCGGTATCATCCTCTGTCGCATTTGATATTAGCTCAATATTGTCCAGCAAACTGAATCTATGTGCTGGAACGATCTTATCCCAATATGCTTCCGTATATCTAAAATGCGAATCATGATAGCTTAGAAACACATCTGTAGGAGCATCATTATGTTCAAGATAATCTTTTAGTACATAATAACCTTCTACCGTTGATGAGCCACCGATAGAAAGGTTTATCATTGAGTCAGAAATAACTTCCGGCATGTACGCACTATTACAAGAACTGTCTCCTATAACAACAACCTTATAATATTTATCCTGTTTGGTTTCCGTAAACTGTTTGTTCCAAAATGTATATGCAAAATCTTCATTAGAGTAATACATTTTCCCAAAACATAAGAACATGGAAAGCCCCCAAATAGGAGCTAATACCAAGCCACATTTAATAATTAGTTTTATAACTTTATTCTTCAATTTTATGCCTCTTGTGCATTTGTTTTTTAGTCAATTTGGTGATTAATAAAGATTAACTATTATCGAATCCACCCCATAATACTTTGATGCGCACTGGTTGCAGTTGCCGTATTTTGCATCCTCTGTAAGTGTCTCACGCGGAATCTCATCCAAGCTTACATAGTAGGAATACTGACACCAGTCCACATTGTCTCTGTCTATAACTACTTCAGCTCCATCTTCTGCTGCAACTACCTCATTCAAAATATCATCCCAGAAATACCAGCTTTCTTTTATAAGAGCTGATTTCTGATAAATATCATACTGAATAATTTGCTGGTATGCGCCACCCTTTAATGAAAGGACGCCACCTGCTAGGATACAAAGACAAGCTACTGCCACCATAACAGATGCTTTCATCCGAAGCTTTAAAGCCTGCTTGAGCCAAGCGCCCACTGCAAATAAAGCAACTGCTGAGCCAATGAAAATCATGTAGTCCTCCACGTAATAAACACGTGGTGTGAACTCTGCGCCGATTGTCTTTGCAGAGCCGTATACATATAAAAGCAAGCCGCTGAATGCAGATACGAATATGCAAATATATCCAAATATGATTTTAAAAATGTTGTGCTTACGCTGACTTCCAATATAAAGGCCTAGCACAAATATAATTGCAAATATAGCTACAGCCCATGGCTTTGTCTGTAATGTAAGCTTTAATCTAAAGTAAATACGATAAGCTGTGACTATTATGGCATTGAACAAGCTGTTGCCTGCGCTATTTTCATTGGACATTCTGGTGTAGTTACCAGGAGCAATAGCCATAAGTATTCCTGAAATGATATATAACACTAATGGCAATGTCTTACGCTTGATGCTCTCACCATTTTTAAATCCCATGACGAATGAAAGTGTCACATACATGGAACCGATGGCTACACAGTACATCATGCTAGTGCAGGTAATCATGCCAAGGATTATCATTGCCACATACTTTTTATTGCTAGTGATATCATCCTGATAACGCAGCATTGCTGCAACAGAGATGACACACATCATCATCATTCCTGAATATCCTGGAGTTCCTGACCACCAATTATACACATCGCTATAGTAATAGCTTGTTGTCACAAGAAGTGCAACAAGGAATGTTATTACATCAAGCACCACCTGATTTTCAATCTTAAACAGATATTTAAACACTGTTCTGGTAGCCCAAAGCACACCTACCATAATTATGGTATTTACGATAATCATGCATATGCCAAAGCTGTGACCTGCATTGTCAAAAAGATATAAAGGATTGAACAATACCTGAATTGCGATTGCAAAGATTCCAGAATTTCCAAATGAATTAGTATAGTTCCATGCGATTCGATGGAACATTTCTACTACACGATTTTTCGACCACCATTCAATAGCCCAGGCAAAATCGTCGTTTGCTGGCATTGAATAAAAGATGGAATATATAAACGGAAGAAAGATGGCTAGGTAGCCAAGAGCTAGTAGCCATCTGTAAAGATTCTCTTTCTTAAACATTCTTATTCTCCATGTCAGAATCATAGTTAATAATGTTCTTGATAACGTACTGTGGAGAATTATTGATGCTGATAAATATACGTCCTACATACTCTCCAATAAGACCAAGCACAAGAAGGATAAATCCTCCTAGTATAAGTATTACTGCTATTGTAGAGCTCCAGCCAAGCATTCTGGTTGGATCTACAAGCTTTCTGATAATGACATAAATGGCATAAATAAAGCCTACCAAGGCGATAAATGAACCACTGTAAGAAGCAATTCTAAGTGGAATGATAGAGAATGATGTGAAGCCATTCATCCATAGGCCAAGAAGCTTCTTGAATGTATATCCGGAAGTGCCTTCCATACGCTCTCTATGGTTGACACTTACGTTGCAAATATTCTTTGTGGTGCGAAGTACAAGACCGATTACATAAGGGTATGCCCCCTTGTAGTTAAGCATTTCATCCACTACAAAGCGACGAGCTGCAAAGTAGCTAGAAACATAAAGCTCCTTTGGCTTATTAAGCATAACCTCTGTCATCTTTTTATTGAGATGGCTGCCCCAGTTTCTGAAGCCAGAGTGCTGCTTGTGGTCGTACTGAGCATAAACTACATCGTAGCCTTCTTCAATTTTATCTATAAGCTTATCTACTTCGTCTGCAGGTGTCTGACCATCATCATCAAGACAAACCACAATATCGCCAGATACAAAATGGAATCCTGCCATAAGAGCGGCATGCTGTCCAAAGTTTTTAGCATGGTTTATACCAATGATATTTTTGTTTTCTTCACAAAGCTTTCTGATTACAGAAAAAGTTGCATCAGGGCTACAATCGTTTACAAGTACGATTTCATACTCGTAGCCTGCCATAGTCTGCATCTTTTCTTTTATTTCAGCTACTACCACCTGAAGTGTGTTTTCAGAGCGATAGCATGGTATCACAAAGGATATTTTCATTAATTTGTACTCCCGTCACTGTATTTAGACATAAATACTACGTCTTCTGGCTGGCCTTCCACCCACACGTCATCATGTGATTTGTATTCCTCGGTAAAGCCTGCCCTAGTGTATGAACGTCTTGCAGGAATGTTTTCTGCAAGAACGCGCAGATAGATTTTGTGCATATCCATATGCTTAAAACCGTAGTCGCAGATAAGGTTATTGGCCTCTGTACCACGTCCACCACCAAGATATGCTTCCTCACCTATCAAAATGCCAAACTCACATTTCTTGTTTTCTTTATCGATATGCTGAAGATAAACTGAACCAATCTTTTTATTGTCCTGCTTGTCCCAGATGACAAACTGAACAACCTCGTCAGTGAGCACCTTTGTGCTGATCCACTGGCGCTGCTGTTCAACTGTAATATCTTTTCTATAGATGAATTTGGATTTGATTAAATCGCTATTGCGCCATCTAACAAAATCCTCAGCATCATCAAGCTGCATAGGTGTAAGATAAACCTTTTCACCCTCTAATCTAATACTAGCGTCCATTATAGAAATCCTTTACTACCTTAACAACCTTTGCGTGATCCTCATCTGTAAGACCATAGTAGAGAGGAAGACGTACCAAACGCTCGCTCTCCTTTGTTGTGTAAACATCCTCGCCTGCAAAGCGGCCGTACTTCTTTCCAGCTGGTGCTGAGTGAAGCGGAATGTAGTGGAATACCATAAGGATGTCGTTTTCCTTAGCGTAGCTAATAAGAGCTGTACGCTCCTCCAAATCCTTACACTTAATGTAGAACATGTGGGCATTGTGCTCGCATCCCTCTGGGACTGTAGGAAGCTCTACCTTGCCTGCATCTGCAAGCTCCTTGAAAGCATCGTAGTACTTGTTCCAAGAATTCATTCTATCATCAAAGATTTCCTGGGCCTTTTCAAGCTGTCCGTAAAGATATGCAGCATTAAGCTCTGATGGAAGGTATGAAGAACCAGCCTCTACCCATGTGTATTTATCAATCTGACCACGGAAAAATTTAGCACGGTTTGTACCCTTTTCGCGGATGATTTCAGCCATTTCTGTGTTAGCATCATCATTAATAAGAAGGGCTCCGCCCTCTCCCATTGAATAGTTCTTTGTCTCGTGGAATGAGTATGCACCAAAGTCACCGATTGTACCAAGTGCCTTGCCATGGTATGTACTCATAACACCCTGCGCAGCATCCTCAACAACCTTGAGGTTGTGACGCTTTGCAATATCCATGATAGTGTCCATCTCACAAGCTACACCTGCATAGTGAACAGGTACAATTGCAACTGTCTTGTCTGTGATGGCTGCTTCAATCTTTGTCTCGTCGATATTCATTGTATCTGGGCGAATATCAACGAATACAGCTGTGGCACCACGAAGAACAAATGCATCTGCTGTAGAAACGAATGTGAATGAAGGCATGATTACTTCATCGCCTGGCTTAATATCGCACAAAAGTGCTGCCATTTCTGTAGCATGTGTGCAAGAAGTTGTAAGAAGGACCTTCTTTGCTCCTGTCTTTTCCTCAAACCAAGCATTGCACTTTTTAGTGTATTCGCCATCTCCACAAATCTTGTGCTTTGAAATAGCGTCTGTAATATAGTTAATCTCTGTTCCCACACATGGTGGTACGTTAAATGGAATCATAGTCTGCTCCTTTAATTAATGAATAAAATTGTAAATTATTATTCCGTCGAACTCATCTGTCCTTGTGACAGTGACATTTGGGTTCCGGACTGTGACATAATCTATAAGTGTATGTGAAACCTCTGTGCCGCAGAAATACACGTTTCCACCAACAAACTGGTCGATGAAAAGTGTATCAAAACCATTGGCATGAATTTGTTTCCAATACATTGGTGTATTGTACACCCATCCGCCCCAAAATACTAGATTTTTTGGAACGCCATTTTTATACACAGTGAATGGGTCCGCCGGAAGCGCCAATGACAAATCGTAGATGTACATGTTGTCAGGGTGCTCTATTGCGTAGTTTTCCAAGCTGTTGGACTGATTGATGTCCGCCTCACGATAAATATCATGAGCAACTGTGTATGTATATTTAACCATGTTTGTGTCAGGCTTTAATGTGAAGCCTGCTACCATGATAACTGCCATAAGACCTGCTGCCGCGATAAGAGGCTTTTTGCTTTCAAGCTTTGTAAGCTCACTAATCATCATTGCAACTGATGGCACAAAGAAAATAAATACAAGTGCCTGATATGCTCGCATTGGGAAGCGTGCCTGTATCAAGAAATAGATTGATACCACTGCAAACATTCCAAAGAGGGCATCTATTGTAAGGATTGCTTTTTTATTTATAAGCTTTCTGATTGCCAAGATATTGATGAGTAGTAACAGGGCAATCCAGATTACAACCTGGATGTTTACCACCTGGCTTGCCAGGATAAGATTATATGCACGCTCTACGTACTCTCTTTTTGTAAGGTCTGCTCCCTGGTACGCATTTACGATAGTAGCAAAGTTTTCTGTGGTGAGGTTCTCATCCATAAAGAACCAATTGCTGGCTGCATTGTAAAGGGATTCATCCCAACCAACTGAAGCATATACTCCGTTTACATCTTCTTCATATGGCAAGTGAGGATAATCAATCCATGTGCCTGCCTGTGCGTAATACTCATTAAACTCTGCAATACCTGTAACTTTTTCGTAGATGGCGTTGCTTCCAAAGGCTAGGACCATTGCAATAATCATTACGACTGTCTTTTTGATGACAAGCCTTCTGCTGTCTCCATTTTCTGTGAAAAACTGGAAGAACAAAATAATAAGCACTGCTGCAAATCCTACTAAACCGAACTGCTTGCGGATACCATAGGCACATACCTGCATAATTACCGCAATCAGGAATCTGCTTTCTAAAAGCTTTTCAGATTCCATGCTGGCGATAAGACTGCAAGCTGCTGCACCTGCAACAAGACCTGCTGTAGCTGTGTACTGCAAAGCTGTAGAAAAATGCATAAAACAGAAAAGGAACATAATAATGAATGCAACTTTTCCAATGATGCTTTTAAAGCTGGTAGCTATAATCCAAAGGCTGGCTGCCACCATGCCGAGCTCGAATATGGTGTACCAGGCAATACCTGAATATATTCTATAAAATAAAGCGATTATTCCATAATAATAGAAGCTTCCGAACACAGTGCCCGCTTCCGGTGTGCCGGTGGTGTAGCCTGCTGTAAGGTACATAAGCACCTTGTCATCATTGTTTTGGAAGCAGATAGGGCAAATAATCCAAAGGGCTGTAAGGGCCACTGCCACTATTATTAATGAAACAAGCCAATTCTTTTTTTGTAATAATTCTTGTATCATTTCCTACTCCTCTTCCTGTACCAAATACTTTGGTCTGTTCTTTGTTTCAAGATATGTCTTTGCCAAGTACTGGCCCTGAATGCCAAGGCAGAGAAGCTGGATGCCGGATACCAACAGGATGATGCAGACCATTGATGGCCAGCCGTTTGTTGGGTCTCCAAATATAAGTGTTCTGATAATGATTACTATAATAAATAAAAATGCTACTAGGCACATGATGCTGCCAAACAGTGATGCCAATGTGAGTGGCGCTGTGCTGAATGCCACGATACCATCCATAGCATATATAAACAGCTTCCAGAAGGACCATTTAGTCTCTCCTGCCACGCGCTCCACGTTTTCAAATTCAAGCCATTTACGCTTAAAGCCTACCCAGCCAAAGATACCTTTGCTAAAGCGGTTGTACTCTCCCATAGAAAGGATTGCAGTTACAACCTTACGAGTCATCATCTGATAGTCGCGAGCTCCGTCCACAATATCAGCACTGCTGATTTTGTTCATGATTTTGTAGAACTTACGAGCAAACCATGAGCGGATTGGTGGCTCACCTTTTCTATCAACACGGCGAGTAGCTACACATTCGTATTCGCCACTTTCAATGCATGAAAGCATCTCTGGAAGCATTGATGGTGGATCTTGTAAATCTACATCCATGATTACCACATAGTCACCATGAGATTTTTCAAGACCTGCATAGATGCCAGCTTCCTTGCCAAAGTTGCGTGAGAAGGATACATAGTGAACACGCTCATCCTGCTGTCTTAATTGCTTGAAAACCTGCAGTGTGTTGTCCCTAGAACCGTCATCTACGAAAACAAACTCGATATCCACGGTAGCAAGCTTATCTTCCATTTTCTTTATTGCGTTGTAAAAAATCGGTGCTGCTTCCTCTTCATTGAAGCAAGGCACTACAATTGAAAGTAATTTTTTCAATGATTTTTCCTCTTATCTTGGGTAATTTATTGTAATGGATTTCTTTGCATAATAAACATTTGGAAGGATTTGCTGTGAATCATAGAAAGCATCCAAATCCACTGCGTAAACCTCTCCTGGTTCCATTCCTGAGTAAAGGAAGTATTTGTTCCATGAGACGTTGTAATCTCTGTCTACAACCACATCCTCATCAGTGCTCTGCTCTATTTCAAGAAGGATTCCATTCCATAAATCGTAGCTGGCTGCTATTTCTGCACGCTTTGCATACACCTCATAGGCAACCGTGGTAGCGTAGCGGCCTGTTACAACAAGGGCTAATGCTCCAAGCACTGCTACAGCAGCTGCTACAATGTATCCAAACTTTTCTAGATTCGCATTTACGATATATCCAATCCACTGACCAATCATCAGAGCTCCAAGGCAGATGGTGATTTCAAAAAGGAAATCGAATACATACTGCATACGCACATCAAGGTAGGTGCGAGTCATGCCACGGCCATATACATATGGAAGAAGGCATCCCATCCAGATACAAGCTGAAGCAATTCCGTAAAGGATGATGTTGCCTGGCTTGCTCTTCTTTCCTGTGCTAAGTGCAAAGCCAATGATGATAAGCACTGCAATGATAATCAGTGTAACTGAACGTTCTTTTAAAACGGCCATGCCAAAGAACTTTACATCGGCAATAGTCTGGATTACTGAATTGCTAACTGACACTTCCTCTGTGTACTGGCTCTGGCGAGCGAAATTGCCAGGAGCTGCCACTGCAATGAGTCCTGCAATGATATAGCAAAGTAATGGTAAGTATTTCTTAAACAAGTTTGAAATGTGCTTATCAAATTCCTTATTAATAAGAACGATATATAGGAAGAAAATGCCAAGTGGTATATCAAGGGCTGTGGTGTTGGCAGCAAGTGTGCCAGTGATGATAGCCCCGATATAAAACTTTTTATTTCCTGTCTGTCCAAAGCGAATGATATAAGCTGCTGCTAAAAACATAAAGGCCATATTCATAGGATATGCAATCATGCCTACATACCAGTTGTATGCCTCTACATAATAGTAGTTTTCGATGAGCATCACTGCTGTAAGGAATGTGATGACAGAAGCTACTAGGTCTGATTCTGTGTGGTTACGAATCATGTATTTTACAATTGTCTTTACTCCATATAAAATGGCTGCCATGCAAAGCAAGAATGTAATGATCATGTACAGGCCATAAGCATGTCCTAAATGAATATGAAGATTAAGCGGGTTTAACAAAAGTTCAAAAACGAAAGCAACCATGGTGCCACCTCTTTGTAAAAAGAAGAAAGGCACTGCTGCAAAGAATTCAAAAAATGAGTTGCCATAAGCATCCCTGCCAAGAGCCATAGCAAAATCGTCGCTGGCAGGAACCGAATAGTATATAGAATAGATATTTGGTAGAAATAAAATCAAATATAAAAGTGCGAATATAATCTTTGTTTTATTCTTGAGAATTTTATCAGCCATTGGGGCCTCCACATATATTTTCTTTCATCTATTGCGATTTTATTATATAATCACATAAGTATTAAAAATTATAACATAAAGCTATTTTTATATCAAAATTAGGAGATTATTCATGATATTCAAATTAGAAGAACGTATTTTGAAATGGATGGCTGAAAACGTGGTATACATCGCCTTTGGGGCAGCTGTTTTAATCAGCTTCTTCATCAGATACGCACTAAAGGATGTGTACACTAGCGATGCAGATTCATGCCTACTTCCTTGGTACTATGCTATAAAGGAAAACGGTGGCATCCGAGGATTGGCCGTTCCTGTAGAGGGGCTTAATTACAATTTCCCATATCAGTTTTTGATTGCGATAATGACCTACATCCCTGTGAATCCTTTATACGGCTACAAGATTCTCAGCTGTATTTTCGATTATTTGATGGCAGGGGCGGTAGCTTTCTTGGTTTACGATATGGCAGTTAATAAAAAAAAGGAGCTTGCCTTACTTGCATTTATCGCTGTTAGCTGTTCACCAGTTGTATTTATGGATTCGGCAGCTTGGGCACAGTGTGATTCCATTTATGTATTCTGGATTATCCTTGCAATCATCATGCTTCGCAAGGAAAAGTATTTACCAACATTTATTTTTTACGGTATCGCATTTGCGTTTAAGTTCCAGGCGATTTTTATAATGCCATTCTTCCTTTTCTACTATTTTTACAAGAGAAGATTCAGCATTATTTATTTCTTCCTCATCCCAGTGATGATGATTGTGCTTAGCCTTCCAGCTTTGGTGCAGGGCAGAACTGTTAGCGAGATGATTCACATCTACACTGACAACACAAGCCTTCACCAGTCACTTGCAAACGGATATCCTACTTTCTGGAGAGTTCTTGCAGATGGAACTGATTACACAGGCGCAGATGCTTATGGCACACTTAAGCATGCCGCTATGGCCTTTGTAGTTATTGTGCTAGGATGCCTGGTTTATATGTGGATTAGAAATGCTATAGAGCTTACAAACCGCAACATCATCCTCATGGCATTCATCATGACATATACTACAGTGTTCTTCCTTCCTGCTATGCATGAAAGATACGGATATTGCTACGAAATTCTTGCAATCATGATTGCGTTTATGGTAGCTAAAACAATTCCGCTTGCTGTAGCGCTCACATGTATATCACTTACCACTTATGGTGGATATCTGTTCAACAACACAGTAAACGAGTGGACAATGGCTGTGATAAACCTGATAGTTTACATTTCATATATGATTATTCTTAATAAAGAATTAGTTAATAAAAAGATTGCAGAGGCCTAAACCTCTGCAATCTTTTTATCTTAATTTATAAATATTTGTCTGACCGTAGCTGTAGATTAATTCTCCGCCGTAGGCTTCTACCAAAGCATCTATAGTGTCGCCGTTCATTGTAGCGATGTACTTCGAATTCAAGTTTCCAATATTTTCAATGAGGAACTCATCCTCGCAACAATTGATTCCCATTCCCGCAGGAACAGCATACAAATCGTTGAAGTAGGTAGATAAACTCCAGATGATGGTGTTGTCCCATTCATCGCCGCTATCCAGTGATATGAGCTCTGTAAGCTCTGCCTGGGCCTCTGCTACCGTTTCTATCTGGGCCTGATCAGGCTTTACCAAATCGGTGTAGAAACTGTCTGCTGAAAGCCATGTGGTAAAGAATACAATCACAAGGGAAACGATGTTTATCCAGCGGTGTCTAGCCAGTACCGACATAAAGATGATGCCGATAAAGCCGCAGGCCATCAAATGACGGCAGCCTTCCTTAGAATTGTAAATAGCCCAAAGTGCACATGGAAGTATGAACCATACTAAGGCTGCTGTGATGTAGCCTTTTCTTTTGTCCTTGAATATCTTGTAGAACACAAAGATGCCTACAAAGAGATATATGATATACCAACTACCGCGCACTGACTGAAGCTGCAGAGCCTGCCACATATAATTAAGTGATTCCAGGGCGCCTACTGCTTCCTTTTTCAAAAGGATGAGTGGGTTTACCCAATCGATTGTGACATCTGGTGAGAAGTACTCTGCCAGGCAATAATGGATGATAAGTGCGTAGCCAAGGGCTGATGCAGCACCTACAAGCACCTGATAAATCACTTTCTTTCCGAAGCCATGCTTTTCCCATACCATGTAGATGAAGACAAGGACAAAGGCTGCGTAATAGCCGCGCATCAGCGATAAGTAAAACAGGAATACATCTGCCAACACAATCCAGTGTGTGGCTCCTGTTTTGTAATATCTATACATAAAAGTGAGGAGCATCAAGAAGAGAACGCAAATCAGCACCTCTGGTGATGCTGAAAAGATGTATCTCAATCCTACTGAATATCCAAGCCAAAGTCCGCTTACAACCAGCTGTTGCTTAAGTGTGAGCTTCATGATGGCGGCAAAAGCAACAAGTCCTATTATCGAAATTACGATATTGAAAATCACCGGTGTGGTGTATGTCCATCCAAATATCTTTCCAATTAAAACGAATGGCCAGTGGATAGCAAAGCTCCATCCACCAAGATTGCCCAAAAGGGCATGGCTTTCGTTGAAGCCGTAGAATCCAAGTGGCTTGCCATATGCAATGATCGCCTCCACCTGCTTGTAGTAAGTAAACTCATCATTCCACTGGGAACATGCTATGGAATATTCCGTAAATCCGATACCGTTGTACAGCAAAAACAGAATACACCCCAGTATCGGTGTAATAGCAGCTAACCCAATCGTAACATAACGATTATTCTTCAATATTAAACTCCTTTCCTCCCCCTCTTCAGGGCGGGTACAAAAATAATAGCTAGTAATGTAATTAATGTAACCCCCTCTGAAAAACGCCATACAAATGGCGCTACGGACTTAACAGACAGTGCGTCGTTAAATCCGGCTGGCACCTGTACCTGGTACTGGTTGCCATCTGTTGATTCAAGCTGATATTCAGTGCCAGCTGAATCAAAAGCTCTAATGTATTTAAAATTAAATATAGGAACAAGCACTGTGGCAGGTTCTGTGGATTCATTATCTATGAGAATCTGTCGCACGCCTTTGCTATATCCTAAATCCTGAACTGTGCAATCATCGCCCTCCAGAAGCGTTGCTTCTGTGGCAAGGTCCGATGTATCTGTGCCTACCTGAAGGTAAAGCCCATCTGCAAAGTTGTCCCTTCCCTCTATGGTCTGGATGGTGTAGTTCCTGCAAGACAGTGTGTACATGAACCATCCTGTCTGGGCCAATGCAAGCATCCCTATGCAAATGATTGCAAGGCCGTAGGTGATAACCTGTTTATCGGGCTTTATAGCCTCTACAATGGCGCGTAACGCGTATGTGCCGCACAACGTCCAACAGATGGTCTGGATGACCAGGTATCTACTAGGATACTGGACAGAACGCATAATATTTGAAACAGCGTTATCTCCCGAAAAGATTCCCCATGGGAAATATGCTGATGAAAGCCAGGCTGCAATGAGACCGATGACGAAGATGCTAAGAATTCTTTTGAAGCTGATGCCTACCAAAGCCAGCTTTTTCTTGAGAATTATCGTCAGTATCATCAGTGCAAATGCCACTACGTGAACCACTCCAAGGCGTGTGTATTCCTCGCCGGCGCTGGTCCATTCATACATGCTTCCGCTTCCCTCCGGGAACAGACCAAATACCTGGTCCAGATACAGGCCAAACTTTTGGATATTTTCCCCTGCTGTACCTACGCTCGCATTGAAATCGTAGGATGTGTAGCTATCCAAAAATGGCACTAGGAAGAATGCGTTCAAACACACAATCATGACCAGAGCAAATAATAACTCTTTTATGTGACCGATTGTTGTTTTCAAATAAATGATTAGGAAAACAAATACCCCAAGGGCCACCATGACTGTAGTGAGGATGTGTGATTCGATGATGCCTGTGGTGCCAATCACAAGTGGCAATGTGGTGCGAATCAGTCCTTCATGATTATCATCAAACAGGATATGGTATATACCATACACAAGCAGCGGGATGAAAATCATGGCTGTATATTCGCCGACTGCTGCTCGCATGTACACATTGGATATGTAATAACCAGCAAGCATATATGTGGATGTAGCAAGCAGCGCCCATCTCCTATCCTTAAAGATTCCCTTGAAGGAGTATGCCGCTATGGCAACACCAATTATGTTGGTCAAAATCACATATATGTTGTAGCACCTGTATGTGGCCAAACCTGCCATATTAAGTAGTGCTGGAACATACAGGAAGATATTGCCATACATGGTGGTGGAAATATATCCATTGCCATACCAGCCTGTGGTCTCGAACCGGACAGGAAACTGGCCGTTTGAAAGCTCTGTGGCGATGGCTTCGATACGGCCCATGTGGAACCACAAATCGTGACCGTTATATATGCCGTTTCTGAATGCTGGTAAGGAGGCTATCAAGGCCACCCCGGCCAGTATTAAGAAATACAGGCACGTTAATATTCTTTTGTTTTCTGTTAGTTTTTTTATCATATTATTTTGTGAGCAATACGAAATTGCCTGATCTACCTACCTCTACTGTATATGTGCTGAGAATATACTGTCCTGCCTCTGATTCTACGAACTTCTCATACTTTGAGCAGCTCTCATCGATGAGCACGTAGTTTGCAGTATTCTCAGGATTAACATTCCAATAATCAAGTATGCGGGTATTGATGTGGGTGCGCATATAGGCGCTACCTGCTGCCTGATGAGCATCGCTATTAAGATAGCCTGTGCTGTTGCTTCCGAAGGCTACAAGCAAATAATCATCCTCGGTAACATATGTATCAAGTAGCTCCATAACGGAAAGATTTGCATTGTAATCATCTGGTGTAAGGGCGATACCTTTGAAAGCTCCATCTTCTACAAGCCATCTTTCTGAAACGATGCTAGCGAAGCCGCCGTTGCCCTCTGCCACCCAGAAGCATCCGAAGAAAAGAGCTGCAATTGTGAGAGCTGTCACTAGGAAGCCCATGCCATTATCATCCTGGCAAGCAATGAGAATCACTGCAAGAACCACATAGTATGCCATGTGGGCTGGCACGGAAATATCCTGGTTTGTAGAAAGAAGCCAAGCGAACTGCGACACTGCCGATGTTGCAAAAATGAACTGAAGCAAAATAGTGCCACTGAGGCTGTTGTTGCTGTACTGGCCGATGACTGTGTAGTCGGCCTTTTTCTCTGGCTGGATAAGAACTGGTAGCCAGAAGAATGGAAGCAAGCATCCATACGCAAAGCGTGAGTCGCTAACGCTATCTGAGCGAAGCGCGCAAATTGCAAGCATGAACACTGCCCAGTAAAGAGACAATGTGACGCCAAGGCCATACTTATCTACGTAGCGATACTTTCCAAGAATCTTTACAAACACAACTGGAAGATATGCCACTACTGCAAACACTGCGTATTCTGCAAGCATCATGCCGATACGGACTGGAAGGCTCTGGTCGTAATCTGAATCCTCCAGGTACTGAAGCTGGGGAATAATATTGCCAAGGCCTGATGTGAGCTGCAGATAAAGAATTACAAGTGCTGCTATCACAAGGCATGTGGCAAGGTAAATCCAGAATGGCTTAATCATTTCGTATCCTCTGTAGCTAAGGATGAGAAGAATCACACCAAAGCATACTGGAAGGATAATCATAGATGGATATGCAATAACTGCAATACAGCTAGCGATTCCCATAAGCACCACGTATGCAGGCTTGCTTGTAACAAGGAAGCGAATGCCGTATGCAATAAAAAGCAATACTCCAAAATCACAAATCGATTTATATGAAATAGCCTTGTAGCTCATTACGAAAAGGAATGCGAATAAGCTAGCATAGAAGGCGCCGTTTTCATACTTTGTTCTCTTTAAAACTGAATAAAGATAGATGCAGATGGCAAGTCTGATTAACGTATATACAATACGAAGATAGAACACCAATCCGATTCCAAATGGATAGATAAGTGGCTCTAACGCAAACTTGTAAAGTGCAAACAGTGGATATGTGAGAAGGCCTCCCATCTGAAGTGGGCCCCAGGCATCCACAAACATCCTCTGCCCCTGGAAGATTCCCTTATAAATTGCCAATACACCATTTTCATCTATAAAAAGGCCTGTGTTCAAAGTGATGATTGCCCAAACAAACGCAGCCAGGCCCAAAATTCCTCTTAAAACTCCCTTTTTCTCTTCAAAAAAACCCATTAGTATCTCCTTAAATTATGCCGCCTATGAGAATAAGCGTTTTTGCACATAGTTCAATTTATTATATCATAGGCTAATCGCCGGAAAAAGTACAAAATAAGGGCCTAGGAAAACCCTAGGCCCCACAATACATATTTTGCTAATTAATTAACGCCGATACCAAGTACTGGTGCATAATTAACTGTCTGAACTGGAAGTGCTCCAGCCTTAACAGCTGATGTTGAACCAAGTACCATATCGTATACAGAGTATACTGTGATACCGTTTCTGAATGCATCACCAAGTGTTGGTGTTACACGCCATGTAACTTCCTCTGGATGTGTTGCGTAGTGAACATAGTATGCAACGATGTCATCGCCGTAAGCTGCACGAAGATCAACGTTTCTAGTAGCGTATACATCTACGTTGAACTGTGCGTTTGGCTGACGCTCTTCCCAAAGGCCACATGCTAAGAAGTGAGCAAACAATGTCATGTCGCAATCTGTTGTGTAGTAATCGAATCCATAATAATCCATTACATCAGCATTTGCGCTTGCATAAAACTTTGCATCAAACATTGAATAGAGGCACTGAACTTCCTCAGTAGTAAGCTCTCTTCTGTACTGGTCTGCACGGCTTGCTGCTGAAGCGTTTGTAGTAAATACTGATACTGCAAATACTGCTGCAAGTGCAAGAGAGAGAACCTTTGCAATCTTGAATCTCTTCATAATAGACACCTTCCTTTTAAATTTAACCCCATTTCCCTATTTTATGGAATTATTCTAATTCGAGTCTACTCCATAAGCATGTTGAAATCAAGAATAATTTCTGAACAATTGATGAATAAAAAAGATTGTAAAAAAAATCCACTGCCATTATAGTTTTGGCAGTGGAGTACGTTTTTACTTATATTCGCTTTCTGTAATGAAAGTCTTTTTCACATCCGCAAATACGTTATCTAAGATACGCTTTGTGTTCTGACTGCGCTCAGGGTTGTCCTGGTGGCCATCAAGTGAATTGTCCACGAAGTTGAGCTTGCCATTCTTGCGGCCATCGAAGCCTGCGAAGCTAAGCTCCTTGACACCAAGCTTAACAAGAAGATTGATAAGCATCAATGTGGAATCGTCATTGTATTCGTCGTTGAAATATACAAGCTCGTTGTAAGCGATTGCTGCATCGTAGCTTTCGATATCACGCATAAGGTTTGAAGTGATAACAAGCTTGCTATCTCCCTTTTTATCCTTGATGCTGTCGTAGCGCTTTGTATTTGTAAGGAAGATGATATCGGCACCTGCCTCTGGCACAAAGTTTACTGCGATAGTACATGTGTCGGCTGTCTTTGCTGCTGCAATCTTATCTGCAGATGTCTTGAGGCTCTCGCCTGGAGCCATAACAAGGATGTTTTTGTAGCCTGCAAGGATATCTGAAAGGTTCTTCAAATCTGCCTTGTCATCGTATTTAACATCCATGTACTCCATGTAGAGCTTGTCGATGTATTCCTCGTTGAATGTCTCTGCCTCGGAAGGATCCACCTGTGAAAGGATACGCTGGATGTCCTTTGTCTTGAGACGCTTTTTGTTGATCAAATGCTCTGCGTATGTACGGTGTAAGTAGTACTTTGCAGAAAGGGCGTATGGGATTGCATAGCCCCATGGCTCGCGAGCCTTGATTGGTGCGATGTAGTCGTCGATTGCATCGTAGATTGGCTCAAGGGCGTAGCTTGTGCCGTACTGCTCGTTCATGTAATCTGCAATCTGCTCGATGCAAAGGTTGCCAGGCACACGGCCCATTCCAAGAAGTGAACCATCGATAACGATGTTTCGTGTTGGGTTGGCAATCTGAGCTACGTGCTGAGCAAGGTTGTATGCCAAACCGAGATTTTCGTGCAAATGAACGCCGATTGTAATATCTGGGAGAAGGTTGTTCTCTACCAAATAATATCTGTGTGAAAGGTCGTTAACACGCATTACACCGAAGGTATCTACGATTGAGAAACCATATGGGTGAAGCTCGTTAACCTTTTCAAGAACCTCAATATATTCCTTATCTGAATAAACGTTGTTGTTTACTGGGTTGATGAAGACCTTGTATCCCTTGTCCATAAGGATGCGGGCTGTCTTGAGACCCCAGTCGAGACGCCATCTCTTGAATGAAAGACGGATGTATTCGATAGTTCCGTCGCATGGCTCCAAGTGCTCCAAATCGATAAAATCAGCCATAAGTGAGAAATGAGAATGACCTCTATCCTCTGGCAAAATTCTTTTAACATCCTCGATTGTGTAGAAACGTGCTGTGTCCTTGTCATTGACGCTGTCCCAAAGGAAACCAACCTCGATGATATCTACGCCTGCCTCTACCAAGCCTTTGATTGTGTTTTTGATAACTGACTCGCCGAATTTACCCTGAACGATGTGGCCACCGTCACGGAGAGTACAGTCTAAAAGTCTGATATGCTGTTCCATAAAAAAACCTTACTTTCTTACTTTAACTTTCCCTTTGACTTGAGGAATGTGTATACTGCATCTGCCAACTCGAAATCGTCAGCGTTATCAATATCTACGCACTCTGCTGCATCGCACTCAACGATGTATGGGTTGAGACCGCATCTTGCGTGAGTCTCTGCAAAGCACTCCTTTGTGAATACGTATGGAGATGGGTTCTCTGTGTAGAATGCTTCCATATCCTGTGTACGTGGTGGATTGCTCAAGTCGAAATTGAATGGCTTGCCATCCTTCCAGAAGAATGTCTGATGCTTCTGGCCTGCAAATGCAGATGATGCCTTGCCAGCTTGCACTGCCTCGATGCACTCTTTGATGTGCTCTGTAGTAGTGAAAGGTGCTGTGGCATGGCAGAGAATGTAAACATCAGCCTCTACCGTTTTTACGAATTCCTCGTAGATTGCACGGCCCTTGCAGAACTTGTCATCAAGGAATGTAGGGCGCTCAAGGAACTCTACTCCCTCTGGCAAATACTCTTTGATGGCTGGATTGCTGCAATAGCAGTAAACTTCATCGATGCAATCGCCCTTGAGGGCTGCAAGCTTTTCAGTTATTACTCTAACAAGTGGAGTGCCGTCGCTAAAACACTTTGTGTTCTTGCCTGGAAGGCGCTCATTGTTCATTTTTATAGGTACGAATGCTACTGTTTTCATTTTATATACCTCTCTATGTAGTTACTTATATTCGCAAATGCGTTAGGTTCAAACATACCATCTGGATCTACTTTGCCGGCGCGACCTGTTTTAATAAGGTCCACAACCTGCTCTGCTGTATCTACCAGCGGCACATTCTTTTCTTTTATAAAATACTCCATATTTACGGCGGTGTCACCATAGTTTAAGAGGATGGTGTCGCAGCCGAAGCCGATGCCTTCCCAAACTGAGGCTGTGCGGGTGCTGACAACCACGCTTGCAGCGGCAAGATATTTGAATATGTGATTTTCGTTGTTGTCAATCACATCCAGTTTGTCGTTTACAAGCCAAGGATAACGCTTTTTGTAGTAGCCAAACTCTAGTGGATGGAGCTTGTAGATGATGTGGTATTCATCCCCAATCATATCTGCCACCGCAGCTGCCACCTTGCTGATTTGCTCACCCTCTGCAAGGGTGGAAATAAAGCAGATGGTTTTGTCATCCTTTGGATTTTCTGCCTGGTAGTGTGCTCTCTGCTTTTCGAAAAATGGGAAGCCGACTGTAATCATATTTACATTGTCAGGCAGATGCACAATTGGAAGCTGGGTCTCGCTGTAGATGAGCTCGTCATCCGGAAGCTCTGTGAGGTGGTCTTCTGGATTGTACTGCATTGGCGTGTGAGTAGGGAATGCAAAGCCGTGGCTGTATTCAGCGGTGTGGATGCCCCTCTCGTGGCCAAGCATGCTCATAGCGTAGCTTTCCATTGCGTAGTAGCAGATTTCGATGATGAGCTTTGGATTAGCCTTGTCCAAAATCTTGCCACAATATTTCTTTGTGATATCGATATAGTACATTCTATCAACGATATCAGGAATAAGCTTTTCTCTTAAATCTGGGCCAAATTCTGTTTTGACTGCGTCAAGGATTGGGCCGATTTTTTCTGTGACAGCCTTAGTGCGCTGCTGGCGCTTCTTAGTATTGAATTTCTTTGAAAGCTTTACTGCCAGATTGGTCTGGAATGCCACCCTATCAGTAAAATAGACATTGTCCATTCCGTTAGGTGTGCAATGTCCGTGGTTTTCTGGATGCTCAAGAATTACACTGTTGTACTTCTTTGCTATCTCATCGCAATAGATGTCCTCGTAGATGCCAGTGTCGGCATTCTTGGTACGACGACCGTTTCCGATGAAAAGCACATCCACATTTTTATAAGTGAAAGGCTTTAGGGCATTGATGGCCATCCTGATGAGTTCCGACTTGGTGAACCCCTGGGCATCGCCCTCAGTGCGGCCCACCGTCTCGGCCTTGATGGCATTGTGGATTTCGTATCGATACAAAGCCCACACATGCATGCCTTCAATCTCTATTTGGTTACATTTGTGCTCTCGCTCGAAGGCGAGGAAGTTCTCAATCGTTGGTTCTTTCATCGTAAGTTCTCTCTGAAATGATATAACGTGGGCGAGCCTTTGTCTCCATGTAGGTCTTTCCAACGTACTCACCGATTACACCAAGTGAGATGAGCTGGATGCCGCCAAGGAAGCAGACTGCCACCATGATACTAGACCATCCGGCATTTGTATTGCCAAGGAAGTGCTGTACCACTGAATATATAAGCAAGATAAGGCTGATGAAAGCCACGAAAATACCGAAGCCTGTAATCATACGGATAGGCTTAACGCTAAGGGATGTGATGCCATCGAATGCAAGTGAAAGCATCTTTGAAAGTGGGTAGTGGCTCTCGCCGGCGATACGCTCGTTTCTTGCATAGTAAACGCTAGTGCTCTTGAAACCTACAAGTGGGAACATTCCACGAAGGAAAAGGTTGACCTCCTTGAAGTTTGCAAATTCGTTAAGCACGCGGCTTGAAACTAATCTGTAATCAGCGTGGTTGAAAACGACCTCTGCGCCCATGCTATTTAAAAGCTTGTAGAAGCTTTCAGCTGTGAAGCGCTTGAAGAATGTATCTGTAGCACGGCTGTTGCGAACACCATAGACGATTTCGCATCCATCCAAATATGCATCTACCATTTCGTTCATAGCATTGATATCGTCCTGTCCATCGCAGTCGATAGAGATAGTGATGTCACAAAGCTCCTTTGCTTCCATAAGACCTGCAAGAACTGCGTTCTGGTGACCACGGTTACGGCTCTGTGTGATGCCAACGAAGTGCTCGTTCTGCTTTGCAAGGTCCTTGATAATCTCCCATGTAGTGTCCTTTGAACCATCGTTTACGAACATTACGCGAGACTTATCATCGATTTTGTCATTCGAAACTAGTTCTTTAATCTTGTCGAGGAACATAGGCGCTGTGATTGGAAGAACTTTCTCCTCGTTGTAGCAAGGAATTACGATATATAAAATTGGTTTCATTTTAATCTCCTTAATATAAAGCCATTATTTTATCAATTTTCGAGCTATCTCCCCATACAGCCTTTGAATCGTAAGGGCGATCTGGGAATGTGCCATATGCGAGGCTGATAGAGAATCCATTGTCTTCGATGAATTTCTCTACGCGGTCAGCAAGCTTCATTGGCTTGCCTGTGCAGCACTCGATGATTCCAAGCACTTCATCCTGCATAGCTGCCTTGGCAACCTGCTCACAGAACAAATCATAATCTGTGAAATCGTACTGATTCTGACCTGTGGTGAATGGGAATGTGGTATCGCCTGCCTCTGCTGCAGCTGTGAGCTTAGAGAAAATGCTGCAACCCTTATGAGCGTTACCAACTATATAGTAGCCCCTGAGCCACTGAAGCTTTACGCCTGTCTCCTTGCAGAGGAGCATGGTAGCCTGGCGAAGGGCATTCTTTGAAATACCGTAAAGTGACTGTGGTGCGCATGGTGTGTCTGCCTTGATGCAGCCTTCCATGAAGCCGATTTCGTGCATGGTTCCCATGACACACATCTTTCTGATGCCGGCACGGCACATCTTTGAAATGAAATCATAGTGATGTGGCAAATCGTTCATATGATTTTCTGAAGCGTGGCGGAATCCGTCGCGCCAAGCCAAGTGAATCACAACATCTGGCTTTTCGAAATATCCATATGGGTCCTCAAGAGTGAAGAGATCTGCGTCGATTCGCTTTGCACGTGGGTCAACGTCATCTGTGTGGAAATCTGTGGCCACGACCTCAGCGCCGAGATCAAGCATAGTCTTCACAACTCCCTGGCCTATATATCCATTTGCACCTGTTATTAAATATTTCATTTTTTATACCTCAAATAAATTATCAATCCATGAATGGATACTATATCTACGACGGACGGTCTCGTTCTCCGCGTACGGCTTGTCCAACCAGGTCGCGTCTGGGAGGACGAAGGCTGAGTAATCACCTGATGCTTCGGCTTCGTCGCATTTTGCAGATAGGTTTTCGAGAACCACCGCATTATTTTCATTATAGAACTCATAGTCCCGTAAATAAATGTTGTTTGTTACCAACTTTCGCTTGATTCCAAGGGTTTCCATTGTACGCATTGTCAATCCCTGCTGCTTTTCATGGGCGAGATCGATGACTGCCTTGGAATGCTTTACCATATCGCGGATGGCGTCTGGGCTGAATGGCTCGAAGCTTACGATGTCCATATCAAGGTTCTTTACAAGCTTAGGATCTTTCAGCTTTTTGCCGCGATATACGCTAGGATTCAGGTAGAGCTTAAGGCAAAGATTTTTGTCCTTGTTTGCTTCCTTGAATGCCTTGAAATATCTGTATCTGAATGGGAAGAAGGCTGAAACACTGACGTAATCGTACTTGTATTCCTGCACCTCATCCATGTTGTTTGCATCAAATTCATCTGAATAGAAAAGTGGAAGCAATTTGTAATCCATGTCGGAATTTGCTGCGTCCACGGAATCGAATGTACCTCTCCAGTCGAAAAGACGGCCAAGCTCACCTTTGTGGCGCATATTTTCAAAGGAATCCCATGAATAATAGATGGATTTTCCGTTGGCCTTGAGGGCATGGAGCTTTAGCTCGTGGATGGTCAATTCGTTTAAAACATTGCCGCGGATGACAAGTAAATAGTCATATCCGCCTGCCGGCATCTCTGCCAAAATCTGATTGGTAAGCTTTTTGTTGAACCTATCAAAAATGTTTGGCTTGTGGAAGATGCTCTCAATATTTTTCATAATCAAGAACTTTGTCTTTTCAGGCTCCTCATCATAGAAATGAGGGTTGGCGCCGCGGGCCACCAAGTCCTTCTTTATCTCATTCTGATAAGCGTAGAACTTTGGCATGATAATAAGAATGTTCTTGGATTTTAAATCTACTTTGTAATCAAACTCTGTGTTCATCATAATCTTGCAATAGTTTCCTCTGCTTCCTTACGGATGATTTCTGGATTGAAGACCTTGCGGAAACGGTAGTACTCCACTGGTCTGCCGCCGTACTCGCGGAAGCTGTGATTTATCTGCTTTACAACGCTGCCTTCGAAGTCGAACTTGAGGCCAAGGTCGTGGGCCTTTTCGATTGACTTGTGGACAAGTGCGTCGTATGTCTGAAGTCTTGAGTGCTCTGGGATTGGGCCGCCTGCATCAAGATAGAGGCTTTCCTCGTCCCAAACTAAAAAGCTAAGTGAAAGAACCTCGTCGTTCTCACCGAGAGCTGCAAATACTTCGCCTGCATTGTGGGCGTAGGCTGCTTCGTATATACGATGCCACTGCTCTCTTGAAAATGGAACTGGCAAATCCTGGCGAGCGAAAATCTTTTCATGCTCGGCGTAGAATGTGTCAGCGTCGATTGTGCCGAAGTGGTGAACGTTTTTCTCACCCTTGCGGATCATGTTTTTATACTTGCTGCTGATGTTTTTATCAACCTGCTCCATGTCGAATGTATCCTCGATAACGTATGTGTAGCGAGGGATTACGCTATATCTGTGCCAGAAAAATGGAAGGAAGTTCTGGTACTTGTACTGGAACTGCTGCTCGTAAATATCGAGACCCATGCTTTCGATGAACTCGATGGCAGCGTCGCAGATTTCTTCCTCGTAGCTAGCGCGCTTTGCAAGGGACTGTGGGTCCTTTGGGTAGCTGACAATCAAGCCATTTGTCTGTGTGAGAGGTGGCTTGGTGATTCGCTTTATTCCGTTTTTCTGTTCAAGATAATATGGCATAGCAGCCCAGATACGGCCGCCCTTTTCATAGAGCCATACATCCCAATTCTCAGGGCCAACTACTGCATCGAGCCACCATGGCTTTGAATAGATGCACACGTAATTGTCCTGGCAAAATTTTTCAAACTGTTCTTTATTACTCATTTTATCCTCTTTAGCTTTTAAGCTGTGTAGATTCTTCTTGCGATTACTTCGTAATCAAACTGAAGCTTTGCGAATGCAAATGACTTGGCCTTTGTCTGCTCCAAAAGAAGCGGTGTTTCTGTGATGCTCTTGAATACGTTTACCATGTCATCAACTGTCTCCACGAAGAAGTAGTTCTCACCGTTGCAATCGCT
The DNA here is from genome assembly GCF_000701765.1 of Pseudobutyrivibrio sp. LB2011. Classification (NCBI taxonomy): domain Bacteria; kingdom Bacillati; phylum Bacillota; class Clostridia; order Lachnospirales; family Lachnospiraceae; genus Pseudobutyrivibrio; species Pseudobutyrivibrio sp. LB2011. The sequence goes on along the minus strand of NZ_JNJS01000002.1, from coordinate 7,474 downwards.
GTATGTTGCGTCCTTGTAGGTCTCGTGTGGATATGTCATGTTGGCGCAGCCGCAGCACATAGCAGTCTCGAATGTGGATGACTGGCCACCTGGCTGGCAGTACAAATCAACGCCTGCAAGGAATTCCTCGATTTCTTTGTTGACCTTCCAGCCCATGAAGCGGATGCGGTTATCTGACTCCAAAAGTGGGCGAAGGGTGGATTCCATATCCTCTGGGATGGAACCGAATACAAACAGAGCAAGACGTGGGTCGCTGACCTGTGTGAATGCCTGCAAAAGCTCGGCAGTGCGCTTGCCTGCTGAAAGCTTTCCTGAGTGAGCCATGATGATGGCGTCCTGTGGAAGGCTATATTTGTTGATGATGTTCTGGCGAGCTTCTCGCTGCTGCTCGGTAGAATAAATGATTCCGCCGATGGCCATGAACTCCATCTTATTATCTGGAATACCGTAGATATCCTTGAGCCAATCTCTCATCTGCACGCCAAGGTAGAGAATCTTATCAACCTGTGGCAACGCCTTGTGAACGAAGTGGCCGTGGATGAATTTGTAGAATGCCTTGCTAAGTGGTGTCATGGCTGAGTTTGTGTAGTCCTCGTGGCTATCCATGAAGAAAAGGCACTCTGGATGGTGCTTGCAGTAATCTGCCACATCCATCATTTCAAATCCGCACACACCGTGATAAAGGATGGTGTCTGGCTGGATTTCCTTGAGATATTTCTTGAGCTTGCGGCACTTTTGGATTTTCTCCGTCCAAAGGTCGCTATTGAAAACTCGGTCGTATTCTAATCTGATAAGACGGGCGCCGTTGTCGAGGATTCTGTCCTCCTCTGGGCCCTTCACAAGCTTGCTGCCCTCGTAGTGATAGACGTCGGTGATGATCGTAACATCGTGGCCATCCTTACGATTCATAGCAATAAGCATATTCTCTTGATACAGCATACCCTCAGTAAAATGTGAAGGCATTCCTATGTGTAAAACTTTCATTGTAAACTCCTATTAATGTGGCATTACCACCGCGCGTGGGCGTGGGGCTGATACCACGGAATAATCTGGAACACTTTTAGCGATAACAACATTTCCGCCGATGCAGCAATTGCGCCCGATTTTTACTCCTGGAAGGATGAGCACATTGTTGCCGATAAGTGTGTTTTCTCCGATTTCGATTGGCTTGGTAGATATTGGCTGATCCTGGATTGGAGCGTCCAAATCTGCGTAGCCGTGGGCGCAGTCATTGATCATGACATTGCCACCGATTCCAACATTATCGCCGATTGTGATTCCGCTTGCGCAGAAAATGTGGGCGTTCTGGCCGATGGTTACGCCGTTGCCGATTTTGATGAGTGGATTGAACTGCACTCCGTCCTTGTATTCCAAAGTCTCCATGCGAAGGCCTGGGAGGATGTAAACTTTCTCGCCAAGCTCAACGTTCTGAAGGTTAGTAAGTCTCAGAGGCTTGGACATGACGCAGCGCTTGCCTACTTTTTTAAATTTGTGGAAGTATCTGATGTAGTTAATCGCATCTCTTACATCTCGTAATCTATTCTTGAGAAATTCCATTATAAATCTCCAAATAATTTCTATACATTACCGCGTTGTCGTAGTGCGCTACGGCGTATGCGCGGATTTCGTCTGCAGTGAGGCCACGGCCAAGCTGTAAGTCTATGGCTTTTTGCAATGCCTCCAATGTAGCGGCATATTTCACATCTGCGTCGCCAGCAATATCTACACGGACGAAGGTGCCGTAAGGCTCTGGCGCGGTTTCCTTGGTGCCGCACTCATCCAATCCTACAACAGGTGTGCCGCAGCACAATGCCTCGATGCAGGTGGTTGGGAAATTTTCCGCCTTCGAGCATATTATAAACAAATCTGCCTCAGAATACCAACGAGCCAGCTCGTCCTGGTCCTTGGTTCGGGCGATAAGCTGCACATTTGCTGAGTGGCGCTTTGTTTCATCGGCCCCTACAAGCACGAAATGTGTGTCTGGCATGGTCTCTGCCAAATCTACCACCATCTGGCCACCCTTGCGGACATCCATGATGTTTGGCGCTACTGCCAGAATGAGCCTTGCATCGGATGGGATGCCGAACTGGCTGCGGATGACGTCGTCCTTTGGACGTGGATAGAAAATGCCGTCGGTATCTATTCCGTTATGAATAACCTGGATGTTGTTGCCATACAGGTATGTTTCCTTTGTTTTGTCTGCCAGCCACTTGGAAGGTGTGACGATTGCCTTAAGATTCAGGCCCTCCATGGCTGCCTTTTTCTCTGCAAGGAGCTGAGCTGTTTTGTCGATTGCCAGCGAGCTTACGTACTGACGGAGATATGGGCAATTGCCACATCCGCTCTTATAGCCCTGACACTCGTATGCGAAGCCGCATTTGCCTGTGTACATGTATTCGCAGTGGAATGTCCACACAACTGGAATCTGCTGCTCTTTCAAAAACTCCAGCAATTGGCTTATGTTTACGAAGTATGCGTGGAGCTCGTGTATGTGAATCAAATCCGGTTTAAACTCCTTGATGTACTGGATAAGATTTGCTGTGGACTTTGGCGAGTAGCAGCCGTTTTTGCCAGTGATTCTAGCTAAAAGTGCGTGCTTTTTTGTCTCCCAGTCCAGACCGAATTTGTAAATGCCTGGTTCATCTATGACATCTCCACGGCCGTAGGCAATGCGGGCCTCGTGACCATCAGCGTTGAGGCGACGGTAAAGGTCGTACACTATTTTGCCTGTGGAGCTGTATTTGCAGTTAACATCTAATAAAAGAATCTTCATGGTTTCGTCCTTGATTTACTCGGAGTAAATTCCTGCATCAGTCAATTCTTCTTCGGTAGGAGCTGTGATGAGGACTGCCTTGAGGCGGCCGTAGTATACGAACATGCTTCCGCCTGCTGCTGCGTGAGCATGGCCATTTTCGATAACATCCTTCAGATCAGAGATGCCACCGGCGCCGCCGCAAGCTGTAACAGGAATATCTACAGCGTTAACCACCTGGTTTACAAGGTCGATGTCGTAACCTTCCATCATTCCATCGCGGTCGATTGAGTTAAGGAAGATTTCACCAACTCCAAGCTCCTCGGCATGCTTTGCAAGCTCTACTGGGCTCATGTCGATGACCTTTGTGCCGTCGCAGATGACGCATTTGTACTGGCCGTTTACCACCTTAGCATCGATGGATGCAACCACTGACTGGGAACCTGCAAGCGCAACTGCATCCTTTACAAGCTGCTCATCCTCAACAAGGCTAGTGTTCAAAACCACCTTTTCATAGCCGATTGCAAGAAGCTTGCGAACCTGGTCCAAAGTTTTGATGCCGCCGCCATATGAAAGTGGCATGAAGGCTTCAGATGCCATATCTGTAAGAAGCTCGAAGTCTGGCTCCAAGCCCTTTTTGCTGGCAGAAATATCAAGCACTGCCATCTCGTCGATGCCCTTGCGGTTGAAAATTTTCAGCGCGTTGACTGGGTCACCAAGGTATGTTGGCTTTTTGAAATTTATTGTCTTTATCAAATCCCTATCATCAATAAGAAGAACTGGGATGATTCTTGGTCTATTAAACATAATTTTTCCTTTAGGCTATTGCTAGCACTTCTTAACAAAATTTTCTAATAGTCTCATTCCGAAGTCGTGGCTCTTTTCCGGATGGAACTGAACACCATACACATTGCCTTTGTTTACTGCGCAGGCGAATTCGTATCCGTAGTCGCATGTCATCATCACATCCTCATCGTTTTTGCAAACGGCGTGATATGTGTGAACGAAGTAATATCTCTGGCGACCTTCGATTCCATCTAAAAGTGGCACGTCCTTTTTGAACTCCACGATGTCCCATCCCATGTGAGGAACCTTGAGGTTCATTTCTGCAGGGATGTCGAAGCGCTTGCAGCTGAAATCGATGAGGCCAAGGCCAGGAAGCTGACCTTCCTCGGAACCATTTCCAAGGAGCTGCATGCCAAGGCAAATACCAAGGATTGGCTTGCCGTTTCTTGCTTCTTCTTTAATTAAATCTACAAGGCCTGTTTCATTGAGCTTGCCCATGCCGGCATCGAATGCGCCGACGCCTGGCAAAATAATTTTGTCTGCTGCCTTGATTTTCTCTGGGTCCGCAGTAATGACGCTTTTCTCGCCTATAACTTTTAACATATTGGCAATGGAACCTAAATTTCCCAAGCCGTAATTAATTATTGCTACCATTTAAAACCTCATGTTACGTTTCTCAATTCCTAAAATCTGGCAAATCTTTACGCCGAGACGAATCATCCACATAGAGTTTTTGTAGTCGTCTGGGGTGTGGGCTGGGGAGTTGATAATCTCATCGAATTCCTCAGTTGAAATGCCGAGTTTCTTTGCGATGTATTCCTTATCCTGCTCCATCTGGTCTGTGTCGTATGGGTTAGTCTTAAGCTTTTCAAGAGCTTCCTCGCGAGTCATTGTGCCAGCTAAAATCTGGGTTGAGAATACATTCTTTCTAGTGTCGAATCCAAATTTGTATGGAAGGTAATATCCCTCAAAGAATCTGGTAAATACGTTTTCATAGTGCTTGTTTTCGTATTTAGTCCAGCCGTATTTCTCGTGCAAGAATTCCTCTGCCTTTGCCTTGTCATAAACTACGTAATCAAGTGGATAGAAACGCTTCATTCCGTAGACATATTTGTAGAGCAAACGATACTTGAGAATACCACAGGTTGGGTATGTCTTCAGTGGACGCTTGCCAAATTTCTTGTGAATATCCTTGTACATACGAAGGTCGTTCATGTAAATCCACTCTACTGGTGGACGAACGAACTCTGTACTGTTATTTGAGCCAGTGAGCACCCATTTGATACCATGCTTTACAGCATAGTTGTAAAGGGATGCGAAAATTGCGTGATCCTGAGGAGCATCGCAACTGCTAATTCCTGACTTAAACATAGAAAGCTGGAAGTCGCTCATCTCCTTCCAGTTAATAACATCTGTATACATATCAAGGTCCATGCCCTTGACGATTTTTTCAATATTTTCAACGGCTACGTTCAAGTTCCATCCTGTATCAACAACGTAGATAAGTGGACGAAGGTGCATAACTTCCTTTGCGATATACGCAAGATACGAGCTATCTGCACCGCCGGACATACCAAGGATACAATCGTAATCCTTGCCCTCTCCGTCTTTACGAATCTGGGCTGCTACCTTTTCAAGCTCCTCCCTGTTCTCCTTGTTTGGATTCCAGTATGGCTTGATATTTTTCTCGAAGTTGCGACAGTGGTCGCAGACACCCTGCTCATCAAATTCAATCATTGAATCAGTTGTGTCCATAACACACTGAGTGCAGCGCTGGTATTCTCTTTTAATCTTAGGAATATAAATTGCCATAAATACCTCTTACTTTTGCTTTTCTAAATCTGCTAATATGTCATCGGCGCTAACCACTTTGTCGAAGCCTTCTGTACTTTCCTTCTTGAAGACAATGCGGATAGTCATGAGGATGAGTTTCAAATCAAGTAAAAAGCTATAATTTTCAATGTACATCAAATCAAGCTTGATTTTGTCGTAAGCTGATGTGTTGTACTTGCCATAAATCTGAGCGTAGCCTGTGAGGCCTCCCTTTACCTTGTTTCTGAATTCAAATTCAGGGATGGCTGCAGTGTATTTCTCCACGTGCTCGGTGCGCTCTGGACGAGGGCCAACGATTGACATATCGCCCTTAATAATATTGAAAATCTGTGGAAGCTCGTCGATACGAGTTGCACGGATTACATGTCCTACCTTTGTGATGCGATCATCGTCATCTGTGGCTGGGCGCTGCTCTGCATCCTCAACCATACTTCTGAACTTCAGGATATCGAATACCTTGCCATCCTTTGTGACGCGGGCCTGCTTGTAGAAAACAGGGCCGTGATCCTCCAGCTTGATTGCAAGTGCAACGATAAGCATAAGTGGTGAAAGTACCACTGCGGCAATGACGCAAAGAATCACATCAAAGATTCGCTTTACGATTTCCTGCTCAGGTGTGAGGCCTGTTGTGTTGATCATCACAAGTGGAGTGTCAAACTGGTGAATACCCTCACCTCCAGAGATGATAACATCGGAAATCTTTGGAGTGATGTATGTCTCGATTTCATGCATGTAGCAGTACTTCAACAAATCGTTTCTCTGCTCAGCACTAACATCCGAAATTACGATACCGTCATAGTCAGCAAGCATCTGGCAAATCTTATCAATGCCCTCATCGATGCTGACGATGTTTTTGATGTTGTAGCTATCTGCTCTGGTGTCCATCTTGAGCTTCAGCCCAACAGATTCTTTATTTCCGTACACCATCAAAAGCTTGCTAGCCTTTGAGTGGCGCTCATATATTGCAAAGAAGATGTATACGCTGATTCCTGAGAGGAGAAAATCTCCTACTGTTAAAAGAAGCATTGGCTTCACTGGAATCATGATGTTTGCCATCAAGCAGAGCTGCAAGTATGTAACCGCATTTACGATAAAGATTGCAATCCACTGTGAGAACAGTACATCGGCAATTTTTAAAATGCCATACTTGAATCCCTCACACAGGTGAATAATTACCAGCATCAGTATGAAGTATATTCCCATGAGCACATACTTACCACGGCCCAGGAATGGGAAGAAATACTCCCTATCAAAAATCATGTATTTCCAAACGAAATAGTATGCAACTGCCATGATGGCAAGCTCTATAACGCTCTCTATTTTTCTTATAGTATTCTTATTCTTCAAACCTTATTTCTCCTAGAAACAACATTCAGTAGTCTATATAAATTTATTACAAAATGCAATCCTTAACATTATACCATTATCTGGGCTAAAATGCTCATTTTATTAATATGACAACGCGAGGTTTTGTTTCAACCTGCTTGTTACAGGATACCCATCCAGTCAGCGAGTCAATGATGCCCTTCGGCGCTTCGCGTCATTGACACACTGCCTTTTGATGGGTATACGGTAATCAAGCAGGTTTGAAACTGGGACTGTGGCGGGGCCACCAGTCTATGACTGGGTGCGACACGCGGATTGGAACTTTCTGCAATACGGCGTGTCTGTTTTGGAGGCCAGAGACACGCGCTTTGGCTGTGCCTTCAATTCCGCGTGTCAATTTTAGGCTACTTGAACACGCCGTTTTGCAATTTCTGCACTAGTCAAGCAAAAGTAGACAGGTTTACGTGTTTTTACACATAGTTTCTCCACTGTAATACTCTCGATACTGTTTTGGAGTCAGATAACTCAGAGAGTAGGCAGGGCGTTCTTCATTGAAGAACACTATGTATCTGGCAATGTCTTTTTCAATGGTGGCATTGCTTGTTATATGTAGATCACTAAATATCTCTGCCTTAATCCAACCATTAATCGCTTCCATAGCAGCATTATCAGTAGGAGTTCCCGCACGGGACATAGAGTGAATTATGTTATAAAGTGGCAGTATTTCATTAAAGTTTTTAGATGCATAAACGGACCCTTGGTCGGTATGCAGAATCA